>NZ_JBSFHO010000024.1:0-119285 GCF_053597075.1 Streptomyces sp. NPDC001514
GTACGTGTTGTTCGCTCGCTTGTCGAGCCACCACAACTGGTTGTCGGCGGTCGTCAGGTTGCAGGAGTACTCGCTGACGACCTGGGTCGCTCCGAGGGCGCCGTAGCCGGGCACGTCGAGACACAGGCCGTCCTTGAGGTTCTTGACGACGTAGAGAGTGGTCCCGCCGGGGCCGGTGGTCTTGGAGTTGCCCTTGGTCAGGCTCCACATCTGGTTGTCTCCCGTCCCCGTGACGCACGCCGCTTGCTGGACGGGTTGGTCAAGCCGCCCCTTTCCTGTTCCGGGGATGTCCGCGCAGAGTCCGGTGCTGGCGTTCTTGAGCAGGATGTTCGTGAGATCGAGTGCCGGCGAAGACACCTTGCTGTTCGGCGCCAGGGCCCTCTGCTGGGGAGCGGAGGACGGTGCGGGCTTCTTGGCGTCCTGCGTCGTGGCGGCCGCAGCGGGCCTGGTGCTCTTGCTCTGGGGGGACTTCGACGACGGGCTGGGCGGAGGCGTGGGGGAAGCTGTGGCCGTGGGGGAAGCCGCTACGAAGGCTCCACCGCCCGACGAGTCCTCGCCGGAGCCGCCCAGGACCGTGTCGCCCGTCCCTGGGTCGCCTGTGTCGGTCACTGCCGCTCCCGCGGGGGCAGCCTTGTCCTGCTTGTCACCGGAACCCAGCATGAGGAGGGGGAGGGCGAGCAGCACGGCGCCCGCTATCGCCGTACCGGCGAGAATCGGCTTCCTCGGCCGGGTGAGCACACCGTTGGGCTCCGGCGGCCCTCCGTAGCCGGCCGACATGGTCTGGGTGACGGACTCGGCCCGGCCCCGTGACTGCCGGTCAGGTGTCGCCTCCTGTCCGGTGCCGCTCGCTCGCTCGACGTCCGGCTGGGCGGCCGTTGCCGTCGTGATCGGAGCCGACGTGCTGGCAGCCGTGCGTGCCGGTCCCTCTTCAGCTGCGGTGGCCGACTGTGACCGCGGCTGCTCGGTCTCGGCTTCTTCAGGAAGGGGCCGGGCCGCCGTGGCGGCTTCGCTTTGCGGAGGAGAGACCCAACTGGGCCTGCCGGGCTGCTCGGACATGGGTGCTCCCGTGTTCGTGTCAGGGGTGTCGTACTGGTCCACTCGGACTGGCCCATGAGGAGAGCCGCGCGTCCGGCCACTGGCCGCCATCCAGTCGCGCTGCGTGGTGGTACCGGGGTAACAGGGTGTGGCACGGCAACCCGTCGGGCGGACGTGGGTCCGCGCGTGCGGCGCCGTACACGTGGCCGAACTTATGAAGCTGTTGAACCGCTGGACTCCGGCCTCATCACCGGAGCATGCTCCCTGGCCGCCGTGTAAGGGGGCCGGTACTCATGAGGGAACACACCAATAATTACGTTGATGAGGGAGCGCTTGGTTGCCCGTGACGCCAGACTGATAGCACGGTGGAAGCATCGACGGACGGCCGCGGATGACACGGTTCAGGCCGCTGAGGCAGCCGTGGTGGACGTGTGCTCTGGCAGTGTGAGACGGCGGCCCCGGTGATGGGCAGGGCCGGAGCGAGGCGCCATTCGCTGTGCCCTCTTGTCTTCGGCCGCCACGACACACCCCGTCCGGCCCCAGGCGGTCCACCAGACGCTCCCGCAAGGCCCTGCGCTCTCGTGCCGTGGTGGCCGCCCATACACCGATCGACGTGAGGTCCGGGTTCATCAGGGCCCACTTCAGCCATCCATCTGACGATGGGACAGCGGGCGCACTCCTGCTTCGCTCGCCGAATCTTCGCCTCGCCTCAGCCCTGGAGGCTGAATCGTGTTCGGGGTTGAACAGATCCGGATCCGTGCTGCAGCGGGGAGGTTTTTCACCGAGCCTTTTCAGCATTGCCTCTCCAGGGTGAGGATGGCTCTCGCGATGGACGTCATAAAAAGGCTCAGTCACCTGCCGCCAGGATCTCCCGTACCACTGGTCCCGCCGTGTCCCCGCCGTGGCCGCCGGTCTCCACCACGGCCGCGGCCGCGGTGTCGTTCCGGAAGCCGGTGAACCAGCTGTCGGAGGTCTCGGCCCCGTCGACCTCGGCGGAGCCGGTCTTCGCCCCCACATCGCCCGGCAGCCCGCGCATCGCCTTCATCGCCGTCCCCTCGGCGGCCGTCCGGCGCATCAGAGCGCGCAGCTGCTCGGCGGTGTCCTCGGGCAGCGGGCGACGCGCCTGGGCGAGCGTCCGGCCGTCCAGGTCGGGGGAGAGGAGGACGGGTTGGCGGAATCTGCCCGTCACGGTGGTCGCGGCGATCGACGCCAGGTTCAGCGCGTTCAGCTGGACCTTGCCCTGCCCGATCATGCTCGCCGCCTTCTCGGGCCCTTCCGCCACGGGCACACTGCCGTCGAAGGTGGCGACTCCGCTCTTCCACTCCAGGCCGAGGCCGAACACGTCCTGAGCCTCCCGGGCCAGGGTGTCCGCGGCGATGTCGTCCGCGTGCTCGATGAACGCGGTGTTGCAGGACCGGATGAACGCGTCGGAGAACGTGGCGCCGGGGATCTCGAACTCGTTCAGATTGTGGAAGGCGGCTCCTTCGTACGTGACGTACTTCGGGCAGGGGGCCGGCTCGGACGGGCTGACCAGCCGCTCCTCCAGCAGTGCGGCCGCCGTGACGATCTTCAGGGTGGAGCCGGGCGCGCGTCCGCCCAGGAGGGCCGCGTTGAAGCCGTCCGCACGGTTGTTCGCGACGGCGAGGATCTCCCCGCTGCTCGGCTCGACCGCCACGGCCGAGGACTGCGGATACTTCTTCACCGCCCGCTCCGCGGCCCGCTGGACAGACGCCGACAACGTGGTCTGTACGACGGCCGGTTCGCCCCGCGACACGTGCAGGGGTGCCGCCGGGCCACCGCCGGGCCCGGTGATCCGCACCTCCACCCCCGCAGATCCGCCGAGCTTCGCGCCGTAGCGTTTGCCGAGGTCGGAGACGATCGCCGCCAGGGACGGGAACTCCTCGACGGTCAGTGCCCTGCCGTCCCGGTCGGTGAGCTCGACCCTGAGCCCGTCCGGCTCCACGGCTTCCAGAGTGCCGCCGTTCACCAGCCGAGGGTGCAGCACTCCGGGCGACCAGGCGACACGTGGCTCGCCGGTCCGCTCGTCGCGTACCACCCGGAGCGAGGAGTCGTACGTCCACGCCGCCGCGGCCTGTCCGTCGCGGAGCCGGGCGGTGACCGAGAACGGCACCGTCGTGGTGTCACCGGGTGCGACCTGGACGGACATCGCCGGTTCGAGCTCGTCGCGGTAGCGGGTCATCGCGTCGGAGGCCGCCGGGGCGTCGTCGGTCAGCGCCGCCGCGGCGGCGACCTCGCCGTCGGCCCAGGAATCGAGGAAGTGCTGTGACGTCGTACGGATCTCGTCGGCGGTCAGGGGGCCCGTCTTCTTGAAAGGATCCACGACGACGGTCGCCGCGTAACCCGCGGTCAGCAGGAGTGCGGTGCTCCCCGCGACGGCGAGCCTCGTGCGCCTGCTTCTCTTCAACCCGGCCTCCCGCGCCAAGCCCGTGTGTGCTCCACGGCCGCGTACCGCCCGTAGTGCCTTCCCGGTTGACTACGAACGCGGCGCCCCTTGGTTTCACACCACCATGTGCGTCGCCGGTCACGCATGGTGTGTGACGCGGTCAGGTGGTGAAACGGGCGTGCGTGATGTGTGTTCGGTCACGAACGCCGCTCGTTCATGCGCTACCGTTCGGCGCCGTCAGGTGGGAAGGAAAATCATCGTCATGGAGATTCACTCTCCCCGTACAGTCGTGGACCTGCTGCTGCGGGCCGCCGGCACGCATGCGCACACCGGCGTCCGCTATGCCTCGGGCGGTTCCTTCGGAGACGAGACACGTCTGCGGCGCTACCCGGAACTGCTGAGGGCGGCCGGCAAGGTCACCTCGGCACTCCGGGCGCGCGGACTTCGGCCGCAGGACAAGGTGGTCGTGCTGCTCGAACGGCCCGAGGAGTTCCTGACCGTCTTCTGGGGCTGCCTTCTCGGCGGGTTCGTCCCGGTCCCCATGGCCCCGGGCGACCAGGGCGGCGGCGACGTGGCACTCCGGGCGGTGCGGCTCGGCCACGTCAGCGCCCTGCTGGAGCGACCCCTGGTCATCGCCGACGCCGGGTCGGCCGCGGCACTGTCCGGTGCACCGCACGGTGCCGAAGGCGTCACCGTGATCACCCCCGCGGATCTGCACGGCACCGAGTCCGACGGCCAGGTGTACCGGGCGGACCCCGAGGACACCTGCCTGCTCGTGCTCACCTCGGGATCCACCGGTAATCCCAAGGCGGTGCGGCTCACGCACCGGAACCTGTTGGCGTCGATGACCGCCAAGAACGCGCGTCACCGCCTCGGGCCCGACGACGTCAGCCTCAACTGGATCTCCTTCGACCATGTCGCGGCCCTCCTGGAATGCCACCTGCTCCCGTTGTCCACGGGCTCCACCCAGCTGCACGTCCCGCCCGCGGTGGTGCTGGCCGAGCCGCTGCGGTTCCTGCGGCTGATCTCCCGGCACGGCGTGACGATGACGTTCACGCCCAACTTCCTGCTGGGGTCGCTGAACGCGGCCGCCGACCGTCTCGAGGAGGAGGGCCCGGTCGACCTGTCCCGGCTGCGCCATATCGTCAGCGGGGGCGAGGCCGTCGTACAGGCCACCGGAGAGCGGTTCCTGCGCACCTTCGCGCCGTACGGTCTGTCCCGCGACGCCCTGTGGCCGGCCTTCGGGATGACCGAGACCTGCGCGGGCTGTGTCTACTCGACCGAGTTCCCGCGAGTCGGCGACGGGCGGGACTTCGCCGACCTGGGCCGTCCGATCGAGGGCCTGCGCATCCGTGTGGCCGACGCGTACGGTCAGGAGGCCGCCGAAGGGCACACCGGCGAACTCCAGCTGACCGGCGCGATGATCACGCCTGGCTACTACCGCGACGAACAGGCCACCAGGGACGCGTTCACCGCGGACGGCTGGTTCCGCAGCGGAGACCTGGGCCGCATCGACGCCGGCCGACTCACCCTGGTCGGCCGCAGCAAGGACAGCGTCATCGTCAACGGCGTCAACTACTTCAGCCACGAGATCGAGTCCGCCCTGGAGCGGCTGGACGGCGTCGCCCCCTCCTACGTCGCGGCCTTCCCCACCCGCTCCCCGCAGAGCGACACCGAGCACCTGGTCGTCGCCTTCCACCCGGAGACCGACGGCGGCGACGAACTCGCCCTGCACCGGGTGCTGACCGCGGTCCGCGCCACCGTGGTCAGGCACTGGGGCTTCCGTCCTTGGCTGATCCTGCCGCTGCCGACGTCGGCCTTCCCAAAGACCAGCCTGGGCAAGATCCAGCGCTCGCTCATGCGCACGTGGCTGGAGTCCGGGGCCTACGACGCGGCGGTCGCCGAAGCCGACGCACTCATGACCCGCCGTCTCGGCGGATACGTGCCGCCTGAGAGCCGGGAGGAGAAGATCCTCACCGAGGTCTACGCGGAGCTGTTCGCCACCGACCCGGGGCGCATCAGCGCCACCGCCAACTTCTTCGACCTCGGCGGCACGTCACTGGACATCCTGCGACTGCGCAGCCTGGTCGCCCGGCGTCTCGACCGCGACGTGCAGGTCGTGACCGTGCTCAACTCGCCGACCGTCCGCAGTCTCGCCGCCCGGCTGTCAGAGAGCGGGGACACGCGCCCGTACGATCCGATCGTTCCGCTCCAGACGGCGGGGGAGAAGACCCCCCTGTTCTGCGTCCACCCCGGCGTGGGCGACGTGCTCGTCTTCGTCAACCTCGCCACGTACTTCGCTGGGGACCGGCCGTTCTACGCGCTGCGCGCCCGCGGCTTCAACCCCGGGGAGCAGCCGTTCGACACCTTCGGCGCCATGGTCGCTGCCTACGTCGAGGCCATCCGCGCGAGACAGCCGCACGGCCCCTACGCGGTCGCCGGGTACTCGTACGGCGGCGCGGTCGCCTTCGAGATCGCCAAGAGGCTGGAGGCGGACGGCGAACGGGTCGGTTTCGTCGGCAGTTTCAACCTGCCTCCGCACATCAAGTACCGCATGGACGAACTGGACTTCGTGGAGACCGCCACCAGCCTCGCCTTCTTCCTCTCGCTCATCGACAAGAAGCAGTCCGTGGACCTCCCCGGCACGCTGCGCGGACTGCCCCGCGAGGAACAGCTCGCGCACCTCGTCGGCCTCGCCCCCGAGGCCCGCCTGGAAGAGCTCGACCTCACGCTCGAGAAGTTCACCGCCTGGGCCCGGCTGGCCGACCGCCTGACCGATCTGGGCCGCGGCTACACGCCCAGTGGCCGTGTGCGGAACATGGCGGTCTTCTACGCGGACCCCCTGCGCGGCACGAAGGAGGACTGGCTCGCCGACGAGCTGAGCCGGTGGGAGGACTTCGCGGACTCCGTCCGGTACCTGGAGGTGCCGGGCGAGCACTACACGCTGATGGGGCCGCGGCACGTGGCGACGTTCCAGTCGGTGCTGCGCCGGGAACTCGACCGGGCCCTCGGCGACGGCGCCTGACCTGCACAGCCCTTCGGGAGAACGCACGTGAGAAACAAGAAGATCCTGATCACCGGTGCCACCGGACACGTGGCCGGTCCGGTGGCGAAGGCGCTCGCCGCCGAGAACGACGTATGGGCGCTGGGGCGGTTCGGCGCACCTGGCAGTGAGGAGGAGCTGTGGCAACACGGCGTCGTCACCTTCCCATGGGACATGCACGATACCCGCGACACCGCCCTCAGGGGGCTGCCCGAGGACTTCACGCACGTTCTCCACGCGGCCGTGGACCGGGGCGAGGGCGGTAGCTACAACACCGCCACCGAGGCCAACGCCGGTGCGACGGGCCGTCTGATGGCCCACTGCTGCACCGCCGAGGCCTTCCTGTACGTGTCCACTGGCGCCCTGTACGCACGTCGGACCCTGGACCACTACTACACCGAGGACGACGCCGTCGACGGCATCGCCCCCTGGCTCCCCGTCTACCCGGTCGTCAAGATCGCCACCGAGGGCGCTGTCCGGGCGTTCGCCCAGGCCCTGGGCATACCGACCACCATCGCGCGGCTCAATATCGCCTACGGTCCCAGCGGTTACGGCGGAGTGCCGATGCTGTACTTCCGTCGGATGCTGGCCGGCGAGCCCATCATGGTGCCCCGGCGAGGGCAGAACTGGTGTTCACCGCTGTACACGGACGACCTGGTCGACCAGGTGCCAAAGCTGTGGGACGCCGCCTCCGTGCCGGCCACTCTCACCAACTGGGGCGGGGACGAGGCGCTCGGCATGACCGACCTGGTCCGCTACCTGGAGGCGTTGACGGGCATCGAGGCACAGCTGGTGCCGAGCGACATCACCCGGGAGACCTATCGCTTCGATCCCACCCGGCGGCGGGAACTGACCGGCCCGTGCCGGGTCGGCTGGAGCGAGGGCATCCGTCGCACGCTGCAGTTCCTGTACCCGGACTGCATCACCAGACAGGGAGACCTTCCGTGACCGAACACAGCACCCATGTGGACGTGATCCGCACCGCCTACCGGGCCTTTCACGAACGTGACCTGGCAGGTCTGCTGTCGATCATGGCCGCGGACGTCCACTGGATCCATCCCGACTCCATGGAGAAGTACGGACTCGGGGGAACGAAGGTGGGGCATGCCGGGGTCCGCCGGTTCCTCGACCACGTGCGCACCGTTCTGAGCGGGATCACACTGCACCCGAAGGAGTTCGTCGAGTCCGGCGACCGGGTCGTGGTCTTCGGGGTACGGGAGGTCACCTCGCTCTCGGGGCACACCGAGACGCTCTCGTTCGTCCACTCCTGGACGCTGCGCGACGGCAAGGCCATACGCATGGAGGACATCTTCGACACCGCCGCGTTCCAAGCGGCGATCGAGAGGTGACCACGCCCCTCGGCCCGGCCTACGAGGCGTCGAACCTGCGGCGGGACTGGCTGATGTGTTCCCGGTTCTGGTCGGCCCACAGGATCAGCGAGGCCACCGCCTCCGTGAGGGTCCGCCCGGCCGGGGTGAGCGCGTAGTCCACCCGGGGCGGAGTGCTGGGCGTGACGGTACGGACGACGAGACCGTCACGCTCCAGGCTCCGCAGCGTCAGCGTGAGCATGCGCTGGGAGATGCCGTCGATCCTGCGCCGCACATCGGAGTACCGCATGGGGCCGCCGCGGAGCACGGCCATCACCAGGACACTCCAGCGGTCGCCCACCCGGTCCAGCACGTCCCGCAGCCGGCAGACACGATGGTCGTGACCGATCCGGCCGCGGACATCGATGTGCGCCGCGAACCGCGAGGCGCCGGTGCCTTCTTCTGCCATCCGCGAAGCATCGCCCAGTTCGTTCCAGACAACAAGCTCGGCTCAGGCCCGGAGCACCTGGGGGCCGAGCCGGGCGTAGCGCTGTGCCTCGGAGACCGGCAGACCCGCGTCGGTGACGATGGTGTCGAACTCCCCTATCTCGGCGAACCGGGAGAAACTGACCGCACCGAACTTCGGGCTGATCCCCGTGAGTATGCGGCGCCTGGCGTGCTTGACGGCGCAGTGCTTGACGGCCGCGACTGCGGGATCCGGTGTGGTGAGCCCGAACTCCCGGGAGACGCCGTTCGCGCTGATGAACGCCACATCCGTGACCAGGTCGGACAGCTTTTGGATCGCGTCTTCCCCGACCACCGTGAGGGTGGACCCGCGGACGCGGCCGCCCAGCTGCAGAATCGTCACGTTGGGCCGCGAGGACAAGGCCGCCGCCGTGGCCAAGGAGGTCGTGATGACGGTGTACGGCCGGCTGTGCGGAAGCGCCTCGGCGACCAGTTGCGGCGTGTATCCCTCGTCGATGAACACCGACTCCGCTTCCCGCAGCAGCGACACGGCGGTCTCGGCGATGCGGGCCTTCTCCCTCAGATGGCGCGTGGCGCGCGCGGCATGACTCGCCTCGAATCCCGCGCTCTCCACGGGATACGCCCCGCCGTGCGTCCGGCGGAGCAGACCCTGCGAGGCGAGCAGCCGCAGATCCCGGCGTACCGTCTCACGGGAGATGCCGAGTTCGGACGCCAGCCGGGTTACTTCGACGGAACCGTCGGTTCGTGCGGCGATGAGGATCTCACGTCTGCGCTGGTCCGCATCCATGGCGTGGTGTTCCTTGTCTTCCGTGCGATGCGTGTGGTTCCGCGTCATGCACATGCTCCAGACGGCATGGCGGCGGTTAAGGTGTGAAGCCGCCTGCGGGCGAAGGGTGTGAGCGTGCGGAGGACCGCTTCGCGCAGGACGCCGGGGAGGCGGTAATGGCCGGCGTCGAGACGGTGGGGACGCGGCCTGTGACCGGCGGACGGGCCGTGCCATACGGCCAGCTCCGCGTTCACAGCGATCTCGACCAGCGTGAGCAGGCGCTCCCGTGGGACGGCCAGCAGCTCGGTGAGGACGTCGAAGTCCAGGACCTCGCCGTGTGCCGCGGCCCGGACGATCATGGCCGCTGCCTCCTCGGGCAGGCGGTCGAGCCGGGCGCGCACGCTGCGGACGATCGCCGGCGGGACGTGCCGGGCGTCGAGCCGTTCGCGGGCCGGCAGCCGGAGGAGCTCGGTGAGGACGAAGGCGTTTCCCTCGCTGCGCCGGTACAGTGCCCGGCTGTTCTCCGGGAGCTCGCGGTGCGGGGTGTCGTCGAGGTGCCGGAGCAGCTTGTGCACGTCGTCAGCGGTCAGGGGGGACAGCGGGAGCTGCACCGTGCGGCTGTGAGGGAGGTCCGTCAGCAGGGCGGCCGTTGCGGGATCTTCGCACCGGCCGGCCGAGCAGAGGATCAGTGAGACCTCGTCGCGCAGCAGGACCGCGAGTCGGCGCAGAAGCAGACGGCAGCTGGGGCAGAGGGTGTCCACGTCGTCGGCGAGGAGCAGTGTCCGGTGCTCGGCCAGCTTGCGCACGAGCGCGGCCGTCGCGGCTTCCTCCGTCCACGGCGGGCGTGAGGCCGGACCGTCGGTGTCGCCGTTCTCGCCGGTGAGCTGTTCTTGGACGTGTATGGCGGGAGCGAGGACTTCGGCGGCGTCGGGGTGACCGCCCGTGTCGCAGCGGCACGTGAGGCGGGCCACGTGGAACCCCCTCCGGGCGGCGAGCCCGGCCGCTTCCTCCAGCAGGCGGGTCTTGCCGGCGCCGCGCATCCCTGAGACCACGGCCCAGCGCACGCCGTAGCCGTCGGCCCGGTCGAGCGCCGCCGTGATGACCTCCACTTCGGTGTTCCGTCCGACCAGGGGAAGCAACGCGGTTGCGCGGTCGATTCGACGGCCGACGGAGGTGGGGGCGCCGGGCCGGGGGGCTGGACTCCTCGGAGCGCACAGGACCGCGTCGGAGTCCTCGTGGAGGATGGCCAGATGAAGCCTGCGCAGGTTCGCACCGGGATCCACGCCGAGTTCCTCGGCGAGCCCGACGCGGAAGCGCTCGTACTGCCGCAGCGCCTCCGGGGAGCGTCCCGACGCGTACAGCGCCTGCATCAGCAGCGCCCAGGACACCTCCCGCAGGGGCGCGGTGGTGGTGAGCGCCTCGGCCAGGGGCACGGCCGCGTCCGCCTGGCCGAGCTTCAGCAGGGTGGCCACGCGGGTCTCCTCGGCGGTCTGCCGCAGCGACTGCAGGCGGCTGACCTCGACGGCGGCGAAGTCGTGGTCGCCCCCCGCGTCGTGCAGCGTCGGCCCCCGCCAGAGCCGCAGCGCGTCCTCGACCATCGGCAGGGCCTCTGCCGGCCGGCCGGCCCGCACCAGCGCACGCGCCCGGGTCAGCAGGTCCTCGAAGACCGCGCTGTCCAGAGCCGCGCGCGGGGCGCACAGGGTGTACCCGGCCGTGTCGCGCACCAGCACGGTGGCGGGGGTTCCCGGCGCACGGTGCGGCTCCAGGACCGCACGCAGTCGGCTGATGTGGGCCCGCACGGTCGAGACCGCGCCGGAAGGCCGGGCCTCGTCGGGCCACAGGTCATGGCACAGTCGCTCGACGGAGACCGGGCGATCCCTGTCAAGCAGCAGGCGGGCCAGCAGAACCCGCCGTTTGAGCGGCCCGAGGTCGATCGGCTCGCCCTGGAACCATGCCTCTATAGGGCCCAGTACTCCGAAGCGTATAGCGGTGTCTGACACATCCGTCCCCGTTCCCTGTGTGTCTGCGGATACCGTGGTCGGTCACAGGACAGTCGGCCGCAGGTCTTGCGGTCGTGGTCCGCCGGTCACAGAGCCATCCGCTCGTCCGTCTCGAACAGTTCTTTCTCGGTCTGTGACAGCACGAGCTGCACGGCGTGGCTGCCACCGGCCCGTCCCACCTTCCACAGGGCGCGGCCTCGCTGGCCGGCGCCCCACGATCCGATCAGGTCGCATTCGGCGTCGGACAGCCCGATCGCCTCCCGGGTGATCTGGAGGGGGCGGGTGTCCTGCGCGAGCTGCACCCGGGTCTCGCAGGAGGAGATGAGATCCCGCGCGATGTTCACCGCCTCGCTGCCCGCCGCGCCGACGGACTCGAAATCGCTCAGGCGGTGGGTGGCGAGCAGCTGGATGGTGCCCGTGGCCCGGGACAGGCGCAGGTCCGCGTCGATCTTCTTCACCTGGGAGGCGCCGCCCGAGCGCATCTGCCGCCAGAGCTCGTCGCGCACCACGATCCACGGCCGGTTGCCGGGCTGGTCGATGGCCGCCTGCGCCCAGGAGGACACACAGGTCAGCACCATCGCGACGGTCTCGTCGCCGTACTGTTCGAGTGCGGAGACGTCGACGGACTGGATGGGCGCCTCCCAGTCGAGTCCGACGGACGTCTCCTGGTCGAACAGGCCGCCGAGATGGCCCTTGACCATCGAGCCGAGCGCGGAGCGCAGCGACTCCATCTGCTCGCGGGCACGCTGCACCTCCTGGTCGCGCACGCGCAGTTCGTCCGCCATGGCGTCGGTGGGATCGCGCAGCCGGTCGTAGACGAGGGGCAGGGTGGGCGTCGTCAGCCGGGTCTGGCCGTGGAGCTCACCTGTGACCTCGCGGACCGCGACGTCGAGCGCCTCCTCCTCCTGCGGCAGCAGCGCGCGGCCCAACTGCAGTTCGAGCAGCGCCTTGAGCAGGGTGAGGCGCCTGCGGTGGATCTCGCTCAGCCGGCCGCGCAGCTCCGTACGGTCGGTCAGCCGGTCGAGCCCAGCACCCAGCGGTCCGGCGTCGAGCGGATTGAGGCGGCCGGGCAGCCCCGGGCCCAGACGCACCGGTTCGGCGCCCAGATGGCGGCACAGACGGGCGTACTCGCCCTTCACGTCACCGGCGATCAGTGTGCGGTGACCGAAGGCCATGAGCCGGAAGCAGAGCGCCTTGATGTGCGCGCTCTTCCCGGAGCCCGGGATGCCGGTGATCATCACGTTGGGGTTGGTGCACAGCCCTTCCCGCACCCACACCGATGGATGGGCGCTGAACGCCTCGGTGGTGAGGGTGTTCTGGCCGATGTAAGCGCCGACGGGCGGGAGCGAGGCGGCGTGGAGGAAGGGATAAGCGCCCGCCGCGTTCGCAGTGTCGGCCCGCACCACCTCGGTCCGGGGAACGCCGGCGGCGCGCCCCGCGAACGGCTGCGCCCAGCCCCTGCGGGGTGCCACGCGCATCACGGTCTCCGGGTCCTCCAGGGATTGCGCCCGTTGCCGCTCCCGGCGCCCGCGGGGCTTCGGCCCGGGCTCGGGCGCGGGCGGGCGCTGCTCGAATCCGGCAGCTGTGCTCAGGTCCGCTTCGGCGAGCAGAGTGTCCGACGGGTCGGGGCGGCGCCCCAGGGCGAAACGCATCAGAAGCCAACCCTTCGGTCGGGCAGCCCGTGGGCCAGCGGCAGGGCCGCGACGGAGAAGCCGACGTCCTGCGCGCCCCACATCTTGCGCACCTCGAAGCCGGCGGCCGCCGCGTCCGCCTGGAGCTCGGCGCACGCGGTGTCGAGCTCGGCCGGGTCGGTCACGGTCACCGCGACGAGAGCGGTCATCCGTACCACCCCGTGTCCCGAGGCCCGCGCGATGTCCTGGGCGCGGGTGACCATCGCCTCACGCCGCTCGTCCTCGCTCTCGTTCTGCCCGGTCCTGGCCCGCAGCGTGCGGGCGCTGTCCCGCTTGACCTTCTCCCGCGCCAGCTCCTGGCGCGCCTTGCGCGGCCCGAGAGGCTCGTACACCATGCTCAGCGAACGCCGGGCGTTCTGGCACGGCCGCAGCAGCGGCTGCAGGAAGGTCGCGTACATGTCCGACTGCGGCCAGGTGCGCAGCTGGTACGACACGGTCCACGCACCGTCGTGGCGGTAGACGCCCCAGGAGGACTCGGCGTACGCGGGCCCGGCGAGGTCCGGGTCGACGCCCGGCGGAACGCCCTTCCAGTCGGGGGACTGCGCGTCGTTCTGCAGCTGGGCGAGCGTCAGCTGCGCCTCGGGGTCGTAGCCGGTCCGGACGACATGGGCCAGGCCGCGCGGGGCGAGCCACTCCACGACCTGGAGGCCGGCCGAGTTCAGCGAGGCCTGCATCGCGTGCAGTTCGCGGACGAGGACGGCGGCGGCGCCGACCTGACCGCCGCCTGCGCCTTTGATGGCATGCCGGGCGCGGCCGGCCGACAGACTGACCGCCAGATACGTCTCCCGGGTCGCGGTGGACGGTCCGGCGTCCTGCATCAGGTCGACGAGGGCCGTCACGGACTGCTCGGGGGCATCGGCGGACAGATGGCGATCCGTCCAGGAACGCAGCGCGGCGCCGTCGTCGGGCAGGCAGCGCTGGTGGATCGCGATGCGGACGAGCGAGGCGTTCTCGGTGCAGTGGGTCCGCAGGAACGCGGCCCAGGCGCTGACTCGGGAGGTCTGCTGGTCGGTGTCGACGAGCGCGAGCCCAGGGAACAGTACCCGTGCCACGGCGGTGTACGTCCCGGCGACCGGGTCGTGGGAGATGCCCAGGTGGCCGCCGAGGCCGTCCGGGGCTTCGAGGAAGCGCAGGCGGGTCAGTACGCCGGGGAGATCCATCGGCTGGCGGCCCGTGCTCCCGGAACGGGGCGCGAACGCCCCGGAGACGAAGATGTTGCGCTTGGTGGCCACGGCGATCTGATACCTCACTGCCAGAGTGAGCCATTCGTCCGCGCTCAGTCCGTGCACGCGGCCGAAGGCGAGAAGGAACAGCAGCAGGGCGACGGGCACGCACACCAGCGCGGCCGACCAGCTGCCGAGGTTGACGGGGAGCAGCAGAAGCCCGGAGCCCGCCGCGAGAAGTGCGAAGCCGGGACCCGAGAGCCGGCCCATGAACCCGGACCGCTCCGACTGCCAGCCGCCGTAGGTGAGGGGGGCGGACATGGATCACACCTCCTTGTTCGGGCCCGTGTCACCGTCGGTCGACGCGTGGGAGGGCGGAACGGGCTGCATGGGTACGGGGACGGGGGTACGGCCGTCCTGTGGAGGAGCGGCCGGCGCCGTGTGCCGCTTGCGCGGACGTCCCCCCGCGGTCCGGTCCTTCGCACGGGGGCGGGCCTCCAGGAGCTGGCCGCTCCAGAAGGGCCGCTGGGTGGACTGGGCCCGGGGCATCTGGGCCGTGCCCGACGTGGTCTCGGTCTCCAGGGCGCGGGTGTACGCGGCGCCGCCGCCCACCGCGCCCGCACCGGTGAGGTGGGCGGGGTGCGCCGCGGTCGTGGAGCCGCGGGACCCGAGGAGGCCGTCGAGCTTCAGCCCGGCGGTGATCCGGGCGGGCGTGACGAACTTGGCGAGCACGGGCCAGGACGCGCAGGCCATGAGGAAGACGACCAGGCCGACGATCAGGTTCTGCGCCCCGTTGCCGGGGCTGAGGGCGAAGAAGCCGATCGAGAAGCAGATCATGACGACCGGCTTCAGCAGAATGAGCGTGATCAACATGTCCCGGGCACGCGGCCACCAGGACCGCGTGCCGTCGGACATCTGCCCCACCAGGATCAGGGGCATGAGGGCGACAAGGATCAGGATGCCCGCCTGGCGCAGCAGCAACTCCACCCACAGGGCGCCGATGGCGAGGATGCAGACGATGCCGAGCACGATGATCACACCGGTGGCGGGGGCGTCGACGCGGTCGCCGACGACGAGCGCGTCCTTGCCGCCGGTTCCCGCGCGGCCCGCGATCAGTCCGCTGAACATCCGGCCGAGCTGGGTCCGCATGGCGTCGGCCGCGTCCTGACCATCCGTTCCCCCCTCGCCGAAGGTGTAGTTGACGATCCAGTTCGACACGGCGTCGGTCCAGGTCAGGGCCGTCTGCACGGCCAGGAGATAGACGCTGGAGATGACCGCCCACTTCGCGAGCCCGCCGAAGGCGGTGGCGGCGGGACCGCCCCGCTGACTCAGCGCGACCTTTCCGAACTGCAGGAGCAGCAGGAACACGGCGACGACGGCCGACAGCGCGGTGCCGATGGCGGCCAGGTCGCCGACCCCTCGGCCGTCGAGGTCGATGGAGGAGGCGACGCCGAAGACGTCGGCGAACTCCTCCAGGAGCCAGATCACGGCGTTGGCGATGTAACCGGCTGTCTCCTGCAGTGCGTCGGACGCCGCATCGCTGATCTTGCCGGCCACCCAGGCCTGCGAGCCGCCCGCCGCGGCGGGGTAGGTGCGGGCACCGCGGGCCAGGCATTCCTGGAAGGTGTCCCCGCCCTTGACACACGTGGTCAGGAAGGCGTCCAGCTTGTCGAAGTCCTTGGCGGAGCGGTTCGCCTTGTCGCGCCACTCCTCGAGCCTGCGCGTCTCCAGAGCCTGGAGCTCACGGTCGCTGCCGTCGGCCTGGGAGAGGTCCGCCGACCTCAGCGGCACGCAGTCCTGCGCCCGGTACAGCTGGCAGTAGTTGCCCGCGCTGTCCACGCCGGCTTGGACGCCCGACCACTCGTCGGGTGGGAGCCTGCCGCTGTCCGGCCCGTACGAGGCGTGGGTGCCCGCCGGATCCGACGACACCGGGGGCGGCGTCGGGGCCGGGGCGGCCTCGGCGGCCGACGGCCGGAGACCGAGCGCGAGGCACACCAGGAACAGCAGCACGAGCGCGGCGATCCCGCGGGCTGTGCGCGGTGCCCGCGATCCACGCGGTGTACGCGATTCAGTCGCCATGACGCACCTGCACCCATCCGTCCCGCCAGGCGTACGGCGACGTCGGGAAGTAGGCCGTGGGGAAGGAGCGCTGGTCGGAGTACGGTGCGGTGTCCGTGATCCGCCACGCGTCCGACTCCCACTTAAGGACGAGTTCGACGTCCTCGTTCCTGAACGGGCTCCGGTCGTTCCCGCCGTCCGCCTTCGTCGCGTAGCGGTCGAAGTTGAGCCACACCTGCATCGTGGAGCCGGTGTCGTCCAGGGCGAACGGACGCGCGGCGTTGACGGTGGTGGAGAAGGTGATCCCGGCCGGTGTACCCCCGGACGGGGGCAGGCCGGCCGCCTCCCGCAGCCCGCGTACCTCGGAGATCCGCGCGTCGACGACCTGCCCGGAATCGGCGGAGACGACGGCGGTGAGCTGCTGCCGGGCCTTGTGGTCGTCGAGGAACGCGAACTCCTCCCAGAAGTACACCGCGGCCGAGAGTGCGCCGAGGGCGCTGCGGGGAAAGCCGGTCGACACTCCGTCCTTCTGGCCCGTGGGAGCGACGAGGGTGACCTTCTCGGCCTTCTCCGGCGTCATCGTGGGCCATACCGTGCTCGTCCGCTGCGAAGCCGTCCCGCCGGCGGAGGCGCCCGCGATGTCGCGGGCGCCGGACTGCGCCGTGGCGGGGGAGTCACCGCCGGACATCAGGGCGGACACGCCCGTCACCGCGGCGGTGACCAGAACGGCCGCCACCACGCCGACGCCTACCAGCACGAGCCGGGCCCGGCGCACCTCGTCACGGGTCGTCACGTCAGGCTCCGTTGGTCATGTTGAAGAAGGTCAGGACCAGCGCGGAGGTGGCGCCGATGCCTCCGGCGCCGAGCAGCGACCACAGGATGCCCTGCTTGCCGCGGGCGGCGAGTGCGGCCCGCTCGCTGTTCTGGCCGAGCGCGACCGCGGCCCACCCCAGCAGACCGCCCAGGACGGCGGCGGCCAGGCCCAGGCCCGCCGTCCAGTTGAGGATCGTGGTGACGGCGCCGTCGACCTCCTTGGGCAGTTCGGGTGTGACACCGGGAACGGGCGACTGCAACAGGCCGATGAGCTGGCTCATCTCTCGGTACTCCTCAGAGTGCGGCGACGGACAGGGAGAGCGGGGCGGGCCGCGGGGCGTCGGGCAAGGGCTCGCCCCAGGCCGTGTGTGCCGCGGTCAGCACCGCGGCGGCGAGCCTTTCGGCCGCCGCGAGCGTCTTCGCGTTCAGCCGTGACTTGGGCTGCAGGCCGTGCGTGCGAAGAGCGGCGTCGTACGGCAGGTCGAGTACGGCCGACACGTGCGCGGCGAACATGGCGGCGGCCGCACGGACGACCGGAGGCGCCTTCCTGTCGTCGGTGGACACAAGGCAGACGACCGTGCGGTCCAGCGGAAGCCCGTCGGCCTGCAGCGCCCGCACGGCCAGCTGCAGCGTCTGTACGCCGTTCGCCGTGGCCGTCGCTGTCAGCACCCCGATCGAGTGCGGCAGTTCGTACCATTCCCGCGTCGTGCCCGCCCGGTTGGCGCAACGCGCGACGGCGATGTCATGGCCCACCTGGTGAGGTGTGTCGGCGACGACCGCCTGCCAGCCGCCGATCGCCGCCAGCTGATGCCAGGCCGACGGCTGCTCGGGAAGCTCCAGCGGCACCGCGTGCCACTCGCCCGGATCAGTGAGTAGCTGCCACGCGTGTTGCTCACCCCAGGCCACATCGAAGCAGGCGGCGCGCACGTCGTCGCGCGAGTGCGGTGTGTGGGGATCCAGAGCGGCCAGCCCCTGTGCGCCGGAACCGGCCGTGAAGCGTCCCGGCCACGGAGACGTCAGCCGGGGCGCCAAGTCGAACACGGCGACCTCGCCGGCCGGGGCCAGCGCGTGGGCCAGCAGACCCGAGACGGTGGAGCGGCCGCTGCCGCCGGTCGCCGCCATCACAGGCACCATCAACCGCGCCTGTGCGGGCAGCTGAGACGTTGGTTGGGGGACTCTCTTCATCGTTCCCTCGCTCGAGCGGATGACGGCTGTCGGTCGTGTGGTTGGTTGTTCGCCGGCCCTCGGCACACCAGGGACTCACTTCAACTCACGTACAGCACAACCGATTGGTTCGTGAACCCTCTCGATCCGCGGCACGTTAGATGGTTGGAAGTGCGAACGGTCGTGCCCGGAGGGGGCTGTATGCGGATCAAGCACGCACTGGCCGCGGCGGCCACCGGTTTGGTGGTCACCCCCGCGGCCCTTGGTTTGGGACTGGTCCTGATCGTTCCGACGCTCGACGACGGCGCCGGTCGGCCGGCCACCAGGGGCGCCATGCCGCTGACCCAGACCTTGCGCATCGGCGAGGGCGGTGTTCCCGCGCAGTATGTGGACCTCATCCTCAAGGCGGCCGCGTCCTGCTCGGAGGGTCTGTCCCCGGCGATCCTCGCCGCTCAGCTCTACCAGGAGAACGGTTTCAACACCACGAGAGTCAGCCCGGCCGGCGCACAGGGCATCGCGCAGTTCATGCCTGGCACGTGGAAGACACGGGGCGTCGACGGTAACGGGGACGGACGCAAGGACGTCAACGATCCGGAAGACGCCATACCGGCCCAGGCCAGGTTCATGTGCGCCCTGCTGAAGAAGGCGAAGGCCCACCCCGAGTACTCCGGCAGCCCGGTGGAACTCGCGCTGGCGGGATACAACGCCGGCTGGGGACGCGTGCAGCAGTACCGGGGCGTGCCCCCCAAGTCCTTCGCCGAGGGGCAGACCTACCACTACGTACAGATCATCATGGCGACCAGCGCGAACTTCGCCGCACCGGCCCCGAGCACGGCGCCCGACGTGGTGAACGTCGGCCACGACACGCTCTCCGAAGCCCCTGCGCAGGTACGCACGGCGGTGTCCTGGGCGCTGAAGGCGAAAGGCGGCTGGTACCAGTGGGGCGGGAGCTGCACCAACCCCCTGGGCGATACGGCGGCCCACCGGTGCGACTGTTCCTCCCTGATGCAACAGGCGTACGCTGCGGCCGGTATCAGCATTCCGAGAACCACCTACGACCAGGTGAACATCGGCCGCCGGGTCGACATCGACAAGCCCAAGCCGGGCGACCTCGTGTTCAACGCGGGCTCCGACGGCAGCGACGCGCGACCCGGGCATGTGGGGATGTACATCGGGGACGGCCTCGTCATCGAGGCGCCGCGCACCGGTGTCCAGACACGCGTGGTCCCTTACAGCAACTGGCGCAACTCGACCAGCGCGACGACGCGGGTCACCGAGATTCGACGGGTGGTGGACTGGTGAGCGGCGAACTGGCACGTGACAGGACGGGTGAGGAGCGCGCGCCGCGGTACTGGCCGTGGGGGCGCGTCACGTCCAAGTTCTGGGCGACACCCGCGGGAGAGCCCACGTCCGGTACGGAACTGGCGCCGGACACCATCCGGTTCCGGCTGGAGGAGGTCGTCTCCGCCGCCCGCGACGGCCGGATCGACGACGCGGCGATGCTCGCCGGGCAGCTGGACCGCGACACGACGGACGCGTACAGCGAGGGCCACATCTACTCCGTGCAGGTACGCGAGGTCAGGGGTTACGTGGCCGCCCTCGCGGGGGACTTCGCGACCGGGGTGCGCCACTACCTCCACTGCGCCCGGACCCGGCTCACCATCCATGGCCACCGGCACCCGGACGTGGAGCAGTCCACACTGCGCGCCTACAGCATGTGGCGGGCGATGCCCATGACCGAGGAACGGTTCGTGATCGGCAACGAGCTGCTCGGCACCGCGGTGGCCATCCTCGGCGCGGACGCGCCGCTGGCCCGCGAGATCCGCTCGAACCTGTGGTCCCGCATGCTCCCGGCCGCCGGCGACGCCGCCCGAGCCGAGAGCGTCCGTGAGATGTCGGCCCAGTGACCCGGGTGGGTCGGGTGCTTCAAGTGTGGCAGCCGCAGAGGGGGATCCGTGCGATCGGTGTCGGATGACCGACCGGGTCCTCGCTGGCGGGCGAGGGGTACGACGGCATGAACCCGCTCGTGATCCGCACGGACTTCACGGACGAGCACGCCTGGGACCGCGTCGTCGAGGACCTGCGGGTCGCCACGCGGTTCCGCCTGCTGCCCGACGCGGCCGTGGAGATCAGCACGAATCTCGGTCTCGGCAACATGGACTTCGAGGACTTCGAGGACTTCGCCGGCGACGGGCCGTACGAGCGCAGCGCCTGAGGGCACGCCTCGACCGGGCGCCGGGCGCTCGCGCCGCGGTCACGCCGGGAAGTGCCGTCCGACCCGCCGCCACGCGAACTCCAGGGCCACCGCCCCGGCCGCCGCGATCGCGACGGCCGTCCAGGGCATCGTCACGCCCACCAGCTTCAGGGCGAAGAAGTCCTGGAGCGCGGGGACGACGAGGACCAGGAGGAAGACGGCGGCCATGGCCGTGACCATGGCGATGCGCCCCCAGGTGTAGGGGCGGGCGATGATGGCGAGGACCCACATGGCGATGAGGAAGAGGGTGAGGGTGGCGGCACTGGTCTCGGCCTCCAGGGCGTCCGGCCCGGTGTAGTGGCGGCGGGCCAGGAGGTAGGTGGTGAAGGTGGCGGCCGCCGCGATGACGCCGGCGGGGATCGAATAGCGCATCACCCGGTCGACGAAGTGGGGTGTGGCGCGCTCGTTGTTGGGGGCGAGGGCCAGAAAGAAGGCGGGGGTTCCCATGGTGATGGTGGCCAGCAGCGCCGCGTGGCGGGGGAGGAACGGGAACTCGACCTGGGAGACCGCCACTAGGATCGCGAGCAGCACCGAGTAGACGGTCTTGGTCATGAACAGCGTGGCGACACGGGTGAGGTTGCCGATGACCCGGCGGCCCTCGGCGACCACCGACGGCAGGGTGGCGAAGCTGTTGTTCAGCAGCACGATCTGGGCGACGGCCCGGGTCGCGTCGGAGCCGGAGCCCATGGCGACGCCGATGTCGGCGTCCTTGAGCGCGAGGACGTCGTTGACGCCGTCGCCCGTCATGGCGACGGTGTGCCCGTGCGACCGGAGCGCGGCGACCATGTCCCGCTTCTGCTGCGGGGTCACCCGGCCGAAGACCGCGCCCACGTCCAGGACCTTCGCCATGTCCTCCCGGTCGGCCGGCAGGGTCCGCGCGTCCACGGTGTTCTCGGCGCCCGGCAGGCCGAGCTGCCCGGCGACGGCGCCGACGGAGACGGCGTTGTCGCCGGATATGACCTTGGCCGCCACGCTCTGGTCGGCGAAGTACGCGAGCGCGCCGGCGGCGTCGGGCCGCAGCCGTTGCTCCAGGACGACCAGCGCGGTGGGATCGGCTCCGGTGGCGACCGCGGGGTCGTCCAGTCGGCGTACCGCACGCGCGAGGAGCAGAACGCGCAGTCCCCGTCCGTCCAGTGCCTCGATCTCCTTGAGCGCCGGGTCTCCGTTCGGCAGCAGCACGTCGGGGGCGCCGAGCAGCCAGGCGGAGGTCGCGCCGTCGCCCTCGCCGAAGGCGGCACCGCCGTACTTGCGGGCGGAGGAGAAGGGCAGCGACTCGGTGCGGCGCCACTCCTCGGAGCCGGGGAAGGCGTCGATGACGGCCCGCAGGGAGGCGTTGGGCCGAGGGTCGGACGCGCCGAGGGCTCCGAGCACCTTCCGTACGTACGTCTCGTCGGCGCCGTTCAGGGTGCGCAGCTGGGTGACGTCCATGCCGCCCTCGGTGAGGGTGCCGGTCTTGTCGAGGCAGACGACGTCGACCCGGGCGAGGCCCTCGATGGCGGGCAGTTCCTGCACCAGGACGTGTCTGCGGCCGAGCCGGATCACGCCGATCGCGAAGGTGACGGAGGTGAGCAGGACGAGGCCCTCGGGGATCATCGGGACGATGCCGCCGACGGTACGGGCGATGGCGTCCTTGAGGTTGCTGTGGTTGACGACGAGCTGGCTGATGACGAGCCCGGTCGCGGTCGGGATCATCACCCAGGTCAGGTACTTGAGGATCGTGTCGATGCCGGAGCGCAGTTCGGAGCGGACGAGGGTGAAGCGGGAGGCCTCCTCGGCGAGCTGCGCCGCGTACGCCTCGCGTCCGACTTTGGTGGCGGTGAACGTGCCGCCGCCGGCGACCACGAACGATCCGGACATCATCCGGTCGCCGGGCTCCTTCACGACGGGGTCGGCCTCGCCGGTGAGGAGGGATTCGTCGACCTCCAGGCTGTCGGCCTCGGCGACGACGCCGTCGACGACGACCTTGTCGCCCGGGCCGAGCTCGATGAGGTCGCCGAGGACGATCTCGGAGGTGGAGATCTCGGTGGAGACGCCGTCGCGGCGCACGGTGGGGCGGGTCCCGCCCATGACGGCGAGACCGTCGAGGGTCTTCTTGGCGCGGAGTTCCTGGATGATGCCGATGCCGGTGTTGGCGACGACCAGGAACCCGAAGAAACCATCCTGGATCGGCGCGACGAAGAGCATGATCACCCAGAGCGCGCCGATGATCGCGTTGTTGAGTGTGAAGACGTTGCCGCGGACGATGTCGACGGCGGAGCGGGACCTGCGCACGGGGACGTCGTTGACCTCGCCGCGCGCGACCCGGTCGGCGACCTCGGCTGCTGTCAGGCCGCGGAGCCGATGGACGCCGAGAAGCGTGTCGTCGGCCGTTCCGGTTCCGTCGCCGTACGTGTCGATCCTTGCCCGCTCGGTCATGTGCCCGACGCTACGCGGGAATTGTCACGCGCGGCTAACGATCTGAGCACCGGACGGGGGAGGGATGAGGAAGATCCCCGGCACCGGAGTCACTGCGCACAGTGCTCGAGGTGGTGGTCGGGGTCACCGGCCGGTAGCAGGTCAAGGTCGCGCCGCACGACGCTCAGCCGGTCGCCCCAGCCCTCGCACGCCCGGTCCATGCCCTCGGCGGTGTACTCGATCACGATGACGTGGTCGCCGAACGCGGCCACGTAGTCCTCGCACTCGTCGTACTGCCCGCACTCCTCCACCACGGCGAAGTCGACGCCGGCCTCCTCGCGGGCGGGAGCCAGTTCCGCCGTGTTCTTCTGGCCGATGGCCAGGCCCTTCGCGTGGGCGTGGCGGGCGAGCATGGACAGGAACGCCTTCGCGTGGTCCGCGGTCAGCAGACCGGCGGGGGCGCGGGTGTAGGTGTCGTAGTTGTCGGGCTCGACGGCCTGGTAGCCCTTGGCCGCGCACTCGTCGATCCAGGTGTGCACCCTCCGGGCGATCCGCTCACGCTTGGGGCCGGTACGGATGTCCAGCATCGCCTCGTCCCATTCCTTGTCCATGACCACCGCGCCCGATGCGTCGCGCAGCAGCAGGTCCGGGTCCCACTCCTGTTCGGCTCCCGGCTGGGCCTGGAAGGCGTTGACGTAGCAGATGTTGTAGATCCCGGGCGCGGGCGGAGAGGTGTGGTCACGGACGACGACCGTCACCCCGGGGGGCGGTGCGTACGGCGTGTGGAGCTGGTAGTCGAAGAGGGCGTGCGCGGGCGGCGGGGTCACGGCCGGTCGTGGCGTCGCCGTGGTTGGACCGCCGGTCGGCGTTCCGGTCGGTCGTGGCGTCGCCGTGGTTGGACCGCCGGTCGGCGTTCCGGTCGGTCGTGGCGTCGCCGTGGTTGGACCGCCGGTCGGCGCTCCGGCCGGTTGATCCTCGGTGTCCTCGCCGCCTGAGCAGGCCGTCGCGAGGAGCAGGCCGACGAGCGCGGTCGCCGCGGCCACGCGACTCGCGGCGGACCGGGCGGAGCGAGGGCGGCGGAACCGAGGGCGCATGTGTCGACAACTCCGGGTCAGGGGGCGGGAAATGAGGGCGGGACGCGGCCTGCGGCACCGGGCCGGGCCCACAGGCCGTCAGAAGGCTCTCGACATGTCGTCAGGCGTCATGCCGTCAGGACGATGAGTACGCGGGCCCCGAGGAAGGTCGCCCCACCCAGGAGCATGAACACTACCGGACCCGTCCTGTGCCGCCGCATCCACGCCCGGGGGCGTCCGTGGGTCCTGAGTCCTTCCTCTGCCCCCGGTCTCTCCTGGTAGGGCTCGGTCAGTGCCTGGGCCGCCCTCACGCAGCCGAAGGGGGGCCGGCGGCCCCAGGCGCCGCACAGTGATCGCTATGTCCAGCCCATTTCGTGAATGTCACCGGCACGCGACGGGCGCGACCGAGCTGACCTTGTCGTTCCAGTCGGAACCGACATTGGGCGACGAGTGTCCCGGCTCGATGTTCCTGCACATGCCCTCGCCGTTGCTGTGCTCGTAGAGCGAGTAGGTCTCGTTCGTCCGGTTCCAGTACGACGTCGCCTTGTCGTTCCGGTGAGCATGGCCGATCGGATTGCCGGGGAAGCAGATCACGAGGCCTTCGTAGTTCGAGTCGCCGAACAGGCAGAGCAGGCCTTCCGGACACCGCTCCCAGCCCTCGGTGGCGGAGGCGGGGGTGGCGGTCGCCGCGGTCGCGCCGATGACGAGCGCCCCCGCCAGCGCCATTCGGAAAGCTTCCGGGTGATCTTCTTGCTCATGGGTGTGTACCGTTCCTTTCGTCATCCCAATAGGGCTTGCCATAAAGCGACTTGGACTGCCGCACCCTCCTACGCAGGGTGGCTCTGGACCGGTTCATCGCGCTCCTGCACGGGGAGTTCGTCGTGGGCGAGGCGCCGCCCATGAAGCGGTCGGCCGGCTGGCAGCAGGTGGCGGCCGCGTACAGCAGGGCGGTGGCGTCGCGGGGGCGCCGCACCACTCTGGTGAACCGCGGATCAGGTCTTAGGCGGCGGGTCCAACGGCGAGGGCCTGCAGGGCGTGCTGCTCAGCCTCCAGGTCCTCCGCCAACTCGTCGATCGCCGTGGCGGTGACATGGCCCAGGCAGACGATTCTGGCGGTGTCGCCCTCGCATGAGAGATGCCACTTGTCGACCAGTCGCTGGCTCGGCCGTCTCAGGGTCACCGTCAGCGAATGCGGAGGGCGGCTGGGGCCGACGCCGGTACTCACCAGCTGGCGCACCGCGTACTCGGCGGTCTCCAGGCGGCGCAGGATGTGCGCGCGGATTCCCGTGCGGCCCAGGCGCCGCAGGGCGGCCCAGACGAGGAGAGTGCTCAGGCCGGTGCCGGAGGGGTCGAGACAGACACCGTGCGCCTGGTCGCACACCGTGACGTCGGGTACCTCGATCGCCCGGCGGGACAGGAAGATTCCCCACGGCATCGGCAGGCCGAGGACCCTGTGCGCGGAGAAGGAGACCGAATCCGCGCCGTGAGGGAACGACCAGTTGGGGGCTGAGGGTGCGCATGCGGCCACCAGTCCGCCGTAGGAGGCGTCGGTGTGCACGTGGACGGCGCCCGCCGCGGAAGCGGCCTCGCGTAGCGCGGCCACGTCGTCGACGGCGCCGGTCGTGGCGGTGCCGCAGGTTGCCAGGACGATCGCGCCGCGTTCGGCGGTCCGCTTCTGGACGCTGCGGCGCAGCGCGTCGGGGTCCATCACGCCGTCGGATCGCGAGGGAACGGTCACCAGTTCGGCGCCCAACGCCGCTGCTGCCGCGGCGACGCCGTGATGCGCGCGGTCACTCGCGTAGACCGGGGCACCGGGCAGATGCCTGCGCGCTGTCGCCAGTCCCAGCAGGATTCCTTCGCTGTCACATGAGGTGACGCGGGTGGCGACGGTCCATGGGGCCTGAGCCAGTGCGGTGAAGAACTGCCGTACGGCCCGCTCGTAGGGGGCGATGTGCTCCAGCAGGTCGTCGCCCGGGTCCATGCCGAGGGTGCAGCGGAGGAACGCGGCCACGATCGGTGTCAGATGCTCGGCCCCCAGCTCCTGGTTCCGCGGGAAACCCAGCGAGTGGCTCGTCTCCGGATGCAGATGCTCCAGCAGGCCGAGCAGCCGGAGAGTGTCCGACTGCGCCGCTACCGGCTGGTCGCCGATGAGGAGGCCATCTCCGTCTTTTCCGCTGTCGCGTTCGGCGTTCACGTTCTACCCCTGTCGACGTCTTGTCTACCGGTGCGAAATGCGTACATGCATGGCTACGGCCGGAAAGCGGGCAGGGTTCGGCTCACAAGCGCCTTGACAGAACGGCCCCGTTCCTGCAAGGGACTTCAGCAGGAACGGGGCACGTCTCCACGACGCCTCGGGGGGGGGGTGGACCAGCACCAGGAATACGTGCCGCAGGCCGAGGAGGTTCAGAGCTTGGCCGAGAACGATTGATGAACTGCCGCCGACGCCTAAGGTTCCTGCGCCGTGGGCGCCTGCTCGCGCTCCTCGCTGCTCCCGGCCCGCGTGCCGGGGCGTACCGCGCTGTAGAAGACCGACCGTCCCTGCCTGGTTCGCTCCGCCTTGCTGGTGGCAACCAGCCGATCGAGGGTGTTGCGCACCGTCTGTTCGGTGGTCGGCCGTACGGCGATCACGTCGTTCCTGATCTCGGCCACGGAGCGAGGCTCGTTCTGTTCCCTGAGCAGCCGACAGACGATCTCGATCAGCGACGACTCTTCTCCCCGAGGCGCATGGGGTGTGCGAGGAGTGCCCGGCTGCGACGAGGGCGCCGGCCGCAGGGCCTCGCCCTGCCTGGCCGCGGTGGGCTGTTCGGGCACCCGTACGGCGGTCTCCGCCACAGCCTCCAGAGACATCATCATCTTGGCCAGGGCGGCGTGCTCCTGTTTCAGCTTGCGAAGCTCGATCCGCACTTGCTCCTGCTGGACCAGATTGGCCTCCACATCTGCCTGGAGACGGCTCGCGTAGGCGTCCAGGACAAGTGATGACTCGGGCAACACACTCACCTCTCATCAGCCTCGGTTCCCATGATGCTACCGACATTGGAGGTGGGTGGCAGCAGCATGGCATGACCAAACCACCATCGGTCAGCCAGTCCGCTGGCAGAAGGGCGAGGAGCCGTAACAGGAACGGAGACGGCTGCGCACTCTCCAACTCGCCCACATGGCCATGCCTGTTTGTTGGTTTGAGAGTGTCCGGGTCGCGGAGTTGTGTTGGTATGATGACGTGAACATGATGAACGTGAATGGGTGGAGTAGTTGTGGCTCACCGCCTCGTCGGGCGGCGCACCTGTCAGGTGGCTGAGCAGAACGGCGCCTGGCACAGGGGAGTGGCGAGTGACAAGGGGGCCGGCGGACTTCGCCAGCGTGGACAACGGTACCGTCGACGTCGGGCAGGCTCTGCGCCACCTCCAGGGAGGCCGGGCCGTGGTGCTGCCCAGCCCGGCCCCGCTCGCCAGCGTCGTCGCTGCGACCCGTGCTCATGTCGTCAACCAGGCGTTGGGGCGGCCCTTGAGCTTCCCGACAGTCCTCTGGCTTCACCATGCCGAGATCAGGGCCGAGCTGCGTCCGATGCTGGATCTGACCGCTCAGGGCAGGCGTGTTCTGGACAGGCTGCTGTCCGTCGGGAACGTGATCCTCTCCGTCCCGGTGCGCCGGCGGCACGCCGAGTGGATCGAGCCGGCCCTCAAGGACGGAAGGGTCCATGTGTTCGGCCTGTGCTGGCAGGTCCTCCGTCCCGTGATCGACCCCTTGCGCGTGCTGTTCGTCGATCACGCCGAGCGGGGCGGCCGGCCGCCCGCGGGCTGCGCGGCCGAGGCGATCAGGATGTTTCCGCTTTCCGTGCCGGTGCTGGGAACGGCCGGCCTGGACGCCGGACCGCTCGAACTCGGTGTTCCTGATGGGGATCTCGGACAGCGCCTGATACCGGCGACGGTGAGGCTCAACTCGGTGGGGCAGGCCAGTCTCCATGGTGGGGGATCCCGGAGTACTCGCTGGGCGCACCCTCGGCACGTCCTCGACGCCATCGACCGGACGAGGGTTCAGGACATCTGACGCCGCGCTCTTCACGACGCCGCCCCTGCCCAGGCGAAAACAGGGGCGGCGGGACCGCCGTGCCGTTCGTCAACTGGCGAATCGCCAGTTCTGGTCGTCGTTGTCGCTGCAGTGCCAGAGCGTCAGCGGGGCGGCCGCCCTCGAGGAGTGGCCGCTCACGTCCAGACAGAGGTCGTTGCTCGTGTAGTTGCGGATCCAGTACGTGTTGTTCGCTCGCTTGTCGAGCCACCACAACTGGTTGTCGGCGGTCGTCAGGTTGCAGGAGTACTCGCTGACGACCTGGGTCGCTCCGACGGCGCCGTAGCCGGGCACGTCGAGACACAGGCCGTCCTTGAGGTTCTTGACGACGTAGAGAGTGGTCCCGCCGGGGCCGGTGGTCTTGGAGTTGCCCTTGATCAGGCTCCACATCTGGTTGTCACCTGTGCCCTCGGTGCAACGCGCTTGCTGGACCGAGGCACCGCTCTTCCCTTTCCCCGTTCCGGGAACGTCCGCGCACAGTCCGGTGCTGGCGTTCTTGATCAGGATGTTGGTGAGATCCAGTAGGGCCCTCTTGGTGTTCGGCGCGTGGGAGGTCTCCGGCTGGGGGGCGATCGGTGCGAGCCGCCTCTTGGCCGCCTGCGTCGTGGTGGCCGCCGAGGGCTTGGCGCTCGAGGTGGGCGTCGGGGTCGGGGTGGGAGTGGGGGAGGCCGCCATGAAGGCTCCACCGCCCGACGATGCGTCGCCGGAGCCGCCCATCACCGTGTCGGCCTCCCCCGTGCCGTCCGTCTCGTCCACGACCACTCCTGCGGGGGCGGAGTTGTCGCTCTTGTCGCTGGAACCCAGCATGAGAAGGGGGAGGACGAGCAGTACCGCGCCTGTGATCGCCGCGCCTGCGAGAATCGGCTTCTTCGGCCGGGTGAGCACGCCGTTGGGCTCAGGCGGCTCTCCGTTGCCGGCTGACGCGGTCTGGGTGCGTGACTCGGCCTGGCCCCGTGACTGCCGGTCAGGCGTCGTGGCTCCGCGTCCCGTGCGGGCTGCCCGCTCGGCCTCCGGCTGTGCGGCCGCCGTCGTCGTGCTCGGGCCTGGGGTGGTGGCGGCCGGGCCTGTCCGGCCTTCTTCGGCAGCTGTGCGCGGCTGTGCCTGCGGCTCCGGCTGCGGCGGCTGCGACGGCGGTGTCTCGGTCTCATCAGGAAGAGGCAGGGCTGCCGTGGTGGCTTCGCTCTGCCGAGGGGAGGCCCAGCTGGGCCTGCCGCTCTGCTCGGACATGGGTGCTCCGTGTTCGTTTCAGGTGACATGCCGGTCCATGCGGGACCGGCATAGGAGGAGAGCCGACGCGTTCGGCCGCGGCCCGCCGTCGGGGCGCACTGCACGGGGGCCCGGGCACGCCGAGCAATACACCTCTACTTGTGTTCACCGTTCACCTACGTTTCCGGAGAAGCGATGGTTTCCCATGACGACGAGCTCATAGCGCGGTGGAAGCACGGAGGGAAGCGTCCTTCCGCTCCGGGCGGCCCGGTTCAGGCCGCCGGAGCCGTCGCGGAGGGGTGCTCCGGCAGCGTGAGACGGACGCCCCGATGACGGGCCTGGCCCGAGCGGGCTCGCGGTCGCCGTACCCTTCGGTCCTCGGCCGCCACGACACCGACCCAGTCCGGCCCAAGACGCTCCACCAGACGTTCCCGCAGGGCCTTGCGCTCCCGCGCCGTGGTGGCCGCGTACACGCCCGTCTGCGTCAGGTCCGGGTTGGCCAGCGCCCACTTCAGACAGCCCCTGACGATGGGGCAGCCGGCGCATTCCTGCTTCGCCCGGCGGACGACCGCCTCGGTCTCGGCCCTGGGGCCCGACTCGCGATCAGGGTTGAACAGATCGGGATCCGTGCTGCAGCGGGGCGGTACCTCACTGTACGGAAAGTCGATGCGCGCTCTGTGCGGTGCGCTGTCGACAGGCCTGGGGCCGACGTAGGTCATCTCAGCATCTCCACCGGTTGCATGGACTGGGGAAACCTCTGCCACCTCGTGCGTTTCGAAGGGCTGGGAGCGGTGTGTTCCGGGAGCGGCGTCTCAGGACCGGGGCAGTCCCTCCACCAGACCGACCGCACGCGGGACGGCCACGAGTTCGTGGCCGGGCGCGTGGCCGCTGACGGCGCGCCCGGCGATGTTCGCCAGGTGGTGTGCCAGACCGACGAGGGCGTCGCGCCGCCTTCCGTCGGCGAGTGCGTCGAGGATCTGCTGGTGTTCGACGTCTCTGGCGCTTCGCCAGACGGCGTCGCCGAAGTGGTGCGGGCGGACATAGCGCGTGATCCGGTCGGAGAGCAAGTGCAGTTCACGCCGCATGGCGTCGCCGCTGCCCGCCGTGAGCAGAGCGTGGTACCGGGTGTGCGCGTCGAACCAGCCCGCCGCGTCACCGCGGTCTTCCGCCTCCCGGAGGCGGCTGAGCAGGCGCGAGGCGTCCTCGCGGAACGCGGGCCCGAAGGACGGCGCGGCCACGGACACCGCGAGGGTCGCCAGGAGGATCCGGCTGGCATAGAGACCGTCCAGTTCCCGCGGGTCGAGTGCGGTGACCCGGGTGCCCTGATCGGGCTCGACGTCCACGAGCCCCTCCTCGTGGAGCATGCGGAGCGCCTGCCACAGCGGCGTCGGTGTCACACCGAGCCGGCGCGCGAGGGCGGGCCGGGAGAGCTTGAGACCAGGCTCCAGAGAGCCGTCGAGGATGCGCTGACGCAAATAGTCGTGGACGCGCGGAGTGGCTTGACCGGCATCCGGCAACTCGATCTTTTCGACGTCCGGGATGATCGTGACGCGAGCCATGGTGTTCACTTTCTTCCATCAGGTCCGGAGGGGGCGGTCAAGCGCCGGGAGCGGGCTCGGCCGGGGTGAGTCAGAGCACCAGGCCCTTCACCTCCGCGCCGCAGCCACCATGGGCTGCTTGTCGAGCGTCACGGCCATGAGGCCGGGCAGCTCCGCCTGCAGGGCGTTGATGAACCGCCCGCGTTCCGTCGTCCGCAGAGCCGGAAACCAGCCGTCGGGAGGGGGGACGGCGTAGGGCCACAGGCAGTACTGTCCCTTTCCGTTCGCGAAGAGGTCGAGCAGTCCGCCGGCCTTCTCGATCGCGACCTGCATTGTCGCCTCCTGTCTTCTCGGTTTGAGGACCGGCCCGAATGCGGGACCTCTGTGCTGCGCACCGGACTACGAGTCCCCGTTCCACCGGGTTCAGCACCTGCCGAAGTTCCGGTTCGGCATGCGCGGACGCGACGGCGCGCGACTGAGCGTGAGGCCGGGCCGCCGGCTCGAGGTGGCCGGTTCCCGTCGGGAACATCGGTGTGCGCAGCGAACGCCGAAGTGCCGTCTTCTGCACCTCAGGAACATCCTCCAGAATCTCCGGGGACCAGATTCCATCGCTCCCCCCAGCGCCGTTCCCGGAGAATCATGAGTGTGTTCCTGAGCGATCTCTTCGCCAGAAGTGGCCCACGTCCTGTGACGACCGGTCTGAGCATTCCGCACGTTCAGCTCGACGCCCACTCCCCGCCGCACATCTCTGCCGAACTCATGGCCCGGGCGAAGGCGCTGCCGGGAGTCGTCACCGGAGCCGGCAGGCTGTGCGAGACGTCCTCGCTGGGACTGCGCGTGCTCAAGCGAACCGGATGGACGAACGCCTTTCTGCCCTCGGCCGAGGAGTTCGGATACATCCACCGTTCCGGGGTCATGTACCTCACCGTCCCCGCGGACGATCTTGGCCTGCTGATCTGGCTCGGCTGGGTGGAGCTCCATCCGGCCACACTGAACGCGGATTTCCCCGACAACATCGTCACGTGCTACGCGCCGCGCGACGAGACGGAGCTCGAGGTGGCCACGAAGGTCCTGCGCGCCTCGTACGCTCAGGCCCTGTCCTGAACCCGATGGCTCCCCCGAGCGTTCCCCTAGTGTGCAGAGCGCCTCACTACGCTTCGGAGTGCTGGGCCCCGTCGAGGCTTGGTATGAGGACGGACGGGTGGATCTCGGGCCGCCCAAACGGCGTGTCCTCCTGGCCCGTCTGCTCGTCGACAGAGGAAGACCCGTATCGGCTGAGCGGCTCTGCCGGGATCTGTGGTCCGACGACACCAGACCCGCCGGGGCGGTCGCCACGGTTCATGCCCACATCAGCCGGCTGCGCACCGTGCTGGAACCCGGACGCCCGGCCGGAGCCCGATCGACGCTGCTCGTCAACGAGTCGGGCGGATACGTGTTGCGCGCTCCCCGGGAGGCCCTGGACAGCGCGGTCTTCGAGGGCCTGTTGGAGAAGGCGCGTCAGCACCGGCGTGAGGCGCGGGTCCGGGCGGCCCTCATGACTCTCGAGGAGGCCCTGCGGCTGTGGCGCGGGCCCGCACTGCACGACGCGACCGATCACGACTTCGCCGTCGCCGAGGTCGACCGCCTCCACTCGCTCCGCAACACGGCGGAGGAGCTGCACGTGGCGACGCTGCTCGAACTCGGCCAGGCGGACGCGGCCGTGCCGCTGGCGGAGAAGCTCACGAACACCGCTCCCTGGCGGGAGGTGTCCTGGGCGCTGCTGATGAAGGCTCTCTACGCGACCGGGCGTTCCGCGGAAGCCCTGCAGCGGTACGAGCGTTTCCGTGTCGCCCTGGCCGAGGAACTCGGCGTCGATCCCGGCCTCGCGCTGCGCGACCTGCATCTGGCGATCCTGAACGAGGACACGTCCTTGATCCTTCCCGCCGCCGGGCGGGCGGATTCACCACCGGCTCCGCGACCGGGTCTCCCTGCCGGCCGACTCCTCGTCCCGTTGCCCCTGACCGGGCGGAACCGTGAAGTGGAGGTGCTGACCGAGGCGGTGGCGCAGGCAGGGGCCGGCGGAGTCCGCTGGGGCGTGGTCCGCGGCGGACGGGGGACGGGCAGGACCCGACTGCTGGAAGAGGTCGCCCAGCGCGCGAGACGAGAGGGAGCCAGGATCGCACGCCTCACCTGCTGCTGCGGCGGGGACGACTGCCGCAGCACCACGGCCCTCGGTCCCGCCACCCGGCTGGCCGAGCAGCTCACCGGGCCCGGTGAGCCCGTCTCGCGGGCGACCCGATGGACGGAGGAGGCCGCGCTCAAGGCCGTGACGCGGGCGCTGGCCGAGGGCCCCGCGCTCCTGCTCATGGACGACGTGGACACCGTCTGCCGTGCATGCCGACGGCTGCTCCGGCGCCTCTCGGCCCTGCTGAGCGGCGAGAGGACGATGATTCTCTGCTCCGCCGGGGAACGGGACGGAACGGGGACCGCGTCGCTGCCGGCCGGTGTCCCCGAGGGGCGGATCACGACCGTCCGACTGTCCCCCCTCACGGTCGAGGACGTGCGGGCCCTGCTCCCGTACGTGGACGACGGCGCGCCTGCGGAGCTGTCTGACGAGGCAGGGCGGCTCCGGCGACGCAGTGACGGCAACCCCTTCGTCCTCACCGAGCTGCTGCGGCTCCCCCGTGACGAGCGCAGGAGCGAGAGCCCCCCCACACCGCCTGCGGTGAGGAGAGCCGTGCTCACCCGTCTCGACGTCCTGTCCGGGCAGGCACGCGCGTTGGTCACCCAGGCGGCGGCTTGCGGCGACGTACTGGACATGGACCTGCTCGCCGTGCTGATGGGCGTGGCGCGGGACGAGCTGATCGAGCCGGCCGAGCGGGCCGTCCGCACCGGACTGATCGTATGGAGCCCGTCAGGCGCCGGACCGGCGGGCGACCGGGAGGAGGCCGAGCGGGCGGGGCGGGCCGGCGCGGGCTGCTACCGGTTCCACAGCATCATGCGGGAAGCGGTGCTCTCCACCCTCTCCCCGGTAAGGCGCCAGCAGATCCACGCATCCGTCGCATCGGCGCTGCGGAAGCGCCCGCACAGCCCCGTGAGCGTCGCCGAGCAGATCGTCCAGGCGGGTCCGGTGGTCTCGTCCGACGAGCTCCGGGCCGCGAGCCGGCCGCCGAGGCTCAGAAACGCGAAGCCCGATGGCTGAACCCTGGACGGACGCACGCCGTAGACCAGGGTGTCAGAGCCCCGGCATCGTACTTTCCCCCCGCGATGTCGAGGAGACGAGCCCCAGCCGATGTCCACAGTGCACGCGTCGCGCGTGCACCCGTCGTGTCGCGGGTCGCGACATCCGACCAACCGAGGAGGCCCGGCGTGGGCGACGTCCTGCTGGCCCTGTGCATCCCGCTGATGGTCTGCGCGAGCGGCATCTACGCGGTGTGCGAGAGCTGGTGGCGGCGCAGACGTCCCGCGTCGCCGCCGCTGTCGCTGTCTCCGTGGCCGTCGCCCTACACGCATGCCGCCGCACGCCGCGCCAAGCGGGAGATGCTCGCGGCGGCGGAGGAGATCGTGGAGGAGGCGTACGCGCGGCTCGCGGGGCTGTACGACGACGCGTGCGGCGGCGCGCACGGCTGTGCCCGCACGGATCAGGATCGAGGCACAGGGGTGGACGAGGTTGCATGACATGGGACGGCTTCACGGTGAGAGCGCCTGCCCCGGTCCGAGGCCGGAGGGCGATCCCACGAGCCCGGTACGCCCCTTCGCGCATCCGGGGTTCTCGGGCTGGTACGTCACCGGCCACCGGGAGACGCGCACGCTGCTCACCGACCCGCGCCTGACGCCCGCGCGTTCCGCCGCCCGGCCGGAGCTGCGGGAGCACTGCCCGGACCTGTTCGTCGGCGGTCGGCTGGGCTGGCCCGGATCCATCGCCGAGTGCGACGGCGCGACGCACGCCCGACGGCGCAGGCAGCTCGGCACGGCCCTCACCCCCGCCGTTCTCCTCCGGCTGCGGCGACACTGTCAGGAGACGGCGGACCAGCTCGTCGACGCGTTCGCCCAGCGCGGAGCAGCGGAACTCGTGGGTGAGTACGTCATGCCGCTCGCCGTCGCCACCACCATGGAAATGTTGGGTGTTCCCGCCCGGGACCGCGGCCGGCTCGCTGGCGAGGTGACCGAGCCCGTGTCGCTCCAGGGGATTCAGGCCGGGATGGACCGGCTGAGGTCCTACTTCGGCGAACTGGTGCTCTCGAAACGGCGGGACCGGGACGGACACGGGGACAGCGGCGTCGATCTGCTGCGTCGCCTGTCGATGACAGGCGACGGCGCCGCCCGGCCTCTCGATGAGGAGATCCAGGCGGCCGCCCTGCTGCTCGTCACCGCCGGTTGCCGGACCGTGCCTGCCGTGCTCGCCGGCTCTCTGCGGACGCTCCTCTCCGACGGGGCACTGCTCGCGCATGTGACGAAACGGTGCGAGGCGGGACAGCTGCCGGATGCCGCCGTCATCGACGAACTCCTGCGGCACACCTCGGCGGGTGAGGACACCGTGGTGAGGTTCGCGACCCAGGACGTGACCGTCGCGGGACAGCGCATCTGCAGCGGCGATCTCGTCCTCCTGGACCTGGCCGAGGCCAATCGCGACCCCGCCGTCTTCGACGCCCCCGCCGAACTCCGTCCCCACCGCGCCCCCAATCCTCATCTGGCCTTCGGCCAGGGGCTGCACAACTGTCTCGGCGCCGGTCTCGCCCGCATGCAGATCGAGGTGGCGCTCGGCTCCCTGCTCGGCCGCTGCGCAGGGCTGCGGATCGCCGAAGGGGACAGCACGGTGGCCCTCCGCCGGCACTGGAACGGCTCGTGGCCGACGAGGCTGGAGGTCACTTTCGTCGAACGCTGACCTGGTTGGTCCGCCGACGCCTGACGCAGGGTCTCCACTGGGTACGCAGGACGGAAGTGAGTTGAGCGGACAGGGCGGAGTCGCCATGTCGCGTGCATCCCGGGGCGGGAGGCCGGCGGATCGCACTGGGTGGGGCTTGGCCCGTGCCGGCGCCCGCCGGCGTGCGGCCGGCCCGCACCGGGGGATTCAGGGCGCCCTCAAACGCCCGACGAAAGCACACCAACCCATACCGGCACCCATAGTTGGAAAACTATGGCCATGCGGTCAACCGCGCTGACCGCTCCGGACCGGGCTACGAGCATATGCTCGCCACAGACAGGGGAAGGCACCGCTGATGTCGACCAGAGAGCGGCGTCGGCGGCACCCGTGGCCGTATCCTGGTGCGGTCACACCATGTGCCATGACCCATAGTTGAGTTGTCCTCAGACCGCTGCCCGAGCGGTCACGGTCGCACTACGGCACACAGCGGTGCCACCCCCGAGTGAGGGAGCCTTAGCCCATGACCGCGGAAACGACCGAGATATCCGAAGGCGCCGAGCACACGGAGCCCGAGCCCGACATGAGCGGAGCCGGCGCGCGAGAGGGCGCCGCCGCCGAGGACGCCGCCCCGGCCGCGACCCCCACCCTGCCTGGACAGACCACCTCCCTCATCCCCGACCAGACGGTCCTCCAGCAGCTGCTGGACCAGCTCCAGCTGAAGCACACCATCGACGACGAGGGAGATCTCCTCGCACCCTGGGCGGACTTCCGGATCTACCTCATGTTCCGGGGCAGCGAGGAGCAGCAGGTCTTCTCGGTCCGTACGTTCTACGACCGGCCCTTCCCGCCCGAGGACCGGCCCCAGCTGCTCGAATGGGTGGACGAGTGGAACCAGCGCACCCTGTGGCCCAAGGTGTGCACCTACACGCCCGACGACGGTCAGATCCGGTTGGTGGGTGAGGTCCAGACCCTGATCGGCACCGGCGTCGACCCGCAGCACTTCGTGGCCTGCACGGTCAGTTGGATCCAGGGATCCCTGGAGTTCGACCGCTACCTCGCCCAGCGGCTCGGCCTGCCCTTCGACGGCCTCGGAATGCCGATCGAGGACGGCGTGGCCGGACCGGAGCAGGTGCCGACGGAGACCGGTGAGTAGCCATGACTGATGGTGTGGTGGCCGCCGACCTGTGCCGACTCACCGTACGCGCGCCGCAGAAGGCGATCGACCTGGCGGTGCCCGCGGACATCCCGGTGGTCGATCTGCTGCCCACCCTGGTGGAGTACGGGGGCGACGGCCTCGCCGAGAGCGGTCTGGACCACGGCGGCTGGGTCCTGCAGCGGCTGAGCGGTGAACGGCTCGACGAGGAGAGCAGCCTCGACTCGCTGGGGCTGAAAGACGGCGACACGGTACTGCTCCGGCCACGCAACGAGGCGCTCCCCGAGATCCGGATCGACGACCTGGTGGACGGCATCGCCTCAGCCATGCGGGACAGGCCGTTCGGCTGGTCGCCGGCCACATCGAGGCGGCTGTTCCTGGGATTCGCCGTGGGCGCGGCGCTGGCCGCCGCGTTCGCGGCGTCGCGCTCCGGGGCCTCCCACCTGACGAACGCCCTGGCCCTCACGGCGATGGCCATGTTGCTGCTCGCGGGAGCCGGTTCGGCGAGTCGTGCGGTGGGTGACGCCGCGGCCGGTGCCGCACTCGGCGTACCGGCGGTCCTGTGTCTCGGGCTGGCGGGCTGGCTGCTGCCCGGGGGCGTCCTGTCCGACACGGTTCAGGGCCATGAGGTACTGGGCTCGCGGCTGCTCGCCGCGGGCGCGACCGCGGCCGGTGCGGCGATGCTGGCCGTGGCCGTCGTGGGTTCCTTCGCCGCGCTGTTCGCCGGGCTCGGCCTGATCGCGTTCTGCACCGCGGGCGCGGGAGTGCTGGTCTCCGCCAGCGGGCTGCCCCTGTCCGAAGTGGGCGGCGTTCTCGCGCTGACCGCGGTGATCATCGGCGCGTTCGTTCCCAGTCTGTCCTTCCGGCTGGCCGGATTCCAGCTGCCCCCGCTGCCGTCCAACGCCGACCAACTGCAGGAAGGCATCGAGCCTCACTCGCCCACCGCAATCGCGAACCGGGCCGTGGTGGCCGACGGATGGATGACGGGCCTCTACGGGGCTGCCGCCGTCGTCTGCACGGCCTCCATCGTGGGTCTCGCCACCGAACCCGGACTGGCCGAAGGACTCGTCATCGCCGATCTGGCGGCGCTGCTCCTGCTCCACAGCAGGGGACTGGGAAACACCCTGCAGCGGCTCGCCCTGACCGGCGCCGCGGCTGTGGGAGTGGGAGCCCTGGGGCTGACCATGACGGCCGGCTCCTCACCCCTGGGACACATGCTGTTCGCCGCCGGGCTGCTCGGCGTCACGGCGACGCTCTCCATCACGGCCTGGACGGTGCCCGGCCGTCGCCTGGTCCCCTACTGGGGGCGAGCCGCCGAGATTCTGCACATGCTGATGGCGATCGCACTGTTCCCCCTGGCCCTGTGGGTGTTGGGCCTCTACTCATACCTCCGCGGATTGAGCGGCTGAGGACGCCGGAGACCGAGCAGTGAACAACAAACGCGACCAGGTGCACGCCCACATGTTCATGATGGGCCGTCTCACCTCCGGGATGCTGCGCGCGGATCCCGACGCTCCCGAGAGCCCCCAGGGCCGTACCAACCGCGGCATCGTCTGGGGAATGATCATCGCGGCCGTCATCGCGGCCGGCGCCTTCGTCCTCGGGCTCCTGATTCCCCGCCCGTCCGAGGGGGCCTGGCGCGAGGACGGCACCGTCGTGGTCGAGAAGGAGACCGGCTCCCGCTATCTGTACCTGGACGGCAGACTTCGCCCGCTGCGCAATTACACTTCGGCGAAGCTCCTGCTGGGCGGGGATCTCAAGATCGAGACGGTCAAGGCGTCCTCGCTCGCGGGCACACCCCACGGTTCGGCCGTCGGTATCCCGGGCGCGCCGGAGCGACTGCCTTCCGGCGGACAGCTGAGCCGGGACCCCTGGCAGCTGTGCTCCACGGCACCCTCCTCCTCCGCGGGTTCCGGCACCGGGCCCGTCACCACTCTGGCCGTCGCCCACCCGCCCCTGACCTCGCCCCTGAACAGCCGTCAGGGGCTCTTCGTCAGCGGACCGGACGGGCAGAGGTATCTGCTGTGGAAGGGCAGCCGGCTGCGCCTCGACGCGGAGAGGGGGGCCCAGGAGGCCCTGGGGTACGGACCGCTCAAGCCCGCCAAAGTGTCCGGCGCGTTGCTCAGCGCTCTTCCGGCCGGGCCGGACCTGGCTCCGAGGACCATCGCCTCACTCGGCTCCCCCGGCCCCGAGGTCGGTGGGCGGCCGACCCGGATCGGGCAGCTCTTCCGGGTCACCGTCCCCGGTGGCGCCAGCGGGATCTACCAGTTGCGCGACGATGGTCTCGCTCATCTGACCGCCACGCAGGCGGCGCTGGCCCTGGGCGACCCGCTCGTCCGGGAGCGGGCCTACGGCGGTCAGTCGCCCGCGGCCGTGGAGCTCGGATCCGATGTGCTCAAGGGACGCCTGGCGCCGGCAGACCCCACGGCGGGTCTCGGCAGCCTTCCGGCGGCTCCGCCGGATGTGGTGCCGATTCCGGCGGAGCGACAGATCTGTGTCCAGGCGAGTCCGGCCGCGTCGTCCGCGGCGGGAACCAGTACGAGCATCGGTCTCGCCGCCACGCCCGACCTCGGTCCGCTCGCCCAGCCGTCACGCGACGGGCTGATCGAGGGGTGCCTTCCCGTGGGCCGGATCACGGTGTCACCCAGCAGGGGAGTGCTGGTACGTGCGGTCGGCGCGGCGGGAACGAACCTGGGAACGACGCTGTATCTCGTCACCGACACCGGAGTGAAGCACCGGCTGTCGAGCCTGGAAGCGGCCGAGGCACTCGGCTACGGGGAATCCGCCGCGGTCGGGCTGTCGTCACTGCTGCTGTCCATGCTGCCGTCCGGCCCCGACCTGTCTCCGGAGGCCGCCGAGCAGGGACGCGCGGTCAGTACCGCACCCCGGTGCGGCGAGCAGTCCCCGGTGGTGGCCGAGACGGCGACCCCGAGTGGCTCGGCTTCCCCGAGCAAAACGCCGTGACGGCACCCGCGGTGTGAACCGGGAAGGGCGGGAGGCCCCGGTGGCAACCGCGGCCTCCCGCCCTTCGGTGTGCGCGTGGCGGTGAAGCGGGACACCGGCCGCCGCCTGGCAGTGTGACGTCGATGAGAAGCTCTTCGCGCCCAGTCGCAGCCCCTCCTCACGCTTCGTCAGACTCTGGCTGAGCACCGTCACCTTGGCGCCCATCGCGACAGCGAGGCGGCAGATGCCCACGTACGCGATGTCGATGCGCACGTCGTCGGCACGAAGCGTGCGACGGCAGATGGTTGCCCGTTCGAAGTTCCCGCCCGCGGCCGGCACGGCAAGGGCCCGTGTGGACCGTACGGCCTACTCCATCGACCTGCTCGACGCCTGGTCGGAACCTGGTCAGGAGTACTTCGCCGAGCACATCAAGGTGCTCGAGCGGTGGGCCCTGATCTCCGACGACGGTGACAGCGGCGGCCGTTGGCTCTGCACGCGGGCGACGAAGCGGAAGACGGCGAGTGGACGGCGTACGAATGGTGGCCCGGCGACGGGGACGATCCTGAGCCGTATGCCGGCTTCGCCGTACTGATGGCCGACTCCTGGCGGAAAGTCTTCGGCCACGGCGATGGGGATGCCGTCTGACCCCTCGGCCGGGTGACGGCCTACGGCTGCTGGCCGCTGCGAGCGTCGAGCAGCTGTCGGGCGACGGCGAGGCCGACGCTCACCCCGGCGCCGCGGCACGTCGCCGTGTTCGCGCAGGCGCCCAGTGCGTCGTCGAGCGAGCCGCCGAGGAGGCGGCTCGCCGTGAGCCGGCCCCACGCTCGGCCGGCCAGGTCCCGGTCCGCACACGACAGATCCGGGGAGCCGGGACCGAGACGCGCCTGGCACCAGACGGCCCACGCCACGTCGTCGGCCACGAGCGTCCGCAACTCGCGTCGCCCCGCGGGGCTTTCGGAGGGGACGCTGTCTCGGCCCCTGAACAGCAGGGTCAGGGCCAGGACATCGTGTGCGGCGCGGTACTCGAACGACGCCTGCGGTCGGTACGCGCCGCTCGGGGCGAGCAGTCGGCTCGCCGCTTCCTGGGCGCAGAGCCAGGCCATCGGCACGTCGGCGGCCCGCTCGCCTCGCGGGCTCACTGGAACGAGTCGCCGCAGGCGCAGGAGTCCTTCGCGTTCGGGTTGTCGATCGTGAACCCGGACTTCTGCAGGGTGTCCTGGTAGTCGATGCCGGCCCCGTCCAGGAAGGGGCCGCTCTTCGGATCGATCAGCACTGCGAACCGGTCGAACCAGTGCACCGCCATCCCGTCCTCGGCCAGCGCGGTGCGCTGGGCCAGGGTCGCCGGGTCGTCGTCCTCCACGAATCCTTCGTCGTCGCGCTCCGCCAGCGTCTTGGACAGGACCTTCGTGTACTTGTCGGTGAAGAACAGCTGGTAGCGCAGTCCCGAACAGCCGCCCGGCTGCACGGAGATCTGGAGCGCCAGTCCGGGCTCCTCGCGGCTCAGCAGGTCGGTGACCTTGGCCACCGCCGCTTCCGTGAGGTCGACCGAGTACGCCGGCCTGTCCACCGTCGCCCGCACCATGCAAGTCCTCCTCGTGTCACCGAAACCGGAATGGGTGTCCCCGGCGCGACTACGGCGCGGGCCGGGTGGAGGTTCAACCAGCCGGAGCCGGCTTCCGTCGGGTGAACTCGCGGGCAACCAGAGGCGTATACACCGATGGACGATGTTGCTCACACCTGTGTGTCAGCACCCTTCTCGCGTCGGAAGAGAGAGCACACCAACATGAGTGTCATTCAGCGGTTCCTCCGCACCAGCCGCGGCCGGTCCACGCGAACCACGCGCGCGCCGGCCTCCCGAGTGTCGGCCGCCGCGCTGGCCGTCGTGCTGAGTGCACCCGGCATGGCCGCCGCAGCCGACGCACCGAGCGCCGAGGACACCGCGTACTACATCTCGCTCGGTGACTCGCTCGCCGCCGGCTATCAGCCGGACACCGACAAGGACATGCCCATCGCCTACACCGACCAGCTCTACGAGCAGCTGAAGCAGCGTGAGCCCGGGCTTCAGCACATACGCCTCGGCTGCACCGGGGAGACCACCGCATCGCTGATCAAGGGTGGTAAGTGCGACTACCCGAACGCCACGTCCCAGCTGGACGCCGCGGTGAAGGCCATGACCGAGCACCGCGGCAAGGTCGCCTACGTGACGATGAACATCGGCGCCAACGACATCCGGGCCTGTGCCACCCCCACCGGGTCCATCGACCCGGCCTGCCTGAACACCGCCTCCGGGACCGTCGCCGCCAATCTGGCCCAGATCACGGGAGCTCTCCGCAAGGCGGGCGAGGAAGGCACCCAGTACGCGGGCGCGACGTACTACAACCCGTTTCTGGCGGCCTGGTTCCTCGGTGAACCCGGTCAGGAGACAGCCAAGGGCTCGGTGACTCTGATCGATGCCGCGAACGCGGCGATCTCGCAGGTGTACACCACCGGCGGCTTCAAGACGGCGGATGTGGCCGGAGCCTTCTCCTCGGGTGAGTTCGACCAGCTGATCGATCTTCCCGGCTACGGCGAGGTGCCCACCAACGTCGCCAAGATCTGCGAGATGACCTGGGCCTGCACGAAGCAGGACCCGCACCCGAACCCCGCGGGCCACAAGGTGATCGCGGGCGCCTTCGCGGCGGTCCTGCCGAAGACGGCCCCTACCCCCACGAAGACGTCGACCGCATCGCCCACCCCGACGCAGACGTCGACCGCGTCACCCACCGCGTCGCCCACGGCGTCGCCGACGCCCACGAACAGCCAGACCGAGGACGCCGACCAGCCGGAGCCGGACGGGGAGCTCTCCGAGACCGGTTCGAGCGGCATGGCGACCCTCGCATGGGCCGCGGGCGTCGCCGTCGTCGCCGGCGCCGCCTCGTTCTTCCTCGTACGCGGGCGGAAGACCTCCGGCCAGTCCGAGTCACCTGGTCCGGAGTGATCGTGTGGACCGCCGTGCCCGGCCAGGCAAGGCGGTCCAGTCGCGTCGCGAACGGGCCACCGGACGCCGTTTCCCGGGGCGGCGAGCCTCTCCACCGAGGTTCAATCAAACAATCATTTTCCCGCAAACACATGTCCCGGTCACCCCGCCCTGGCCGCTGAACTGCACTGATGCCTCTTCGAAACGGGCAGGAACGGGCAGATTCCAGCAAGTCGCGGGCTCCCGACCATCCCTCTATCCGGGCTATAAAAGTCGGGACAGGCGTGGAACGGGCAACCATCACCCGAACGGTCAACGTCTCCCTCGAACGGTCAGGGACAGGAGGTACGAGGTATGCGGAGCCAGGAACGGCAGCAGCGGATCCTCGCCCTCCTCCGCCGAGCCGGTCAGGCGGAGGTGTCCGCCCTGGCAAGCGACTTCCAGGTGGCGCCGGAGACGATCCGCCGGGATCTCAGCGAGCTGGAACGGCGCGGCCTGGTCCGCCGCACCCACGGCGGCGCCTGCCCGGTGGAGAGCGCGGGGTACGAGACGGACCTCGCACGCCGTGAGACCCACCGGGTCGAGAGCAAGAGGCGGATCGCCGCAGCGGCGGTACAGCTGGTCGACACAGCGGAGACCATCTTCATCGACGAGGGCTACACCCAGCAGATCCTCGCCGCCATGCTGCCCACGAACCGGCCGCTGACCGTGGTGACCGCCTCCATGCCCACCGCGGCGGCCGTCGTCAGTTCCCCGGAGACGACCGTGCTGCTCCTGGGCGGCCGCGTCCGCGGCCGGACGCTCGCCACCGTAGGGTCCTGGGCCACGCGGATGCTGTCCTCGCTCGTCATCGACCTGGCGTTCATGGGGGCCAACGGCATCGCGCGGGACTGCGGGCTCACCACCCCCGATTCCGTCGTCGCCGATGTGAAGGCACAGGCGATCCGCTCGTCACGGCGTCGGGTGTTCCTGGGAATCCACACCAAGTTCGGGGTGAGCAGCTTCTGCCGGTTCGCGGACGTCGGTGACTTCGAAGCGATCATCACGGACACCTCCCTGCCCGCCGCGGAGGCTCACCGGTACTCGCTCCTCGGTCCCACAGTCACCCGCGTCTGAGTCTCCTCCCACCCCAACGCCCCTGTCCGCCCGGGCCGGTGCGCGAGCCGCCGTACCTGCTCCCGTTCTCGCCCCCGCTTCCTCGTTCTCGTTCTCGCTCCGAAGGGCCGCATCCATGTACACCACCCGCACCTCGCACAGAGGATCCGTCCGCAGCGACCGCCGTCCCGCCCGCCCGCGACTCCTGGTAGTCGCGACCGCCGTCGCCGCCTCCACCGCCCTTCTCGCCACCGGCTGCGCGGGTGCGGGTGCGGGTGCGCCTGGCGGGAGCGGAGGCGACGGCCGGTCGGTCAACGTCCTGATGGTCAACAACCCGCAGATGCTCGACCTCCAGAAGTTGGCCCCGGAGTTCACCAGGAAGACCGGTATCAAGGTCAACTTCACGGTGCTGCCGGAGAACGATGTCCGGGACAAGATCAGCCAGGAGTTCTCCAGCCAGGCGGGCGGCTACGACGTAGCCTCCATCAGCAACTTCGAGGCGCCGATCTACGGCCGCAACGGCTGGCTGGCCCCGCTGGACGACTCCGTCGCCAGCGACCCCGCGTTCGAGCAGGACGACGTACTGCCGTCGCTCACGCAGAGCTTGACCGGCGCGGACGGCAAGCTGTACGCGGAGCCGTTCTACGGCGAGTCGTCGTTCCTGATGTACCGCAAGGACGTGTTCGAGGCCGAGCGCCTCACCATGCCCGAGCGGCCCACCTGGCAGCAGGTCGCCGACCTCGCCGCGAAGACGGACGGCCTCGCCAACCCGGGGATGAAGGGCATCTGCCTGCGCGGTCTGCCCGGGTGGGGCGAGGTCATGGCGCCGCTCACCACCGTGGTGAACACCTTCGGCGGCACCTGGTTCACCAAGGACTGGAAGGCCCAGGTGAACAGCCCCGAGTTCACCGAGGCCACCAACTTCTACGTGGACCTGGTCCGCGAGCACGGCCAGCCGGGCGCCGCGCAGTCCGGGTACGCCGAGTGCCTCAACAGCCTCCAGCAGGGCAGGACCGCCATGTGGTACGACGCCACCGCGGCCGCCGGAAGCCTGGAGAGCAAGGACTCCCCGGTCGCCGGGAAGATCGGCTACGTACCGGCGCCGGTGGTGAACACCAAGAGCTCCGGCTGGCTCTACACCTGGGCGTGGGGCATACAGAAGGCCAGCAAGAACCAGGACGACGCGGCGAAGTTCGTCGCCTGGGCGTCGAGCCGGGAGTACGAGGAGCTGGTCGGCGAGCGGCTCGGCTGGGCCAGGGTCCCCGCGGGCAAGCGCGCCTCGACGTACGAGAACCCCGAGTATGTCAAGACCGCCGCCGCCTTCGCCGAACCGACGCGACAGGCGATCGCGAGCGCTGACCCGCGTAACCCGGGAGTGCAGCCGCGGCCGGCGTCCGGCATCCAGTTCGTCGGCATTCCGGAGTTCCCCGAGCTGGGCACCAAGGTGTCGCGGGAGATCGCCTCGGCCATCGCCGGCCGCACCACCGTCGCGGAGGCCCTGGACAAGGCCCAGGGGCTGGCGGAGCAGACGGCGGCCAAGTACCGGAAGGGCTGAGCCGCCATGGCCACCCTCACCTCCCGCCGGGCGACGGACGACGCAGGCGCCGCCCCGCCAGTGGCCGACCGGCCGCGGGCCGGGCGGCGCCGGCCAGGTCCGGCCGCGGCGGCCTGGGCGCGGCGCGCCCCGCTGATGCCGGCGCTCGTGTTCATGGTGATCGTCACCCAGCTGCCCTTCGTGGCCACGCTGGTGATCTCCTTCATGGACTGGAACGCCCTCTATCCGGACGAGCGCGGCTTCACCGGACTCGGCAACTACGCGGCCGTCTTCTCCGACGCCGATCTGCGCGCCTCCGTACTGACGACGGTGTGGCTGACCGCGGGCGTGGTGCTGCTGAGCCTGCTCCTCGGGCTCGGTCTGGCACTGTTGCTCGACCGGCCGTTCCGCGGCCGGGGCGTGGTCCGGACGATGCTGATCGCGCCGTTCCTGCTGGTCCCGGTGGCATCCGCGCTGCTGTGGAAGCACGCGCTCTACAACCCCGAGTACGGGCTCTTCAACGGCACGCTGACCTGGCTGTGGGAGCTGTTCGGCGGCTCCGGACCGGCGCCGCAGCCCGACTGGATCACCGACACGCCGCTGGCCGCCGTCGCGGTGTCGCTGATCTGGCAGTGGACGCCGTTCATGATGCTGATCCTCCTCGCCGGGCTCCAGTCCCGCCCCACGGAGGCCATGGAGGCGGCCCGGGTGGACGGGGCCGGCCCCTGGCAGACCTTCCGCTATCTGACACTGCCTCATCTGAGGCGGTATCTGGAACTGGCCGCGCTGCTCGGCTCGATCTACGTGGTGCAGAACTTCGACGCCGTGTTCACGCTCACCTCCGGCGGTCTGGGCACCGCCAACCTGCCCTACACCATCTACGAGACCTTCTACCAGGCGCAGGACTACGGCCGCGCCTCAGCCGCCGGGGTGGTGGTGGTCGCCGGAACGATCGTCGTGGCCACGTTCGCCCTGCGCCTGGTGTCCGGCCTGCTGCGGGAGGAGACCTCATGAGCACGGCGCTCATCACACGCCGACGCGCCGGCTCCCTGGGGGGCCTGGCCGCCTGGACCGTCGGGCCGCTCTTCGTCAGCCCGGTCCTGTGGATGCTGCTCACCTCGCTGCACAGCGAGAGCGACGCGGCGACCAACCCGCCCTCCCTGGGCGCCGGTCTGACGCTGGACGGCTACCGGGAGTTCTTCGGAGCGTCGACCGGCGCCAGCCCCTGGCCGCCGCTGACGAACTCGCTCACCGCTTCCGTCGCCTCCACCCTGCTCGTCCTACTGCTGGCGATCCCGGCGGCGTACGCGCTGTCCATCAGGCCGGTCCGCAAGTGGTCCGACGTGCTGTTCTTCTTCCTGTCCACCAAGATGCTGCCGGTCGTCGCCGCCCTGCTGCCGATCTACCTGGTCGCGCAGAACCTGGGGCTGCTGGACAACATCTGGCTGATGGTCGTGCTGTACACCTCGATGAACCTGCCGATCGCGGTGTGGATGATGCGCTCGTTCCTCGCCGAGATCCCGGTGGCCGTTCTGGAGGCGGCCCAGGTCGACGGCGCCCGGCTGACCACCGTCTTCCGACGGATCATCATCCCGCTCTCCGCGCCGGGCATCGCCGCCACCTCGCTCATCTGCTTCATCTTCAGCTGGAACGAGATGCTGTTCGCCCGGGTGCTCACCGGCGTACGCGCCGCCACCGCGCCCGTGTTCCTGACCTCCTTCGTCACCAGCCAGGGGCTGTTCCTCGCCAAGGTCTGCGCGGCGGCCTTCGCGGTGTCCCTTCCCGTCCTCATCGCCGGATTCGCCGCCCAGGACCGCCTGGTCCAGGGCCTGTCGCTGGGAGCCGTCAAGTGAAGGCCGCCGTCATCACCGCGCCCGGGGTCGTCGAGATCGCCACCCTGGAGGACCCCGCCCCGGGGCCCCGTGAGGTGGTCGTGGCGGTCGCGGCCACCGGTCTGTGCGGCACGGATCTGCACATCCTCCACGGCGAGCACGCCCCGTCCCTGCCGATCGTGCCGGGCCACGAGTTCGCCGGGGAGGTCGTGGCGGTCGGCTCGGCCGTCACCGAACTCGCCGTCGGCGCACGGGTCGCAGTCGACCCCAACGTGTACTGCTCGGAGTGCTACCAGTGCCGGCTCGGCCGGAACAACCTCTGCGAGCGGTACGCGGCGCTCGGCGTCACCCTGCCGGGCGCGGCCGCCGAGTTCGTCGCCGCGCCCGTCGCCAACTGCGTGGTCCTGCCGGACCATGTGCCGTCCGCCGACGCGAGCCTCATAGAGCCGCTGTCCTGCGCGGTGCGCGGCTACGACGTGCTGCGCAGCCGTCTCGCCGACCACGTGCTGATCTACGGCTCGGGCACCATGGGCCTGATGATGCTGGAACTCGCCAAACGGACGGGCGCGGCCGTGGTGGACGTCGTCGACGTCAACCCCGACCGGCTCGCCACCGCCCGCCGGCTGGGCTGCGGCAACGCGGTCGCGTCGGCGGACGAGCTGGAACGCCCGCGCGGCTGGGACGTGGTGATCGACGCCACCGGCAACGCCCGCGCGATCGAGGACGGCATCGGCCGGGTCGGCCGGGGCGGCACGTTCCTCCAGTTCGGCGTCGCCGAACAGGCCGCCCGGGTCTCCTTCGAGCCGTACCGCGTCTACAACCAGGAGATCACGATCCTCGGATCGATGGCCGTGCTGCACAGCTTCGAACGGGCGGCGGAGCTGTACGCGACGGGCGTGCTCGACCCGGAGGTCTTCATCAGCGACCGGCTGCCCCTGACGGACTACGCCCACGCCATCGACCGCTTCCGGGCGGGCCTCGGCCGGAAGATCCAGGTGGTTCCGTGACCACGCCCACCCCTGAGGTCCTGGTCGTCGGGGAAGCCCTGACGGACATCGCCGGCGCGCCCGACGGGCCCAGGCGGGCGCACCCCGGCGGCAGCCCCGCGAACGTCGCGGTCGGCCTCGCCCGGCTCGGGCACACGGTAGAATTGGCCACCCGGATCGGACGGGACCCCCACGGCCGGATGATCCGGGCCCACCTGGAGCACAGCGGCGTCCGCGTCACCCCCGGCTCGGAGACCGACGCGCCCACGTCCACGGCCACGGCGCACCTCGACGCGAGTGGCGGGGCCCGGTACGACTTCGACTTCTTCTGGGCCCTTCCGGAGCGGTGGCGGCCGCCCGGCTCCGCCCATCTGCACACGGGCTCCCTCGCGACCACGCTGGCCCCCGGCGCGGCGCAGGTCCGCGCGCTGCTCGCCGCGGCTCCGCGCGACCGCACCGTCTCCTACGACCCGAACCTGCGCCCCGCCCTGCTGGGCCCGCCGGCCGAGGAACGCGCCGCCGTGGAGGAAGTGGTGGCCGTCGCCGACGTGGTGAAGGCCAGCGAGGAGGACCTGGTCTGGCTCTGCCCGAGGGAGGACCCCGACAAGGTGGCCGCTCTCTGGTCCTTGCAGGGCCCCGCCCTCGTCGTCCTCACCCGGGGCGGGCAGGGCGCCCGCGCCTACGGGGGCGGCATCCGCCGCCTGGACGTACCGCCCGTGCGGGTCACGGTCGCCGACACGATCGGGGCCGGCGACGCGTTCATGGCGGGCCTGTTGTCCGGCCTGCTGACCTCGGGTCTCCTGGGCGGCGGCGGTACGGCGGCCCGCCTCCGTGCGGCGGCCCGCGCCACGACCCCGCACCCCGCCCTCACCCGGGCCCTCCACCTGGCCGCCCAGACCGCCGCCCTCACCTGCGTCCGGCCAGGAGCCGACCCGCCGTACGCGGACGAGGTGGATCGCTGGAACACGACGGCTGGCTCGTCCGCCCCGGGGACATGAGCGAACCCGATCGCCGAGCTGAAGCGGGCGAACGAGATCCTCCACCGGGGCCGTCGTCCTCGCCGCGAACATCCACGACAACACCGCGGGCATCGTCCTGCTGGATCAAGCCGCCGAGCACACCGGCGACACCGTCCGCAAATCCCTGGTCGACCAGGGATTCAAGAACCAGTTCGTGAAGCACGGTGACGGCCTGGGCGTCGACGTCGAGATCGTCGAACGCGACCCCGGGCACCGGGGATTCCTGCCGCAGCCGAAGCGGTGGAGGGTCGAGCAGACCTACGGGATCCTGGTACTGCACCGGCGCCTGGTCCGTGACTACGAGCACCGGCCCTCCTCGTCCGCCTCCCGCGTCTACTGGGCGATGTCCCACGTCATGATCCGCCGCCTCACCGGCGCGAACATCCCCCACCTGGCGCGAAGAGACGGTGAGCACATGAACATTCGCCCCCTCCTGGAGGCACTGGACCTACAGGAGGACGCCGCCCGAGTCCTGGCCAACGACCTTCGCACGCAGATCGACGACCTGCAGACCCAGCTGCGGGAGGCCGAGACACGCCTCGAGCACCTCGCGATCACCCGCAAGACCGTCACCGGCCTCGCCGACCGGCTCCCCACATCCCCGCCGGAGCTGCCCGAGCACAGGGACTACACCCGCATCCCCGCTGACTTCAACGAGACGACCGGTCCTTCTGCGGGCGAAGGACATCTGCCGGGCTCTCGGCCACGAAGTGCTGCCGAAGAACGTCGAAGGCACCCGGGCCAAGCTGAAACGCCTGGTCAAACTCGGCATCCTCACCGAAGCCGACACCGGCAACTTCGCCAGGAAGCAGTAGTCGGTACCGCTGCCAGCAACCCAGCCCCAAGCCTCTCACCAAACAACCCGAGAACACCAAAGTCACCGGTATTGCGTCTAGGGTTCTCAAATGCGTGGTGACGACATATCCGAGCGCAAGAACGCCTTCGTAGACGCGCCCAGCGCCGAGGCAGCGCGGCGTCGCAGATGGTTGGTGGGCTGTTCAATCGCCGTGATCGTGGCGGTGGGGGTGGGCTGGTACGCGTGGCCGACGAGCCAGGAGCCGAGCGCGGATCCCCACGTGCGTAACCCGGGCGAGGAACAGCCGATCTGCGCCTCGTCGGACGGGCGGACGCTGTATGCAGACGTGGACGGCGACGGTGTGGTGGACGAGGTGCGCGATAGCAAGGACCGTGACGGGCGCACGGTCGTCACGTTCGAGGGACCTGGCAACAAGCAGGTCCGGCACTCCGTGTGGTCGATCGTCACCACGGCGAAAGGGCGCAAGAAGGCCCATGCGTCGCCCGAGGAGGGATTCCGGGCGGCGTTCGGAGATTTCGACAACGACGGCCGCGTGGACATGGCCGTCACGTATACCGCACGCGACAAGAGCGACGATCCAGTCGACTCGGCGAGCATGCACGAAGTGCGCTGGGGGCCGCTGGGCCGTGACCTCAAGGGCAAGAGCCGGGGTTCGATCCGGATGAGCCACGGTTACTACATCGACGGTTTGCGTGCGGTGGCTGGCAACCAGCACAGCGCCAGCGCCACCCCAGCCTCCGCACGGCTGCTGATTCACCAGACGACCGGCGACGGCGCATTCGAGACATACCAGGGACAGAAACTCGGTCATGATCTGGTGGTGCCGGATGAGCCGTTGCCCCGATGGGGACAGGAATTCGCCGAGCAGACGGATGGGTGGGCTGACCTGGGCGAGTGCCCGGCATCACCACGCAGCACGGCAACCGGCCCCTGAAACGGTGCGCTAGATGCAATACCGGTGCGGCGGGGCCGATCAGCGGCTGCGTGGCCGGATTCTGCGGGCGTCCGACCAGACAGCCTCTGGCATGCGAGCTTGTGGTGGGCGGGACGACTGAACGCCTCACCAGTGGCAAGGACTCTGCCCACGTCATGGCGTGGAGCCGGGCGGCGGTTCTTCGATCCCGGTGGCCGCCCGGGTCCGGGCTGGGACGGTTTCGGTGCACCGGCTGGTGACCCGGCTTTCGCGTGCAGGTTTCTGAACCTCTCCGGACGCGGGCGGGTGTCGGTTTGTTCGGCTCGGTCGGCTTCTCCCAGGGCCTGCGGAGGTCGGTGGCCAGCGGGCGGGCGAGCCGGAGTTGGGCATAGGCGGCGATCACCCAATGCCGCGAAGTTAAGGGCCCGGAGGCGGTGTCAAGGTGTCGGGCAGGGTGATCTTGTACGTATTCGGCGCGGTGCGGGTTAGGAGGCTGTGGCGGGTCCAGAGACAGAGTTGAGAAGCGAGGTTCTTGCGGGATTGGGGTGCCGTAAGCCCCATGTGGTCGGCGAGGTCGTGGGCGTGCATGGGTTGGTTGGCGTGCGCGGCAAGGATCTGGCAGAGCCGGTCCCAGGGGCTGGATGCTTTGCGGGCCGGATCCTGTGCGGTCGGGAGAGTGGGTGCCCGGACCGTGATGTCGATGGCAGCGATGGGGGTGCTGCCGCGGGGGCGTTGATCGCGGTTCCAGGTGTGGTAACGCGAGATTCCGCGCTTCGCGACGCGGGCGGAGGTCCGCGGGCGGCGTTTGGGGAGCAAGGCGTGCAGGAGACGGGTGCCGATGTGTCCGACCAGGTCCGCCTGGGCGTCGTGTCCGGGGGGCGCTGTCGGGTGGGCGGTGAGGGCGATGGTGTCGCGGGCGGCCTCCAGGGCGATGATGAAGGCGGCGCGGTCCGGGTCGGTGCCAGGCTGGGTCTCCACGGCCGTGACCATGACGGACCGCAAGACCTGGTAGAGGGTGAGAAGTCCCCATACTTCCTGGGTGAGCCCGGCAGGATCCTTCGAGCGCAGGACGCGGCCCTTGAGGAGTGTGTGACGCAGTGCCAGGTAGGCGCACTCGATCTCCCAGCGCTCGTGGTACAGGCGGACGAGCTGGTGGGCCGGGTCGGTGCGGTGGTCGGTGAGCGTGGTCAGCAGCCGGTAGGTCTCGCCGAAGGTGCTGCCGTCGGCGGTGCGAGTGCGGATCTCGGCTTCGATGACGCGCAGGGTGAGGCCAGCGATGCGCGTGAGGTAGGAGCCGTCGGGCAGTAGCGTCAGGATCGGCGGATGCCGACGACTGGTGCAACGCACCAGGAACTGTGCGCCGCGGCGGGCGGCCTGTGCGAGCAGGTCATTGGTGTGGAAGGCACGGTCAGCCAGTAGCAACATGTCCGGGGTCAAGTTCGAAGCCAGCTGCTGTGCGTAATACGTCTCGCCCCTGGCCACGGGGCCGAAGGCTGCCGCGATCAGGCCGCGGGTTCCGGTCTCGCACAGTGTCATCAGCATCAGCCTGGGATATCCCGCCTGGCCGAGCCGGCTGGCGGGGCGGCCGAGCCAGGACCAGTTCCGTTCATGGTCGGGGACGATCAGGCTGCTGCACCCGTCAAAGGCGACCGTCCGCCAGCGTCGGTAACTCACCCCAGGAGTGGACGGCTGGGCCAGCGGCCCCGCCAACACCTCGAAGAGCCGCTTGACCGGAGCCGGGCCGATCCGCCGGCGCAGGTCACGAAGCGCCTTCTCGGAAGGCTCGGGGACGCGGGCGGTCAGCCCCGCGACCAGTTTGGTCCACACGAGTCGGGCGCCGAGATGCTCGAACAATCCCAAAGCCAGAACGAAGTACACGCCGACCCGGGAGGGAAGGCATCGCAGCCGTCGCTCCTGCGCTCCGGTCTCCTCCAGAGCCGCGTCAACCAACTCCGGGGGCACGACCTGCGTTAACTCACCGAGATGGCCGGGGGCGAACACATCGCTGGCGCTGCCCATGACAGACTGGACCACAGGGCCTCTGCTTTCGGGAAGATCTTGGTCGATCCCCTGGATAGCAGAGGCCCCGCAGCATTTCACGCTCCTCTTGACACCGCCTCCGGGCCCTTAACTTCGCGGCATTGGGCGATCACCAGCCAGGTCCACCGGTCGGCCGCTTCCGAGCTGCGAAGTCGGGGCTTGGTCCACCCGAGCGTCTGCTTGAACAGGCGGAACGTGTGCTTGATGTTGAAGCGGCGGAGGAAGGACTGCCAGCAGCGGTCGGCGTCCGCTTCGGTGGCGCCGGTGCCCGACCACCACAGCCATACCGGCTTGTTGACCCCGCCGCTGGGCAGCCTCTCCACGACCAGGCGGATGACGGTTCCCTCGATGATGGGCAGCGGTCCGTCGTGGTCGAGCCATGCGGCCCGGCGGGTCAGCCGCGGGTGCAGCCGGTCCCACGCTCGCGCGGTCGCCCTCCCGTAGAGCCGGTGTCCGTGGTCGTCACGGCCTGCTCGGTGCCCCAGGTTGCCGGGTCGCCGAAGACGAACTCGCCACTGTGCTTGGGCGGTCGGCCGCCCTTGGGGTCGTAGACCGTGGCGGTGTCGGCCGCCGCATCAAGCGGTCCGAACGGAGGCGGCCGAGGATCTCGACGGGCAGGTCACCCAGGAGGTGGGCGATGCGCGGGGCGTCGTATCCGGCGCCCAGCACGACCAGGACCTCCGGGTCACCAGGCCGCCACTGGCCGGCGGCGACGAGCCGTTCGACGACCTCGCGGATCTGCACCGTGGTCACCGCGGCGACATCGGCGCCGGGCTCCAGGCGGACCGCGTCCAGTACCGCCGTCCACGACGTGCGACCGGTCTCCAGCGCGGCCACCACCGAATACGGTCAGCCGGGCACCATCTGATGGCCGCGGGCGGTGTGTCCACGCTGGAAGCCCAGCATGAACGATTCCTGAGTAAGGGCAGCAAGGGTGTCTCAGCGCTCTTTCACCCCATGGCTCTGGTCAACATGGTTGCAGGGCGACTTGCGATCGAGTACGCGGCCACAGGGCCCAATCTCGTGACGGCGACGGCGTGCGCTTCGGGCGCGTCGGCGGTCGGTGTGGCCCGAGACCTCCTGCTCTCCGGCGCATGCGACGTCGTTCTCGCCGGCGGCACCGAGGCGGCGGTGACTCCCACCTTCGTCTCGGGCTTCGCACGCATGGGCGTCCTGTACAGTGGGACGTTGCCGCCCGAACAAGCCTCCCGTCCCTTCGACGCGGACCGCAAGGGCTTTGTGATCGCGGAGGGCGCGGGAATCCTGGTGCTGGAACGCCTTACGGACGCCCACGCGCGAGGTGCCCGCGTCTGGGCCCGGCTGCTGGGCTACGGTGCCACCTGCGACGCGAGTCACCTCACCTCTCCGCATCCAACCGGCCGGGGAATGGAGCAGGCGATGCGACTCGCCTGCCGGGACGCCGGGTTGCCGCCGGAGCGAGTGCAGCACGTGAACGCTCACGGGACGTCTACTCCGCTCAACGACGCTACCGAAGCGAGTGCCATCGCCCGCCTCGGCTCGAAGTCGGTCGCCGTCACCTCCACCAAAGGCGTCACAGGCCACACCCTCGGCGCGGCAGGCGCCGTCGAGGCCGCCTACACCGTACTGAGTATTGCCCGCCAGACGATCCCGCCCACGGCGAACCTCGTCCAACGAGATCCCAGCATCCAGGTCGACATCGTGTCCCGGGCGCCACGCGCAGTGGCACTGGACCACGCTCTCAGTAACTCCGCCGGGTTCGGCGGACACAACGTCAGCCTGTTGTTTGGTGCCTGACGGTCACTTCGCCGCTTCCCGAAAATACGCTCCATGCCTATGACGAAGGTGATGCCCCATGGCAAGAACGCGTCAGTATGCACAGTAGCTATCAGCTTCGGGGTCCGAGCGCGACGAACTCATCGACCTGGTGCTCGATGGTGACTTCGAGGCCATTCACCGCCCGATCCGCGAGGCGGTGGCAGATCCTCTCTTTCACCGGCGTGAGGGTCTGACGATGCCCGAACAGGGTCGGCTCGCCTATGAGCGCACGCGCTTGATCCACCAGCGTGCGGACGCGGCCGACAAAGTCCTGGCCGACCCGCGAAAGCTGTTCGCGGTCATCGACTGGCCGGTGCTGATGGACACCACCACGCTGCCGCTGCTGTCCGTGCATTACAACCTCTGCCTGGCCACCGTTCTCCATCACGGCCAGAACCGTGACGATCTCAACGACTACGTTGAAGAATCCTCGTCCGGATCAGCGACAAGCATGGTTTGTGTCCCGGGATACGGGCTGTCCCTCTTCCGGAGAAGCCCGGCTTCGCGCTGGACAACGGCCTCACCTGGTTCGACCACGTCCGTGTGCCCCGCCGCAACTTTCTGGGGGGAGCCATGGGAGACATCACCGGGGAAGGCGAGTTCGTCAGCGAGATACGCGGCCGACGCCGCCGGTTCTCCGCCGCGATCGAGCAGGTACACGTCGGCCGACTCTGCCTGTCCAGCGCACTGGTCGCGGCGGGGCGCGCGAGCACGTACATAGCGGTGCGGTACAGCCTGCGCCGGCACACCGCCGCCCCAGGCCGTCTGGAGGTACCGCTGCTGGCGTACCGCAGTCAGCAGACCGCCCTGTTCCGCGCACTGGCCGATGTCTACGCGATGACCTTCCTGATCAATCGAGTCAAGCGAGAGTACCTGCGTTCCAGCGGCAGCGATCACACCAAACAGCTCATCGACATCGCGAAGGCTGTCACCAGTTGGACCATGACGGACGTCATCACCACCTGCCGTGAACGCATAGGGGCCCAGGGACTGTTCTCCGCCAACCGCATCGCGGACTACGTGTCCACCGCGCAGGGTGTCGTCACGGCCGAAGGCGACAATGTGCCTCTGATCGCGAAGGTCGGCAGCGAACTGCTCGCAACCCCCGAGGCGCATCCGAGGCCCGCCCCCCACGGCCGCAGCCTCACCGACCTGCAATACCACATGGAGTTGCTACGGTATCGGCAGGGCGTGGTGGGTCAGGAGACCGCCCGTGCCATGCGCCGGGGAAGTACGCCGAGGAAGCGCCGTCTTCACCGCTTGGAACGACCACGTCAATACCGCGATCGACCTGGCCACGCGCCAGGGAGCCGCACATGCGGTGGATGCCTTCTCTGAGGCGGTGGCCCGCACCCGCTCCCCCCGGGCAGAGCGGGTTCTGCGCCGGCTCGCGGCGGTCTATGCCCTGGGGATCACCAGCAGGGATGCCGCGTGGTACCTGGCCCAGGGCGCGCTGACTCCTTCTCAGGTCAAGCGGATTCCCCGCCTGATGGAGACGCTGTGCGCTCAGCTCCTCGCTGACGCGGAGTTCCTGACTGACGGCTTCGCACTGTCGGATGACCTGCTTCGCGCTCCAGCTCTCAGCCCCGACCTGTCCGCGTTCCGTGCCCAGGAGGAAGGGAGCCCGAGATGACGACGCATCCCATCACGTTAGTACGGCCCCCCCCGCTTCAGCCAGGTCCAGCGCATGGGACCGACCTCCCTGCGGCGGCTGGTGACCGTGAACCCGGGCATGTGCGGTTCCACGCGAGCGCTTGTCGCATGTGTAGGCGACTGGACTTGGGAAGCGGTGAGTGACGCCTGTGCGCTGGACGTCTGCAACGCCCGAGACGGACAAGGACGGCCCACCTATCTCTCCTTCTACTACTGTCGAATCACGTCCAGTGGAGGCTTCCACCCTCAACAGCTCACATTCGGTGACCACTTGGACGTCCAGTCCCGGGTCTTCCAAGCAGGCCGCCGAGGTGTGCTGACCGTGCACCGGCTGCGGCGGACAGCCGGTGGTGAGGACGGTGACGCCGTCGAACCGTTTAGAGTGAGCGAAGCCTACACACGGCACCGGGACGACTGTATACACGTGGAGAATTTCAACCTGTGGGTTTCCCGCGGCAGCGCCCACTCCAATGTGGGCCTCGTGTGCTCCCCTCCGGTCGGGTTCGACCACGCCGTCCTTCCTCCGGTTCCCGACACCCACTCACCTCGCTTCCTGTGTGATCAGGCCCGCAGGCAGCACGCCTTTCCCGACCCGGTGACGGACGCCTGGCCGCGGTCCGGCCCCGACTATGTCGTCGAACGCGCCGTCGACATCACCAGCGACGTCAACGGCGTGGGCCTGCTGTACTTCGCTTCCTACTTCGCCATCGCCGAGCGAGCGCAGCTCGACCGATGGCTCTCCCTGGGCCGGTCCCGCCGGTCTTTCCTCAGCCGGGCCCTCCGGGACGCCCGGATCTGCTATCTCGGCAACGCCGACCTCGACGCGAGGCTCCGCTTGCGTCTGCGGACTGTTCATTCTCCGGAGGAACCATCGCGGGAGAAGACAAGCATCGTCATCGATGACGTTTCGACCGACCGCACCATCGCCGTCGCGGACTTCCTTTACGGCCCGCAAGAGCTGGGCCATTGATCAGAAACGGCTCGGGTGCTGAGTCGTTGGTGTGGTGTGAGCGATCTGGTGGGGGACGCGCGGCATCTGTCGCCGTCGGCGCAGGAGGCTCGCCCGAGCTGAACCCCGACGAGCTGGTCAACGCCGACCTCAAGCACAGCCTGCCCAAGCAGCACCGAGCCCGCGATCAGCCCGAACTCGCCGCCGAGACCCGCCGCTTCTTCCGCAGGCGCCAGCGTCCGCACATCGTCCGCGGTTACTTCGGCGGCCCGCACGTCCGCTACGTCCTGGACGAGAACACCATGAGTTTCTGATCAATAGTACTGGGCAGGTTGGCGGCTCAACCCACCGACGAGTCGAGGTCAAACCTTGCGATTATGAAAAACCGTCACAAAAGGACTCGCTGAGCTGAGAAGTCTTCTTGACGAAGACCGCACCCTGTGTCAATCTTCTGTCCACTGACAAACTAGCTTCGTCTCCTGGGGTTTGCATCGTGCCATACCTCACTCAAGTGCGCTGACGTTCTGCGTTCAGGTTGGCGATGCAGCTCTGATATTTCGCTGACCTTTGACGTGTCCTCAATCCAGCCCAGCAGCTCACTGCATTCGTACGCGATGACGTCGCGTCGTTCGGGACTCCACGTGTTCATCGCTACCGCTTCAGACCTGACGGCAAAACGAGAATGAGGAGGAGCGGGATGTCGCGAATCTCGCCTGATGCTCTCTTCGAAATCATGAGGGCGTGTGTCGGAGAGGACTCCGCAACCGACTTTTCCCAGGAGGGCGTCCTGGACAAGTCTTTCGTAGAGCTCGACTTCGACTCCCTTGCTCTGGTCGAACTCGGTGCCAGACTTGAGGAGAGTTTCGGCATTAACGTTCCTGAGGAGGTCCTGGACAGGATGGAGACACCTCGACACGCACTTGACTACGTTAATGGGCTCCAGGCGACTGAGCAGGTGTGAGGTGCAGGAATCCCAATTGCTGGGGTTGGGCGAGTGCCGGGCGAGCCGGGAAGTGAGCAGCGCTGAAGCGGGTCGGCTGGTCGGTCATGACGAGCACTGGGTCCGGGCACGTTCCGGTATTCAGTCGAGAAGGTACGCCGAGGAGACCGAAACGCTCACCATGATGGGCGTGGCCGCTGCGGAGAAGGCGTTGGCCGAAGCAGCAGTCGATGCCTCCAGCATCGACTGCGTGCTCGTCGCTACCAGCACCAACCTCTTGCAGATGCCGCAGCTCGCGCCCACCGTGGCTCACCGACTCGGCGCCGACCGCGCCGCAGGGTTCGACCTGGCTGCCGCATGCGCCGGTTTCACGCACGCTTTGGCGGTCGCACGCTCGTTGATCGGGTCGGGCACCGCGAGATACGTCCTGATCGTGGCCGCTGACCGGATGACCGACATCGTCGATGTCGCCGACCCTTCCCTTGGTTTTCTCTTCGGGGACGGTGCCGGGGCGGTGGTCGTGGGGCCGGCGGCCACCGAGTGGGGGATCGGCCCCGTTGTCTGGGGTGCCAGCGGTGCTCAGGCCGAGGTGCTGGAGATGACGGCCACGTGGGCGGAATACGCTTCCAGTACTCGCATGTCCCGGCCAGTGCTGCGCATGGATGGAAAGAGCCTCGCGCGCTGGGTTCGTGGTGATGTACTTCCGGCTCTGCGCCGCGCGGTCGAGTCCGCACAAGTGGACTGGAGCCGAATCTCGGCTTTCATTCCGCACCAGGCCAATCTGCGTATCGTGGACATGCTGGCCAGTTCACTGCCTCTCCCCGAGAACGCTGTCGTGGCTCGGGACGTCGTGACAGCGGGCAATACGAGTGCGGCTTCCATACCGCTTGCCATGCGCAGCCTGCTCGACTCCGGAAAGGCGGTCAGTGGCAATCTCGCGCTGGTCGGTGGCTACGGAGCCGGCCTGAGCTTCAGCGCGATGGTCCTGCGACTTCCTTGAATTTCTCGGTATAAGGAGCTTGCGAAATTGCTCACGGCCGGTCCGCCTCTCCCGCCTCCCCTGCACATCGCTCACGCTTCCGACGACACCGTTCTCCCTCCTGACATCCGCCCGAATGGTCCCAGTGTGCGGATCTCCTCAAGACCGACAGCTGCCCTCGTCACGGGTGCAACGGGTTTCTTGGGGAGCTATCTGTGCCGGGAGCTGCTCAAAGAGCCCGCTGCCATGGTGTATTGCCTGGTCCGAGCGTCTTCCTCCGCTGAAGCGCGATCGCGACTGAATTCACGTCTCCGGGAGATCGGGACGAGTGACGATGACCTGCAGCGAGTCATGGCAATCCCCGGTGACCTCAGTCGGCCAGGACTCGGAATCAGTGAGGCACATTACGGACTGCTGGCGCGGTACGTAGAGGTCATTCATCACTGCGGTGCCTCCACCAATATGGCGGCGTCCTACAGTCGAATAAAGGCGACGAACGTAACCTCGACGATCGACGTGCTTCGGCTCGCCACCCATGGACGTGTGATCCCAGTGCACTTCGTGTCAACGCTGGGCGTGTTGATGGCCGCGTACTCCCACGGGGGAATCCCCGAAGTTCAGGAGGAACACGATGTGCCACTGGAGCATGTACCGAAGATTGGATACGAGCATAGTAAGTGGGTATCTGAACGCCTGATACGCGAGGCCCATCTTCGGGGGGTTCCCACGGCGATTCACAGGCCTGGTCTGATACTCGGCGACAGTGCGGCGGGAGACTGCTCTCCTATCGACGGCGTCGCGCTCATCCTGCAGGCATGTCTGCAGATCGGTGCCGTTCCGGACACCGGAAAGCTGGTCCCGGTGTCCAGCGTCGACTATGTCAGCAGGTCAATCGCAGCCATCGCGGCCCAACCCCATCTCCTGGGTCAGACGTACAATCTGATCGACCCTCGGCCGATGTCGTGGGCGGAAGTGTTCTCACAACTCCGAGCATACGGATATGACCTGGAGACTGTTCCCTACTCCGCATGGTGGGCTCGCTTGCAGGCCGAGCGCGGGCGTCCGCCAGCCCGGTCGCTCGCGGCGATGTCGCTGTTCATGGCGTACATACTCTCCGACGATCCGCGCCATCGACTGCCTCGTTTCACCTGCGATCGCACTACTGACCTACTCGCTGGGCCGGACTCCGCCGTCACTCTTCCACTCATGGACGGCCCCTATTTTCATCGGATGTTCGAACGACTGAGGGAAATGGGTGCTCTTTCACCGGAAAGAGTTCGGAGCGGCGTTCCCAGCGGACGGCGAGGCGTTTGAACTGGTGGAGCAGGGCGAAAGACCGCTCGACGACGTAGCGCGGCATGTCCAGGCCTCGATGTTCGCGCCTCGACGGGAGATCACCGGGGGGATCCGGCGCTTGTGAAGGTCGCGGCGGTCGGACCAGGGCCCGCCAGCACCTGGGCGACAAGCCGCCCCGGTTGAATCGTTGACGGTGGCTGAATACCCGTGGGACTGTATGCGCCCCATGATGCATTCGTCTGATCCAGGTGGAAAGGTAGCCCATGACTCCCCAGATTCAGCACGGAGATATCGAAGCGATATCGCGAAATGAATGCGGCTGGCTAGTAGACCTCGCGAGCACCGTGGAGTCTGGTTCGATCCAAGGAGCGCAAGGGCAGTTCTTCACCCCGATAGTGACCGACGGACTGTGTGGAGCACGCGATCTCTCCGCCTACCGTGTGACGCTCACCGCCGAACGCCACGTGACTCCACATTGTCACGCCGAAGACCGATTGGTCCTCATCCGTTCCGGACATGCCGTAACGCTGATGGCGTCACCCGAAGGGACGCGATGGGAAACGATTCTGGTCACCGGCCCCGGAGACCTCGTCTTCCTTCCCGCGCGCTACCCTCATCAGGCGATCGGTCTGGGTGGCGAGACCGTACACGCTGTCGAGATATCCGGCGACGCGCGATTCAATGAATCAGTCATCCTTCTGCCGGGCATGAACGATGTCGCCCTCACGGAGCAGGTGCGCCGGGACTTCTCGGAAGGGAGACTTCGCCTCGGCTCCCACCCTGCGGCAACACTGTCACCGCGCTCCGTGCCGACTCAACGGCACCGACGGTGAGCAGCCGTTTGCTGGCCGCACCGCGTTGTTCCTATTGATCAGAAACTCATGGAGTTCACTCGTCGACGGCAACGCGGCACCCGCCGACGCCGGCTGACTGCGGGCCACCAAGCCCCGCTGACCCTGGCCCACATGCGGTGCGGCCACACCTATGGCCACCTCGCCGCCGGGTTCGGCATCGGCACCACCACCGCTTACCTGTACGTCACCGAGGCCGTCGAGCTCCTGGCCGCGCTCGCCCCAGACCTGGCCGTCGCGATGAAGACCGCGACCCAGAAGGCGTTCGTGATCCTGGACGGGACACTGCTGCCGATCGACCGGATCGCCGCCGACCTGGCCGGCGTCGTGGTCACCAGCGACGCCATGCACACCCAACGCGAGCACGCCGACTACCTCCTCGGTCGGGCGGCGCACGACATCGTGATGGTCAAGGGCAACCAGAAGAAGCTCCGCAGACAGCTCAAGTCCCTTCCCTGGAAGGACATCCCGCTTGACCGCCGAGCAGGCCATCCCGTACCAGCTCGCCCGACTCGTCCGCGACCACTGGAAGATCCGGTCCGGTACCGGCTGCGGCCCCGGCGCTGGTAGTAACACCATCCCGAACGGCCGAATCGTCACACCGGTCACGGCCGACCAGAAGGGACTTTGCAACGGCCCTGGTCTCTATCCCTTCAGGGGCGCTCCCGCCGCTTCCGGGAGGTCCGCGGGCAGCAGGGCGCACAGGTCGTCGATCGACGGCGTGGCCAGACCGCTGAGTCGTCGCGCCTGGTTGGTGATCATGGTTTCGAGCAGTTGCCGTGCGGTACGGGCGTTGCCGAAGGAGCGGCCGCGCGGCAGCGTGGCGATGTGCGTACGGACTGCCGTCAGCGCCTCCTCGCCGAGGACGTAGCCACCGCTCTCCGCCTGCTTCCCGACGATGGTGACCAGTTCGTCGGTGGAGTAGTTCTCGAACACCACCTGGCGGGAGAAGCGCGAGGCCAGACCGGGGTTGGACGCGATGAACCGCTCCATCTCGTCGGCGTAGCCGGCCACGATGACCACCAGCTGGTCGCGGTGGTCCTCCATCAGCTTCAGCAGGGTGTCGATGGCCTCCTGGCCGAAGTCGTTGCCGCCGCCCTGCGGCGCGAGGGTGTACGCCTCGTCGATGAACAGGACGCCGCCCATGGCGCTCTGGAACACCTCCTTGGCGAGCTGGGCGGTGTGGCCGACATAGCGTCCCACCAGATCTGCGCGAGCCACCTCCACGAGCTTGTCGGTGGGCAGGACGCCGAGCGCGTGCAGCAGCCGCGCGTACAGGCGTGCCACCGTGGTCTTTCCCGTGCCGGGGGGCCCGGTGAAGACGAGGTGCTGGCTCAGCCGTGCCACCGGCAGGCCGGCCGCCTCCCGTTGCCGGGCCAGCGCCAGCAGGTTCACCAGATCGGTGACCTCGCGCTTGACGGCGCCGAGACCGGTCATGGCGTGCAGCTGGTCCAGGAGCCGCTGCCGGTCCTCGGCTGGGTCCCCGCCCTTGGCGGACGCGTCGGCCACGTCCTCAGGCAGTAGCAGTGTGAGGTCCTCCTCGCTCGGCTCGGTCATGGCCGCCAGCCGGAACGACTGGCGGTCCACCATCTCCTCGAAGACCGACCGTGCCGCCCGTCCGTTGCCGAAGGTGGTGTCGCGGGTCATGCGCTCGTAGTGCGCGGCCAGGGCCTCGGAGGTTCCGGGACCGAGGACGTAGCGGTGGGCGGCCGAGATGTTCTCGGTGATGGTGACCAGTTCGGGGACCGAGTAGTTGGTGAATTCGATGACGCGGGGGAACCGGGAGGCCAGACCGGCGTTGGCGGCCAGGAAACGTTCCATGTCCTCGGTGTAGCCGGCGACGATGACCACGACCTCGTCGCGGTGGTCCTCCATCAGCTTCACCAGGGTGTCGATCGCCTCCTGGCCGAAGTCGTTGCCGGACCCCTTGGCCCCCGACACCAGGGTGTACGCCTCGTCGATGAACAGCACGCCGCCGAGCGCCTCGTTGAAGGCCTCGGTGGTCTTGATGGCAGTCGCGCCGATGTACTGGGCCACCAGGTCCGCGCGGGAGACCTCCACGATGTGCCCGGAGCGCAGCACCCCGAGCTCGGCCAGGATGCCGCCGTACAGGCGGGCGACCGTGGTCTTGCCGGTTCCCGGCGGGCCGGCGAAGACCAGATGGCGGCTCATGGTGGCCACCGGCATCCCCAGCCGGACCCTGCGCTGGGCCTGCTGGTTGAGGTTGACCAGCGTACGCACCTGGTGCTTGACCCCTTCGAGGCCGATGAGCGACTCCAGTTCCTCCAGCGGCCCCCGCTCCTGACCGCCCGCGCCCGGCCGGGCGCCGGCCAGATCGGCCTCCTCGCCCCAGGCGTCCGGCGCGCCGTTGTCGGTGCTCGTCAGCTCCTCCACGTCGAGCAGCTCCGAGGCCCGGGTCTGCCGCAGGCCCGCGCCCCGGTTGTCCCGCACCTCGCACCCGGTGACGCTCGCCCGCTCGGCCGTGTCGACCCGGATCCCGTCCCCGGCGCTCTGCGCGATCCAGCAGGACCGCAGGTCCGCCCGGCTGCCCTCGCCGAGCAGGACGCCGTGCGCGCCGGCCCCGCCGATACGCACCCGGGTCAGGTCCACGTCGCTGCCGGCCGAGGCCAGCACACCCGAGCCGGCGCTCTTGTCGATCTCGCAGTCCCGGACGGTCGCGCTGCTGTCCGCGGCCACCTCCAGGCCCACGTCCGACACGGAACGCAGCACGGTGTCGCTGACGTGCAGCTCACCGCCGGCGGAGATTCGCACGCCGGCGCCCTGCGTCTGCTCGACGGTGCTGTTCTCCAGGCGTCCCCGGCCGTCGTCGGTGACGTCCACGCCCACTCCGCCGGAGCCGGTGATCCGGGCCCGCAGCAGCAGCGGATTGGCCTGACTGCGCACCGACACGGCGATCCCGGCCGGGTTCCTGATCTCCAGGTGGCTGAACTCCGCGGCGGCGCCGTCGGCGAGCTGGACGGCGCCGCCGGAGTCCGCGCAGTCGTTGACGGTGATCCGGCTCAGGACCGGCACGCTGTTGTCGACGATCTTGATCGCGGCCTGCCGGGTGCCGCTGAAATCGCACTCCTCGATGGTGCCGCGGGAGCGCTCGTTCACGAACAGCCCCATCCCCTTGGTCCGCTCCACCCCGCAGTAGCGCAGCAGGGCGTCGGCGCCCGAGGACAGGACGAACGCGGGACCGGTCGCGGCCGAGACCTGCACGTGTTCGAGCAGCGGACGTGCCGCGCTGGTCACCAGGACCCCGACGGGCACGTCGCGGACCCGCACCCGGCTGACGGAGGTCGAGCTGTTGCCCTCCAGCGCGAGCCCCGGCTTGACGCTCCCGGAGATCTCGCAGTCCTCGAACGCGCCCTGCGCCTCGCCGTTGGCCAGCAGCCCGTTCCCCCGGGCGTCGCGGATACGGCAGTTGCGCACCGTCGCGCGCGACTGCTCGCCCAGGACCACACCGGACGTGCCCAGGTTCTCCAGGACGCAGTCCTCCACCACGCTGCCGGTGGCGGAGGTGTCGACGATTCCCGCGCCGTCCCGGTTCTGGACGCGGCAGTTGCGCAGCGCGAGGGAACCCGTCTGCCGGGCCAGGATCGCGGTCCAGCCCGTTCCGTGGATCGTGCAGCCGTCCATGGCGAGCTGCCCGCGCGCCGCGTCCATGGTGGCGACGTCCTCGCCTCCGCCGCGCACCACGAGGTCGGTGAGCATCACGGCGTCAGCGACGAGGATCAGGGCGGACCCGCGGCGCGGGCAGATCTCGACGGTACCTCCGTCGCTCGCGGCGACCAGGGTCACCCGAGTTCGTACGATGAGGTTCTCGGCGTACCGGCCGCTGCGGATGCGGACCACCGCTCCGGAGCGCGCCACAGCCAGTGCCTCGGTGATCGTCCCGTAGCCGCCGGACCCGTCCGCCGCGACCGTGAGTATCTGGCGTGACACGTTCAACTCCTCCTCATGTGTGGGGTGCGCAGAGATGGTGTGACCGGAGCGGGATGGTGTGCACACCATCGCCGAGCCGCCGGTTTCTTCCGGGTCCACCGGTCGGAGGGCGTCCGAGGCCTATCATGTGCCGTATGCGACGCGTTCGTTGCCCGCGCCATCGGACAGTCATGGCGGCGGTTTCCAGTTGTGTGATGACCCTCGTTCCCACCACCGCTGCCGCGGCCGAGGAACCGGTCGCCCTGCCCACTGTGCGCAGTGTGCTCGGCACGGACGAGAAGTGTGCCGGCGCGTCCGGCCAGAAGGCCGAGGCCGAGCCGTGGACGCGCTCGGCCCTGAGCCTGAACCGCGCCTGGCCGCTCTCCCAGGGGGAAGGGGTGCTGGTGGCGGTCGTGGATACCGGGGTCGGCGCCGGAATACCCGCCCTCCAGGGACGGGTGACGGCGATCGGGCCGGCCGGCACGGACTGTGTGGGACACGGGAGTTTCGCCGCGGGCCTGATCGCCGCCGCGCCCCTGCCGGGCTCCGGCGTCGCGGGCGCCGCGCCACGGGCCCGCATCCTCGCCGTGCGCTGCACGGACGAGCGCGGCCGGACCGACGGCAAGACCCTGGCGGCCGGCATCCGGCAGGCGGCAGACCTCGGGGCACGCGTCGTCTACGTGGGCAAGGCGGTCCTCGACGGGCGCGACGAGCTGACGTCGGCCGTCGCCCACGCGGCCCGCAAGGACGTCCTCGTCGTGGCGCCGGTCGCCCCCGACTTCGCGCCCCGCGCCGCCGGCAGCGGCCAGGTCGATCCCCAGGCCCGGCCCTACTTCCCCGCGTTCGTCCCGCAGGTGCTGTCGGTCGTGGACCACGGGCAGCACTTCGGCCGCCCCAAGGACGCGCCGCAGCCCTTCGCCGCCGACCTGTCCGCGCCCGGGGACGCCGTCGTGAGCGTGGGCCCGCAGGGCGAGGGCCACTACTTCGGATCCGGGTCGTCCTACGCCGCCGCCCACGTGGCCGGCGCCGCCGCGCTCGTCCGGGCCCGCAACCCGGAACTCACGGCGACCCAGACCGCCGCCCGGCTGGTGTCCACCGCCTACCCGGCGGACGTTCCGCGCCTCGACCCCTACGCGGCGCTCACCGCCGTCAGGGGCGACACCGCCGCGGCCGCCGCCGCCCCACCCGTGAAGATCGAGCAGACCCGTGACACCGCGCGCGCCGCACGGACCAGGGCGTACATCGTCGCGGCCGCGGCCCTGCTGTCGGTGCTGCTGATCGGCGGCGCCGTGGCGGTGGTGCCACGGGGCCGCAGGCGTTCCTGGCGAGCCGCCGGCAGCTGACCGCCGGGCGGGCGTCATGCCGGCTCCGATGCCGACGGCCCGCCCCGGTCCGGCTCCTCCGGGTCCAGCAGCGCGGTCTGCACCTGCACGTTCTTGCGACGCGAGATCAGCGTGCCCCGGCCCGGGTTCAGCAGACGCCCCCTGATGTTGCCGAAGACGTACCCCTCCGAGGGCGGGCACGACAGCAGCAGACCTGGTGTGTTGACCTCCAGCATCCGGCGCAGCAGCGTGTCGCCCAGGCCCCGTCCCGCGCCCCCGGCGCCCCGGGCGACGATCAGGTGCATACCCACCTCGTAGCCGAGCGCGAGCTGGTCCATCAGCGGAGTGAAGGGCTGCGTCATCGGACCCGTGCCGAGCATGTCGTAGTCGTCCACGAGGATGAACAGCCGAGGCCCCTGCCACCAGTCGCACTGCCGCATCCGGGCGGGCGAGACGTCGGGGCCCGGGATACGGGTCCGCACCGCTCGGGCGGCACCGTCGACGAGCTCCTTGAGCGCGTCCATGGCCACGGCGTGCCCGAGCCGGTACTCGTCGGGGATCGCCTCCACCAGCTCCCGCCGGTAGTCGACGACCATGATGCGGGCCTCGGCGGGCGTGTGCGTCCGTACGATCGTGTCGGCGATCAGCCGGAGCATGTTCGTCTTGCCGCTCTCGGTGTCACCGACCACGATCAGGTGCGGTGTCTCGCCGAAGTCGTGCCACACCGTGGAGAGCCGCTCCTCCTCCAGACCGATGGGCAGCCGGAGCTTCCTCTCCACCGGGGGCAGCTCCGCAGACGACAGAACGGCGGGCAGCATCCGCACCTGCGGCGCACGCGGACCCGACCAGTGGTCCCGCACCGCGGCCACCATCGCCGCCACCCCCTCCGAGAGATCCGTCGCGTCCGGCCGGCCGTCGATGCGCGGAAGCGCCGCCAGATAGTGGTGCTTGCCCTCCAGGGTCAGACCCCGGCCCGGGGCACGCGGCACGGACGCCGCCTTGCGGGCGTCGATGTAGGAGTCCATGGCGTCACCCATCCGCAGTTCCAGGCGGGTCCCCGCCTGGTCGCGGACGGCCGAGGACAGTTCGACCCAGCGGGCGGTGGTGATGATGAGGTGGATGCCGTAGTTGAGGCCACGGGCGGCAAGGGCGTTCAGCGTCGGCACCTGCCGGTCGAAGTCCTGGCGCAGGGTGGACCACCCGTCGACGACCAGGAACACGTCGCCGTGCTGCTCCCCGGGGAACTCACCAGCCGCCCGGCGGCGCCGGTAGCTCGCCATCGAGTCGATCTCATTGTCGAGGAAGAACCTCTCCCGGTACGCGAGCAGCGCCGTCACCTCGGACAGGACCCGGCCGACACGCTCCTCGTCGAGCCGGGTCGCCACACCGCTCACATGGGGCAGCTGAGCCAGACCCGCCAGCGAACCGCCACCGAAGTCCAGACAGTAGAACTGCACCTGCCGGGGCGTGTGGGTCAGGGCCAGGGCCGTCATGAGGGTGCGGACGAGAGTGCTCTTGCCGCTTTGCGGCCCGCCCGCGATGCCGATGTGCCCGCCCGCACCCGAAAGGTCGACGAACAGCGGCTCACGGCGCTGCTCGAAGGGCTTGTCCACGATCCCGACCGGCACCCGCAGGGAGCCCAGAAACGGGTACCCCGCGGCCGTCAGCCCGAGATCAGGGTGCTGGGCGATCCCCGGCAGCAGCTCGTCGAGGGTGGCCGGTTCGCCCAGCGGCGGCAGCCACACCTGATGGGCGGCCGGGCCGGCGTCGAGCATGCGGCCGACCGCCACGGCGAGCAGGGAGTCCGCCGACTCCTGCTCCTGCTCCTCCTCCCCCTCCTCCGTGCCGGAGGGCGTGAGCTGCGCGGCCGGCGCTGACCGGGGCACGATCCAGCCCGCCGTCCACGGCACGACCTGGCTGGCCACCCGCTGCTGATCGACCGAGCCGCTCCGGATGCGGTACGGCCCGGAGACGTACGCGGCCCGGAACCGCTTCAGCGCCTCCACACCACTCTTGATGAAACCGGCGCCCGGCTGCGAGGGCAGCTCGTAGGCGTCGGGGACGCCCAGGACGCCCCGGCTCTCCATGGCCGAGAAGGTGCGCAGACCGATGCGGTACGACAGATGGCTCTCCAACTGGTGCATGCGGCCCTCGTCCAGGCGCTGCGAGGCGAGCAGCAGGTGCACACCGAGGCTTCGCCCGAGCCGGCCGATCATGACGAAAAGCTCCATGAAATCGCGGTGGGCGGAGAGCAGCTCGCTGAACTCGTCCACGACGACGAACAGGCTCGGCAGCGGCGTGAGATCGGCCCCCGAGGCCCGTGCCTTCTCGTACTCCAGGGCGGAGGTGTAGTTGCCGGCGGCGCGCAGGAGTTCCTGCCGGCGCATCAGTTCACCGTGCAGCGCGTCCTGCATACGGGACACCAGGGCGGCCTCGTCCGCGAGGTTGGTGATCACGGCCGAGGTGTGCGGCAGGTCCTCCAGACCGAGGAAGGTCGCCCCGCCCTTGAAGTCGACGAGGACGAAGTTCAGCGTCTCGGAGGAGTTGGTCAGGGCGAGGCCCAGCACGAGGGTCCGCAGCAGCTCGCTCTTGCCCGAACCGGTGGCGCCGATCAGCATGCCGTGCGGACCGGTGCCGCCCTGCGCGGACTCCTTGATGTCCAGCTCCACCGGAGTGCCGTCGGCGGCCACCGCGATGGGCACCTTCAGCCGCTCGCCGGCACTGCGCCTGCTCCACAGCGTGTCGGGGTCATGGCGGTGCAGGTCCGCTATGCCCAGCAGCGTGGTGAGTTCGACGTCGGTGCTCAACGGCTCCGCCGAGCCCTCCGCGCCGAGCCCCAGCCGGTACCGCGACAGCCGCTTCGCCAACGAGGCCGCTCCCACCACGCCCAGGCTGTCCGGGCGGCCCAGCGCCGTGGACTGCTCCCGGCGCTCCCGGTCGGTGCGCACCAGGCTCACCGTGTCGTCCCTGACGTCGAGCCGCAGGGTGGTCCGCCCGGGGCGCCAGGTCAGGGACGAGTCCAGGTCGATGACCACGGCGTTGCGCAGCCCGGGACCGTCCAGGACGTGTCCGCCCGGAGCCGCCACACCGTCCAGAACGATGACGGTGTACGGCTCCTCCATGCCCGGGGCCGCTTCGGGGTCGTAGGGGGGACGCTCGCTGAACTCGGGCCCGAGGAGCTCCTCCAGTTCGTTGAAGCTCGACACGATGCGGCGCACCGCTCCGGCCGCGTCCGTCTCGTGCGGATGCAGCGTGTGCGGCAGCCACTTCAGCCATTCGTACGCGTCCCTGCGGTCGTCCGCCACGCACACCGCGATCCACAGGTCCTCCGGCGAGTGGAAGCTGGCGAGCTGGGCCAGCATCGCGCGGACGAGCGGGCGCACCTCGTCGGCCTCTCCCCGGAACAGCACCCGGGACCAGGCCCGCAGGAACACGGCGATCGGCTGGTCGGGGACCGTGGCATAGGCGCGAACGAAGCTGCGCAGCGCGTGCGCGCACAGCGGTTCGAGGTCCTCGACCGGCTTGGTCGACGTGGGGACCAGCTTCATCCCGAGCTTCTGGTCCCCGACGGCGACCCGCACCTCGGCGAAGTCCTCGACGTCGGACCGGCGTTCCCACAGCCGGCTCGTCCCGGCGAGCGACCACAGGAGGGCGGGCTCGGGGTGACGCCAGGCGGACGCGCTCTGCTGCTCGGACACGCTCTTCCGTACCCGCCTGCGGATCTGGGACAGATAGCGCAGGTAGTCACGGCGCTCGGCCTTGAGCTTCTGCTTGCGCTCACCGGCCCGCTTCATGAACTGGCCCAGGACCATGGCGACGACCGACACGGCCATGATGCCGAGACCCAGGTACATGAACGAGCCGCCGCCCGAACTGCTGCCCGGACGCATGTACATCAGCATGAACGAGACCGACATCAGGGCCATGGGCAGGTACTGCCAGACGGCCGAACTGTCCGGCGTCATCTCGCCGAGCGTCGGCGGTTCCTGAAGATTCAGCTCGCCCTCGGGCATGTCCGGCCCGGGACGGCGTGCGGGGCGGCGAAACAGTTCGACGCTCAACAGTGCTCTCCTTCGGTGTAGCGCCGTGTGTCCTGTCGGTGTCCGGGTGGTGTACACGGCACGACCGCTGGTGGTTTGCCGCGGTTCGGATGCGGGGGACGAGGTGTGCGGGGAGGCGACAGCAGCCTACCCGTACCTACGCGCCTGCCGGGAGGGAGAGTTCGGTAAACGTACGGCCTGGTCGGCGTGGGGCGCGGGGACGTCCATGAGCGGCGGGACCGGCCCGGCCGGGAGGCGGCCCACCGCTGGTGTGACAACCACCCCGGCCTCAGGTGCAAGGTTTTTGCAAGGGTTGGGTTGGACGGTGGGGAAACCAAGGTGTCCTCCTGCCGTTTCGGCGGGTGCACGGAGGACCGAGACGGAAGGCGGTTCAAGGAAATGTCGGACTACTCGAATGGTCTCGTCGGCGGGGGCGCCCTCAGCGGAGGGCAGGGGTCGGCGTCGGAGGCGAGCGCTCTCAACGCCGGCTGCATGGCGTTGTCGATGGCGCACACCGGCATCGGCCGCATCAAGGAAGGCGTCAACACCACCCAGATGAACCTGGCCTCCCAGGGCTACGGAGGCGCCGACGGCGGCAAGTACGGCCAGCTGCTGATGAAGTGGCAGGAGCACGCGGATGTGATCATGAAAAACCTGGAGGGGTTCGAGAGCACCCTCCTGGAGACGATGCAGCAGAAGGGGATCACGCAGACCCAGAGCGGCGAAGCGATTTCGATGGCTCACGGCCAGTCGGACCAGGTCTTCGACACCCTCGCGGGCTGACCCGCTCGCCGCCCGCTCCCACACGGAGCCAGGAACACAGAACCGGACATCGATGGAACTGAAACGGAGACTCGCGATGATGCCCGACCCGAACAACCTGACCGACGGATACATCTACGTCGACTACTCGCGCATGAACAACGCCTGCGGTGATCTGATGGAGGCGACCAACTGGATCGAGGAGGTCCTGAGCACCCTGGACCAGGAGCTCGGGGCGCTGAAGGCCACCTGGGACGGTGACGACCGCCAGGCCTATGGGGAGAGGCAGGCTGCCTGGAACGGCGTGGTCGCCAACATGAAGCAGCTCCTGAGCAATCACTCCACACTGCTGGACGACGTGTCCGGCAGGTACCGGCAGGGCCAGAACAACATCACCCAGATGTGGGAGTCCGTCAGGGTCGGCCGCTGAGCCGGCTCGACCGCTGAACCGGCCGGCGCGCCCCGGCCCGGCCGGTGAAAGGAGCACAGCATGGCTGAGGACAAGAGCGACCCGCCTGAGGACACAACCGACCCGAACACCGGCAGCGGCCCCCTCGTCATGGATAAGGCCGGACTTCAGGCCTTCCTGGACAACCGTGTCATACCATTCCTGGAGTCGGTCAAGAACATCAACCTCGACGACCCGGTGAGTGGGCCGACGCTTGCCACGCTGCTCGGCGGCGAGGACGTTCCGGCGGCGGGCTTCGACTCATATGAGACCGGGAAGCCGCTGGCCATGGGTTACATGTCGATGGAAGACAACCTGGGCGGCGCCGGCAGCGAGCTGCAGGCGGCCGTAGTGACGTGTGTGTCCGATGTCAACGGCATCTACAAGGACCATCGGGCCCTGTTCGAGGACATCGTCGAGAACCTGCGCACGACGATCGCCAAGCTGGCCGATGTCCAAGGGGGCAACCTGGAGTCCATGGAAGGGCAGGAGTTGCTCGACATCTTCGAGGACACGGTGGACGACCTCGCTCCGAGCAGCGGCGGCGACAGCGGCGACGACTGAATCCGCCCACCCGGCGCCGCCGGTCGGGACCGAAGGCCTCTCCGGGCTGCCGGGGGAACCGAGAGGTTCCCCCGGTCGGCTTCTCCCGTGCTCCCCCATCCATCTGCTCCTTCTCCGGCCACTGAGAGGTAGGCGCTGTGACTACGCCGGCGACGAATCCTGTTCCCCCGATTCACTCCACCGATGATTTCTGGCATGCGGCGGTGAAGCTCCTCACCGGGTATATGGCGCCTACTAGAGATGAGATCTTCGGCCAGCTGATCGGGAACCGTGGCATCCCGCTGATGAAGATCGAGTTCGACGAATACGAAAGTAATCCGTCCGATATCCTGAGCCAATCCATCGATGACATGCACTGGCGGGTCGCGAACTCGGGCTGGCAGATAGAGGAGACGGATTTCGTCGTTCCCTTCTGGGGCTCGAAGAACGGACTGGGACATGGTGTCGTCGCCGGCGACGAGCTCAGGATGAAGCGGGCGCGGGTAACCCTGCTGGGGACCAGGGGCACCGGTGTTCCCACGGGGCCGCAAGGCGGGGTCTTCCAGGGCAAGGAATTCTCCAGCCACGAAGAGGGGAAGTTCGACGACCTCGCCGAACAGAAGTGGAACAACCTGGCGCTGTCGCAGTACAGCTTCGGTGGCGGCATGGCCCTGCAGCATCTCCTCTTCGAGCCCGATCAGTCGACCATCGGCTTCTCCTGGGCCGACATCCATGTGCCGCGTACGGACGCGGTGAGTCTGAAGTCGTTCGATGACGCAGCCCAGGCGTTCGACCGGGCCGCCAAATTCTTCTATTACTCGCAGCGGGAGTTGGCGGACTGGGAGTTCGACCTTGGGACCGAGCAGGCATCCTGGAAGGGGCAGGCAGCCGGCGTCTTCCGGGATCTGATCCATGGCCTCAACCGCAACTACGAGGCCTATTCCGAAGCGATTCCTTTGAATAGCCTCACCGATTCCAAGCACGGTGCGGAACTGCGTCGCTTCAAGAATGCCCTCCGGGACGCGGCGCTGAACCTCCAAACTGAATGGGCGATCTGGGCGAATTCTCCACAGTCGAATCCTCTGAAATGGGTTCACGACGTACTGCTCGAGGTCACCAATCACCTGTGGTGGTTCAACCTGACCATGATCACGTATGACGCCGATGAAACAGTTGCGGGCACCCGCCGAGATATGGAGGGGGGAGGAACCGAAGATAAGTGGTACGCGGCAGCCGGCTTCAGCAAGCATATATCCGAGGGCGACATCGAGGACTACGGCACGTGGAAGAAGATCGGCGAGGAAGCTCTCCGGCGCTGGCAGGAGCACCTTGAGCAGACGGTCGTGCACGTGGCGCAGCAGTCCATCATCGACGTACAGAATGCCTGGAACGACCACACCTTCGGACCCGTCAAATCACGTCCCATAAATCTCGAACAGGACTTTGCGCAGGACCAGGCGGAGAAGGAGAAGGAGGAAGCCAAGGCCTACCAGGACGAGACGAAGGCCTTTGCCGAGGAGCAGGCGAAGAAGCAGGAGGAGAAGGAGAAGGAGCAGGAAGAGAAGGCGGAGAAGGAGAAGGAGGAGCAGGAGGCCAAGCAGAAGGAGATGGAGGACAAGGCCGACAAGCAGCGCGAGGAGGATCTGGCACGACAGGAGCAGAAGGAGAAGGAGCAGGAGGCCAAGCAGGAGGAGCAGGAGGCCAAGCAGGATCAGATCCGGGCGGAGCAGGAGGCCAAGCAGGAGGAGCAGGAGGCCAAGCAGGATCAGATCCGTCAGGAGCAGGAGGCCAAGCAGGAGGAGCTGCGGGCCGAGCAGAAGGCCGAGCAGGAAGCGGCGAAGGAGGAGCAGGAGCAGATCCGTCAGGAGCAGGAGGCCAAGCAGGATCAGATCCGGGCGGAGCAGGAGGCCAAGCAGGATCAGATCCGGGCGGAGCAGGAGGCCAAGCAGGAGGAGGCTCAGGCCAAGCAGGAGGAGCTGCAGGCCGAGCAGGCGGCGCAGCAGCAGGCACAGTTCCTGCTTCAGCAGCAGCAGCAGAAGGAGCAGGAGGCCAAGCAGGAGGCCAAGGAGAAGGAGGCCGAGGCCAAGGCGGAGGAGCTGCGGGCCGAGCAGAAGGCCGAGCAGGAAGCGGCGAAGGAGGAGCAGGAGCAGATCCGTCAGGAGCAGGAGGCCAAGCAGGACCAGCTGCGCGAGGAGCAGGAGGCCAAGCAGGATCGGTTGCGGGCAGAGGAGCTGGCCCGGCAGGACGAGTTGCGGGCGGAGCAGAAGGCCGAGCAGGCGGGGCAGGAGGCCAAGCAGGACCAGCTGCGCGAGGAGCAGGAGGCCAAGGCAGACGAGCTGCGGGCCGAGCAGAAGGCCGAGCAGGCGGCGGCCGAGCAGCGGTACCAGGAGCAGATCGGTTCGCTCGACCCGACGAGCGATCTGCCGTCGCAGTCCGACTTCTCCGGTTCCGGGGACTGGAGCGACACCACCAGCACCGTCAACCCGGACGGCTCCGTCACCACGAACTTCGCCGACGGCAGCTCGACGACGGTCAACCCGCGGACAGGCGAGTCCACCGTCACACTTCCGGACGGGGCCCGGGAGCTCAGTGAGCTGCGGGCAGGCGAGTCCCTGCACAACCCCGACGGCAGCTGGACCACACGCCGGCCCGACGGAACACTCACCACCGACTTCCCCGACGGGAGTTCCAGCACGGTCAACCCGCTCACGGGCGAGGCGACGACGGTGTTCTCCGACGGAAGCCGGTCGTCCACCCATCTCGATCCGGGCGAGATCTTCTCACCGCACCCTGACAACCCATACGATCGAACTTCCTACCAGGAGCCCTACCCGTACGAGGAAGAGTTGTATGATGACCGCGACTTCACCAGTAGTGATGGGTCGTCGGGGTTGGGTGGTTCGTCAAACCTCAACGGTGGTCGGTCGTCGACGGGTTCCATGGGTGGTGGTATGCCGATGCTTCCCATGGGTACTCACATGAACGGAACGACGTCCGGCGGCCCGGGTTCGGAAGAGCGCATGCGTCAGGTCTTCGACCATCAGCAGCAGGTGATCCAGCGTCGCCGGCCGCGGTCGTCGGCATCGGAGGAGGTGAGCGCGTCCCAGCGGGGCGGCACTTCGACCAGCGGTACGCCGTTCATGCCGCCGCCCATGACGCCGCCCGGAGGGGGACAGCAGCAGGACACCCAGAGCGGGGACCGCGAGCGGGAGTCGTGGGTGACGGAGGACGAGGACGTGTGGGGCGCCGACGAGGACGGCGCGCCGGCGTCGATCGGAAGGGACTGAGATGACGGAGCAGAGGGGACCGGCAGCCCGGTCCGGCAGCCCGGTAGGGCCGTCGAGTGACGCCATCCAGCGGGCTGTTGAGGAGCTGCAGCAGACGGTGTCGGCCCTGGAAGACGCCGAGCAGCGGATGCGGGCGGCCTCGTATACCGGGCGTGCCGGGAACGGTTGTGCCGAGGTGACGGTGGGTGCGCAGGGTGAGCTGACGCAGGTGAAGTTCCTTGGGGACAAATACCGTTCGATGCCGGGTGAGGAGCTGGGCGCGGCGGTGCTGGAGGCCGCCCGGCAGGCCCGCGCCCGGATGGCGCAGGCGATGCTTGACACGTTCCGTCCGCTCACCGAGCAGGGGCAGGGGTTCGCCCGTGCGCGTGGTAAAGCGATGGGGATGAACTGGGACCGTATCTTCGGCCAGTTCGAGGAGGACGTCGAGGTGGCCGACGCCGGCCGTAAGCGGAAGGCGAAGCCGGCGTTGCGTGACGAGATCGTCGAGGACCCGGAGATCCGGGCGGCACAGCCGCGGGCGGCCGTACCCGAGTCGGCCCGGGACGAAGAGAGCAGGTGACGCGATGTCGGAAGACGTGTTTGAGGGTGACTCGGCCCGGCTCGATGGGGTCACCCAGCGGGCCTGGGAGCTCGCTGACGAGGCGAGCGCGCTGGCGGCGGACTGCCGGGCCCGGATGGCGGCCGTGTACGGCTGGTGGGGAACCGAGGGTGCCTCGGATGATTACGCGGACGCGATGGGCCCAAAGGTCAGGAAGAACAATGATGACCTCTTCATGATCCTCGAGAGAATCGGCCAGGCGATGTCGTTGGTCAATGAGGGTCATTTCCGGGCGCGGGGCGTGATGAAGGGCACGCAGGGCGAGAGTCTCGACGAGATCGACAGCGCCCTGGGTGCGAGTGAGGACGTCGTCGAGAACGGTGGGCGTCCGAAGGGCGGGCGTCCGTAACCCATGGGTCTTGGGCATATCGAGGAGTGGCCTCCTGCCGCTGCGTGGACCATGTTCACGTTGGTTGGTGAGCTTCCGCCGACGGGTAACAGCGCGGATGCGGCGCAGGCCGGTGCGGTGTACGGGTATGCCCATGACAAGTTGGTGGCGTTTGAGCAGAAGGTCGCGGCGTTTCTGTCGTTGGTGGACGGGGCGTTGCCGAGGCGGGCGGCGGAGAGTTACAAGGGCGCGATGGCGCCGTTGGCGGGTGGGGATGGGGATGTGTCGGCGACTGGGCAGGCGGCTGCTCAGGCGCGGGAGCTTCAGGTGGGGACGGAGGCTGAGGCCCGGGACATCATGGAGCGCAGCTATGAGCTGATCAATGAGTTTCTGTCGATAGCCGCTGAGTTGGCGATGGCTCATGCGATCGGGTGGGTGGCTCCGTATGTAGCGATGATGGAAGAGACGCTGCTGAAGATCCGCGCGTTGTATGTGGTGTCGGTGATCACTGCGGAGGCGTTGCAGCGCGCGGGGTTCTTTCCGTCGATGTCGGACGCGTTGTCGGAGATGTTCACGACGTTGGTGACGCGTTTGATGATGTTGCGGAACACCGGTGCGATGCGGCCGGACGGGGTGGACTGGGGGAAGGTGGGGGAGGCCGGTGTTGTCGGTCTGATCGTGGGCAATTCGGTGCATTGGGTGGATAAGTTCCTGGGTGACTTGGGGAAGTCGGTTCTGGGGAATGGGTGGGACAAGAAGCCGGGGGCCTTGGGTGGGGGGGTGGTCAATGGGCGGGGTCCGCTGCCGGATTGGCTGAGGACGGGGCTGAAGCAGGGGCAGTCGGTCACGTCGCAGAGTGCGGGCGAGTTCTTCGGTGAGTCGCTGGCGATGGGGGCGTTGTACGGGACGTGGGCGCTGAATCCGATGACGTTGGCGGGTGCGGCGGCGTCGGCTCTGGTGCTGGACACTATGTTGTCGGCGGGGGGGCGTGGTTTTCAGGAGTTGAAGGGTTTCGCGGGGAAGGTGATTCGGGGTCCTGGGTCGTCCGGGGCCTCGTCTTCGTCGTTGCTTTCGGGCTCGGGTTCGGATGGGGGTGCCGGCGTTGCCGGCCTGGGTGGCCAGGGTGCTCTGGCCGCTTTGGCGGGTGCCGCGGGCGCGAGTGCGGGTGCGGGTGTCGGGTTGAATGTGGGGTATCGGCTACCGGGTCTGGCGGGTTCGTCGGTGCCGGGTCCGCAGCTGGTGCCGGGCGCCGGCGCGGGCGCGGCGTCGGGGATGCTGCCGAGGCCGGGCGCGGTGCCGACCACGGATGCGGGCACGGGTGCGTCGTCGGGTGCGGTGTCGGATGGGTCGGGGTCTTCTGTTCCGGGTCTGCTGGAGGGTGCGGCGGGTCTTGCGGGGTCGGCGTTCTTTCCGTCGGCGTCGTCGGCGTCGTCGGTGCTGGGCGGGGACGGCACGGGTGCGGGTGCGGGGGCGCTGTCGGGGGCGTCGAGTGTTGGCACGGGCACGGGCACGGCGGGCGTTGGCACGGGCACGGGCACGGTGGGCGTTGGCACGGGTACGGGCGTTGGTTCAGGCGTTGGCACGGGCACGGGTTCTGGCATTGGTGCGGGTGCGGGTGTTGTTGGTGGGGAAGGTGTAGAGGGGCTGGTTCCGGGCGATGGTGTGCCGGGGTCCGACGGTGTGCCGGGGTCCGACGGTGTGTCGGAGTTCGGGGATGTGCCGGTGGGTGAGGTGCATCGGGATCTGGCGCGGCAGGTGGCTCTTGAGGCAGGGCTGTCCGGGGACGCGGTGGGGCGTCTGGCGCAGGCGGCGGCGGTGGTGGATGGTCTGGGTGGGCTGTCGTCGGCTGGTGGGGGGGCGGGGGCGGCTGGGCTGGACGGGGTGGTGCGGCAGGTTCTGCATGTGCCGGAGGGCGTGGGGGTCGGGGCGGGGGACCGGGCGCTTGCGTTGGAGTCGGTGGCGGGGGCGGCGGAGGCGGGGCGTGCGGGGAGTCTGCATGAGGTCGCCGCCTTTGAGCTCGGGCGGGAGTTGTTCGGGGGGCCGGGTGCGGACGCGACGGTTCTGCCGCCGGGGGAGGGTGTGTCGGGGGGCCGTGACTTCACCGGGGCGGGATTGGGCCAGGTGGATGCGGCGCGGGTCGGGGTGTATGTGCCGGATGCGTCGCGGGGGCTGGTGTTCCATGGGTCGCAGCCGGCGCCGTGGCTGCCGGCCGAGACCGGGGCCGGGGCCGCGGGTGTGTGGGTGGTGGTGGCGGACGCGGAGGGGGATCTGGTCGTTCTGGCCACGCCGTCGGGTGTGGTGCGGGTGCCGGTGGAGGAGGCCGCGCATGTGCTGGCGGCGGATCCGGGGCGGCCTGTGGGCAGCGATGTGCTGTTGGTGGTTCCGCGTGTTCCGGCGAGTCTGGTGTCGCGTCTGTCGGTGTTGCTGGAGGCGAAGGCGGGGCCGGCCGGCGGGCGGCGGGTGCGGGTGTGGGCGTCGGGCAAGGATGTGGCGCTGGCTCCGTCGGACGGCGGGGACGGGGCCGACGGGGTGTTGGGGATCGCTCATGTCACCACGGATCCGCGGCACGAGGGCAGTGGGGCGGGCGCGTTCACCGCGGTCCCGGAACTGCCCTCCGGGGCCGGCGAGACCATGGTCAGCACGACGGATACCTGGTCCCCGGACACGGCCGCCGACGACACGACCGGCGACGGCTCCGACGCGGTCTCCGAGCTCGACAGCACGTTCTCCGACACCGCGAGCGTGTTCACCGTCTCCGACTTTGACACCGCGAGTGTGTACGAGGTCCCCGACACCGACACCGACGACGAAACCCACAGCGACACCGACACCGACGCCGACAGCGACGCCGCCAGCGTGTTCTCCGACGCCGCGAGCGTCGCCAGTACCGCGACCGACCACACTCTCCACGACGAACCGGACCTCGCTGCCGCCCCCGCCGAACCCAAACCCACGCCGTATTCCGCGGCGGACCCCGCCCCCGACCCGGCTCCGGTCCCGGCCCCGGACGAGGCGCCGGCCGGTACGGAGCGGCGCTTCACGTCGAGGAACCCTCTCGTCTGGGAGACGGCGGCGGACAGCGGGCCCGTCGTGGCCGGACCGGACAGCACGGACAGTCGGGCCGCGACCGCCCGGGGCGCGGCGGCCGACCCCGTTCTGGGCAGCACCGTTCGCCCGCTGACCGGGGAGGGGCGCGAGCGTGCCCTGCACCGCCTTGAGGAACTGCGGTCCGGTTCCGGGGCTGCCCTGCGCCAGGGCCGGCTGACGCCCGCGCTGGTGGACGACATCGCCCGGCTCGTCCTGGGCCTGTCCCCGGAGACCGTACCGACGCCGGAGCACCGCCAGCGGCTCCTCGACGCGGTCATGGCCCCCTATGCCGACGACGCGCACAGCCTGGCGAACCTCACCGCCCGCCGGCTCGCCCACCTCGGGGCGTTCTCCGAGGCCTACCTCATCCGCGGCACTGACGGCGAACCCGTCGCCTGGAACTGGTCCGGCCGCACCATCGACACTCTCGACCTGTCGAAGGTCGCCGTCCTGCCCCGGGTGGACGGAGACCCGCTCGCGCAGGCCCGTGCCGAGAAGGCACCGTGGGGCCGTGACGCGCTCGGGCTGCTGGCCGACCGCGACGACGGCCACGTTTTCGTACGTCACGAGGAGGACGGCAAGCCGCGGCTGTTCCGGGCCGGCAAGGACGTCTTCACCGAACTCCTGACGCTCGCCCCCCTCCCCGCCGGGCGTCCCGACACGCCGCTGGTCCTGCTCTGGGACCGGTCCGAGGACCTCACCCCCGGGGCGTCCTCGGCCCCCCGGAGCGCGGACGGCCGGCCGCGTCCCGTGTGGTACACGACCGGGGACCTCGTGGTCTTCGAACAGCCCGGACGCGCCGGCGTGCACGGTGTGGGCGCGTGGGCCGATGGCGGCGCGTGGGCCGCCGACCTCCCCGGCCAGGTGCTGCCGCACGGTGCCGCCACGCCGGAGGCCTACGGCAAGGGCACCGGCCGGATGCCGGGCGCGCCCGTCAACACCTCCGGGCTCGCGCTGACCACGCCCGGGCCGGCCAAGACCGGGCCGGGCGGTCCCGTGGAATGGCGGCACCCGCAGGCCCGGTCGGGCGCGAGCACTCCCGAGACCGCACAAGCCACGACAGCGACGGAAGTCGCAGAAGCCGCCGGTCCGGTCGCACCGGCGCTCAACGAGCCCTACAGCCCCTACGCCGTCGACTCGCCGCTCGGCGCGAACACCGGGCTCCCCGGGTTCCCCGGCGACGGATCCCCCTGGTCGGCGGTCATCGAGACGCCCGAGGGCCCGCTGCCGCTGTCCACCGGAACGCTCGGAGCGTGGCCGCGCACCGGCGGCGCGGTACAGCCGGCCGCGGCGGACAAGACGCCGATCGTCCTCGGCGACGCCTGGGCCGTGCCCGTCACCGGCCCCGCCGGACCCGACCCGCTGGCGGACACCCCGGCCCAGATGACGGCCAACGACAGCGACCGCGACGTCGTGACGACCGGCCGGGACTCCTCCCTCCCCGGCCGGCGGCCCGGGCGGGGCGGCGAGGGCGGGACGCCCGGCCAGGTGACGCGACTGAGGCCCGACCCGGACGGGGAGCGGCTCGACGCCCTGGTCGCCGTGGCCGACCTCGGCCCCTGGTACCAGGCCCGGCCGCAGGCGGCGAAGGAGACGACGCTGCGCCTGCTGCGGATGCTGAACGCGGCGTTCCCCGGCCTGGCGCCCGACCCGGCCGACCCCACGTTCGCGGAACTGCTGCGCGGCGCCGGCGCCCTGGAACGCATGCGGCAGAACGACAGTGCCCTCTCTGGTCTCACACCCTTCACCTTCGGCGTGCTCACCGTGGTCGCCCAGGCCGTGCGGGCGCGCCTGCGGGGCTCCGCCGATCCGGCCGCCCCGGCCGGTGCCGTGGACGCCGAGGCGTACCGGGACACCCTGCTGCGGGCCGGCGCGGCCCTCCGCGAGGACGCCGGCACGGCCCTCACCGCGTTCGCCGCCCTGAACCATCTGAGTGCCGCCGCCGACACCGTCCGCCGGATCCGGTCGGCGGGCGAGGACGCCTACGCCGCCTACGTCCGCGACGTCCTGCGACGGGAGGCCGGCACGCCGGTCGGACCCGCCGAGACCGGCCGGCTGCTGATGGCCGAGACCGAGGCGGAACGGTGGTGGGCGGAGCGGTCGGTGGACTCCGCCGGCTTCCGCGCGTTCGCCGCCGAGGTCCTGCACCTCGCGCCGGGCGACCGGACCGCGCCCGATGACCTGGTCCGGCAGATACGTGACCTGGCCGTGCGTGCCGTCGCGGCCGGGGTGGACCCGCGTGACCGTGACGCGTTCGGCGCCCTTCACCTGGAGCTGGCACTCGGAGCCTTCGACGACACCACCCTCGTCCTGGACGCTGAGGGCAGGCGGGCCTGGGGCCGCAACTGGGCCCTGCGTACGGCCGGTCAGATCCAGGTGGACACCGACGACATACGCGTCCGCGTCCGCGGAGCCGACGGCACGGTGCGGCCGGCCGGGGTGGAGACCCCGCCCTGGAAGGCCGCCGGTGCCACCCCGCCCCACCTCCTGCTGGCCGGAAGAAGCGGGGGACCGGGCAGCGTGCTCCTCTCCCTGCCCCGCGCCGCACGGCCCGAAGTAGAGGTGCCGCATGCCCAGTTGATCGCGCTGGCCAGGCGCGAACCGCTGCTCAAGGGCGCCGACCCGACCAGGAGCGTGCTCCCGGTCGTCGGGCGTTCCCCGGGGCGTGAGAGCGCCGCCCTGCGACGGATGTTCAGCGACGCCAACGGCCGGCGAGGCCTGGCGCCCGACGGCTCGCTCTTCCTCAGTCCGGTTCTGGGCGAGGACGGCGCCCCGCTGCCCCTGTACGACATGGTCCTCGAACTCGGTCCGGACGACGAGGGCCGGGCCCCGGTCTGGCTGACGACGGACCCCGGCGACACGCCCGGGGCGTCCGGCTCCGAGTCCGCACCCGGCATCGGGCGCACCGCCCCTTCCGCCACCCCCGACACCTCAGACCCCGACCCGGAGCGCGATCTGCTCCTGGCCGAGGTCTACGGCGACGATGTCGCGGACCAGGACCGCTATCTGGGCCTGCTGCGCGGGTTCGCCCTGTTGCGCCGGCTGATCGGGCCCGAGGGCCTAGACCGGGGCGGGGTGGACCTGGGCACGGCCGTGGACGCGGCGACCCGCCTGGTGCTGAGCCTCGGCCCCGCCACTCCCGTCGCCCCGGCCCAGCGTGCCGAGCTCTTCAGCCTGCTCGCGCGGCACGCGGACACGCCCGGCATGACCCTGCCGAAGGTGGCGGCGCTCCGCCTGGCGGACCTGGGAGCGCTCGACGACGCGTACGTCTTCCGCGGACCCGACGGCAGCGTCGCGGGACGCGACTGGACCGGCTCCGGCCCGCACACACGGGTGGACCTCACCACCGTGGTGCGCCTGCCCGAGGACGGCGAGGGGGAGCCCCGCAAGGAAGCCGCCCCCTGGCGGAACGCCTACGGGGTGCGTACCGACGGCGACCACGAGCACGTGATGGTGCGCACCCCCGGCGGGGTGCACTGGGTCCGGCTCGCCGTCGCCGCCGAACTCCTCAAGCTCGACCACCTGCTCGCGCAGCGGCCCCAGGACACACCCATCGTCTTCCTCGGCCGGTCCGTCGGCGACGGACACCTCGACGGGCCGCGCCGCGTGGCCAACGTCAACGGCCGTGAGGTCTTCGCCGCTCTCACCGGCGCCGGCGAGGCGCGGCTGTCCGACGGCGCACCGCTGAACATCACGCTGACCGGCCCGGAAGCCGAGTTCGCGAAGGTACGGCCGGGAACCGTGCTGCGCTCCCCGGGCGAACTGCCGGACTGGTACGCCAAGGCGGCCACCCGCGCGGTCACCTCCGTCGGGCCCAACGACTACGGCCTGGTGCGGGGCCGTGTCATGCTGCCCGCCGGCAGCCTCACCAGCGCCCAGACCGCGTCCCTGGCCACCTGGTCCGGGCGGGACAAGTTCCTGGTGGCCGACCCGGTGACGGGCGAGCTGGCCGCCACGCCGTTCCCGGAAGACGAGCTGAACCGGCCGTCGTACGACTACCTCGGGCACGGCACCGCGGGCGCCGTGTTCATCCCGTACCGGGACGGCGGCGGCGGATGGATCACCGACAAGGAGTTCGCCGACTACCTCGGCTACCTCACCGAGACCGAGGCGGCGCTCGGCGACGACGGCCGTATCGACCTGACCCTGTGCAACGGCGACGCGCCGGCCGGACCCGTGCCCGGGAGCGCGGAGCCCGGGACCTCCGCCTGGTGGAGCCGCCTGCCGTACGTCCCCGACCCGCTGGCCGACAGCTCCGTCTCCGTCGCCCAGCACGTCCGCAACGTCTCCGGCAAGGTCGTGCGCTCTGCGCCCGGGGTGACGGTGCTGACGACGCCGCCGCCCGGCGGACGGCCGCAGCGGATCGCCTGGGCCGACGCGACGGGCCGTGACGGGCGGTGGACGGTCACCTCCCACTCCGATCCCCAGGGCGAGGTGCTGGAGCGATACGCCCGTACCGCGCAACTCTTCGACGGCGAGGGACCGTTGCCCGCCGAGACGGCGCAGACCACCCTGCGGCTGGTGCGCGCCCTGCGGCTGCGCCTGGGGCGCGGCATCGAGGACGATCCCGGCTTCGACACCCTGCTGCGGGGCATCGGCCGGCTGGAGCGGACGCGGGCTGCCGACCTCTCCCTCACCCCGGTCGGACCCTTCACCCTGGACCTCCTGGACCGGGTCATCGCCCACCGGTCCGGTGGCCAGACCGACCCGGACGCCCACCGCGCGGTGCTGGCCGCCCTAGGCGAGGGCCCGAACCCGGTCGTCGGACCCCTCACTGAGGTGTTCGGGCTGCCCCTCCTGGCGCGGATCGCCCAGGCGCTGCCCGACCCGCGCCGGCACGCCGCGAAGCTGCTCGGACTGCCGTCGGGAACGCCCGTCGGCCCCGTCGAGGTGTCCCGGTTCTACTGGGCGCACGTCGACCTGGCCGAGTGGCGTCTCCGGTTCACGGCGGACCCAGGCCACGGCGCCGCCCGCGCCCGCCGGATCCTGGGCCTGTCCGACTCCGCCGAGCTCACCGAGGCACGGTGGACGGAACTCCACCGCCTCGTGCGCGGCGCGGCCGCCGCCGGGCGTGACGTCTTTGACGACACGGAACTGCTCGTCTTCAGGCTGCAGCGGGCGGCCTTCTCCCCGGTCACCCGGAAGGGCGGACCGGGCAGCGGCGCCTTCGCGGGACGGGCCTGGGCACCTATGCCGCCGCGCGGTGGCGATGCCACGGACGGGACCGCGTCCCCCGCACCCGCCGCCCCCGACACGACCACGGCCCAGCCGCTGCCGGCGGAGTCCCGCTCCGTCGTCTACCAGGTCCAGGAAGCCGACGCCGACCACGTCGTCGTCCAGCTCCCCGGCCTGGCCGACCCGGTCACCCTGGACTGGGACGCGTTCGGGCTGCTCCTCTCGTACGACCCCGATCTCATCGGCCGCCCGATCACCACCGGCCTCGTCCTGGAGTTCGCGAAGGCGCCGGACACTCCGCCGCCCACGCGGGCGGTCCGGGAACGCACCGGCAGGACCGTGTGGTTCACCGCCGCGGGGCTCACCGACGCCACCCGCCGCGGCCTGATCCAGCCGCCCACGACGGCCGGCACCGCGGCCTCCGGCACCGCGGTGCCGGACCCGGGGGAGGACGCCCAGCGCGCGCTGCACGCCTCCCTCGGCGACGCCTTCGCCTTCGCCCCCGACGACGGCCCCCAGCAGGCCGGACCGGGCGAGCCCGAACCCACCGCCGAGACCGTCGGCGCGCTGCTGGGGGAGCTGTACGGGCCAAACGGCCCCGACCCCGCCATCGGGGCGTGGGGGGACCCTGACGCGATGGCCCGATACGTCCTGCTGCTGGGAGACGGCGCCGTGGTCACCCCGGCTCATCGCCAGGAGCTGGTGGACCTGTTGCTGCGCGATGGGGCCGCCCGCCCCCACCACCCGGCGACGCTGGCCGCGCTACGCCTCGCGGATCTCGGGGCGCTGGACCCGGAACGGGAACTGCTCGACGCCGACGGCCTGGTCACCGGCTGCAACTGGCACCCGGACCTGTCCGGTGCCCGCTTCGACCCGATTCCGGTCAAATTGCATCGTGACCACAAGAAGCCGCGTGGGACCGCGTACGTCCTGTTCGCCGCGGGCGGCGGCGACCACCTCATGGTGGCCGACCGCGCGAGCGTCATGCACCGCGCGCCCGCGGAAGTGGTCGCCGCGCTCATGGTCCTGCACCGGGAGCGACTGCGCGCTCGCCGAGACGGGCGGTCGGGCCTCGTGAACCGGAGCTCGTGGCTCATCGCCTCCACCGATCCGCTGGACGCGGCCTTCCGCGCGGTGGTCCAAGGCGGGTTGGACAACAACCCCCTGTATACGACGAGAACGCGCCTGACCGTGGAGCGTCGCCCCGGCCTGCCCGACGGAGTGCTTCGCTTCTTCTACGAGAGGAAGCGGGGAGACAAGGAAGGCCCCTTCCACAGCACCCGGACTCAAGCAGCGGCCGGTGAGCAGGCTGGTGAACAGGCCGGCCCGCAGGCGGCCGCGCAGCCCCCAGAGCCCCTCCGGCTCGGCATCCAGTGGTACGACCAGAAACGGTACGCGCCGTCGGCGGCGCGGCTCGCGGGCCGCGGCCGGCCGGCGGACCCGCCCGGCGAGCTCCCGCCGGCCCAGCGGACCGCCAACCTCTCCCGGCGCGACGTGAACGTCCCGGCCTGGGCCCGCACCCTGCACGGAGGGGCCGCCCCCACGGACGCCGACGGGAAGGAGGTGCACTTCGTACCCGAGCCTGAGGGCGCCGCACTCGACGACCTGGCCGCCGAGGCCAGGCTCCCGCACGGGCCGGGCACCGACCACACCACCACGCTTCAGGCGCTGCGTGCCTTGAAGCGGTTCTTCGGCGCGCGGGTCCAGAGGCGTGAAGACTTCGACGTCCTCTGGGCGGGCATCGGCGCCCTGGCGCGGATGTGGGAGGCCACGCTCGAGTTCGCCCCGTTCGGTCCGTTCGATGCGGACCTGCTCGACGCGCTCGTCCAGGAGCACTTCGCCGAGGGCCGCGCGGTCTTCGGCGCGGACGACTACGCGCGGGCGCTGAATTGGATCGCGGCCGAACCGTTCCCGGACCCGGACTCCGTGCCGCCGCTGACCGACTACCTGCCCGTGCGGTCCCTGCGCCGGGCCCTCGACTTCATGACCGGTCTGAGCGCGGACGACAGGGCGCAGTTGGGCGCCGCGGCCCCGGCAAGCGCCGACAACGCGCGGCTGCTCTGGGCGGCGGTGCGTGTCGACGGGTGGCGGCAGAGGTTCTTCGCCGACCCCGCCGCGGCCGCTCGCGGCCGGGCCATCCTCCTCCTCGACCAGGACCAGAACCAAGCCCCGGACCAGGCCGAGGTACTGAGCGATCACGAGCGCGCCGCCCTCCAGTGGCATGTGCTGCACGCGGCCCTCGCAGGCGATGTGGACCTCACCGACGACGTGGACCTCGCCGCCTACGCTCTGGATCGCGCCGGCGCCTTCCGCGAGGAAGACACGCTGATCCTCGACCTGGAGAACCAAAAGCGCGGACGCGACTGGTACAGCGGATCGCCCGGGGCACCCCTCGACCTGACGGGCGTGAGCGTCTCCCTGCACTACCCGGGCTTCCGGGAGGCCGTGAGCTTCGACAGCGCGTCCGAAGCCCTGCCCGACGGCGGCCCGCACTACGTCGTCCGCGCGCGGGAGGCCGTGCCCCGGCAGCCGGACCGCCCCGCCCGCCTCCAGTTGACCTTCGGCGGCCGGACGTACACCGTCGCCTACGCGGTGGGGGCGGCTCTGATCAGGCGTGACCCGCTGCGCGCCGACTGGCGGTTCGCCGGAGCCAACCTCACGCTGCTTCTCCCCACGCCGCCGACGGACACCATCGAGGTGGCCGATCTCGCCACGGACACGGGGATGCGCCTCGTGCACTCGACGCAGCCGCTCTCGTTCCCCGTGGTGGACGGCGCCCAGACCGTCCAGGCGGAGTTGGCGCCGGCGGACGAGGACATGGGCGAGGTGACCGACGGCTCGGAATGGGACCTGGAGTCGGACGCCGGCCCGGCTGGCAGTGCGGGCATGGACCTGGACGCGGGCTCCGACGTCTTGAGCTTGGAGCTGGACGCCGGCCCGGCCGACGGTGCGGGTGTGGACCTGGAGTCGGACGCCGGCCCGGTCGACGGTGCGGGCATGGACCTGGACGAGGTCTTTTACGTTGAGGGCTCGGAGCCGGACGTCGGCCTTCCGGCCGACGGCTTTGACGACTACATGGCGGACGCCGGCCCGGCCGACGGTGCGGGCATGGACCTGGACGCGGTCTTTGACGTTGAGGGCTCGGAGCCGGACGTCGGCCTCCCGGCCAACGGCTTTGACGTCGACATAGCGGCCGACGGCTTTGACGTCGACATGGCGGAGGCCGGTCCGGGTGGTGCGGGGCAGGTATCGCTTCCGCCGGTCGCGGACGTCCTGGAGGGCGAGGGCGTCGGCGAGCTGCCGGACCCCGGGCAGGGGATGGACCTCGCGCCGATGGCGCTTCCGCTGCCGCCGGTCACCGGTGCGTTTGGCGGCGCGGGTTCGCGGGCACCGGGTGACATCTTCCGTGTGGTGCCCCCGCAGCCGCGGGCCGTCCCCGCGGCGTCGCCGGCTCACGCGGCGTTGCCCGGTGCGGACATCCGGGCTCTGCTGGACCGCCTCTACGAGCCCGGCACCGCATCCCGGGACCTGCTCGACGCCCACGCGGCGGTGCTCGGCCGGCTCGACGCCATGGGAGCGCCGCGCCACGTCACGGACCTGGCGGGCAAGCTCGACGCGTTGGTCTCGCGCGTCAGCCCGCTGAGGTACGGCGCGCAGATCAGCGACGCGCGGCGGCGCGCGTTCCTCGCCGCGGCGGCCGACCCCGACGCGGGAGAGGCCCCCACGGCCGCGCGGCTGACCGCCGTCATGCTCAAGCACCGGGGCGTCCTGGACGAGCGATTCCTCTACCAGAACCCGGACGGCAGCCCCGGCGGACGTATCTGGGCGCTCGGTGGACCCCGGAAGGTGGACCTGCGCGACATCGGCGTCGTCGAGGCAGGGCCCGACGGCTCACTACGGCGCACCGGCGTACGCCGCGCCCCGTGGGGGCCCGCCTGGGGCGTCATATCCGACGGCGGTGACGGCACGATCCTCGTCACGGACCGCGAGGAGCAGCAGTACGCCATCGGCGAGGACGTCCTCGCGGAACTGCTGCACATCGACCGCCACCGGCCGACCGCGCCGAACACCCACACGGTCTTTGTGGTCAGCGGCCAGAGGCCCAGGATCGGTCCCTTCCTTCCCCTGGCGGTGGCGAAGCGCCTGGGCGGGCTGGTCTGGTACACCGACGGGCTCCCCATCTTCTCCCAGACCGAGGGCGAAGCGGTCCCCGTACTGTCCCTGCGGGGAGCCGGTGCGCCCGGAGCCGGGCCGACGCCGGGCCAGTGGCGGGCCGCCGGATCGTCGGCGGTCCTGCCCTCGATCGCACAGGCCCCCGACTGGCACTCCAAGGTCGACCGGACACCGGTGACGGGAGTCGACAACGTCGAGACCGGCTCGGTGTCGGCGCTCGCCCCGAAGCTGGACGCCATCGTCCGCATGGTCAAGAAGGTGGGGCCCGACAAGGAGTTCACGCGGTTCGACCGGGCGAGGCGCATTCGTGTCCCGGCAGGCATCGGCGCGCGGGAGACAAACGCCGCTTCGTATACCTGGTGGGGCCACGGTTCCACCGCCGGCGTGGAACTCAGCGTCGACGGCTACGCGGTCGTGGTCGACGCTCCGGCGTTCGGCGGCTACGCCGCCACTCTGCCTGGCGTTCGGCGACTGGGGGCGGAGGAGTGGCTGACCGTCGGCGCCTGCAGCAGCGGTGCCACCCCGGGCGTCTCGTCGGGCCCGTACGAGTACCGCATGTTCCCTCCCCTGGTGGGCGACCCGCTGGAGGACCTCTCCTACGTTGAGCACAGCGCCAAGACCACGCGGGTGAACGTCCGCGGCCCGGACCGGCCACTCATCGTGAGCAAGGTCGACGGCCAGCCGGCCCATCTCGACGTCGAGGCGGCGGGTGAGCTGGGCCGGTGGGAGCGCGCCCGTCCCGAGCCGCTCGACCACGAACTGGCCGACCTCGCCCGCGCCTCGGGGTTGGCCCCCCACAACGGTCCCGTGGACGAGCGGACCCTCAAGGTGACGCGGCGCCTGTACTGGGCACTGGTCCGAATGGTCGGCCCCGACGTCCAGCTCGACGGCGAGTTCCGGGGGCTCTTCAACGGCGCCGCGGCCCTGGAACGCATGCGCGCCGCCGACCCCCACCTGGGCGACACCGGCCCGCTGTCCATGCGGTTGCTGGAGCAGGCGGCCCGGGCCCACGCGGGTTCTCCCGCCCTCGGCGACCCGGTCGATCCCGCCGCCTATCGCAGGCTGCTCCGGCACGCGGCGGACTCGCTTCCCCCTCACCGGTCCGAGGTGCCCGCGCTGACCACCGTGCTGTCCATACCGCACGTGACCGACGCGGCGTTGCGCCTGCACACGGCCCCGGACCTGGCGGCGCTCGCCCGGGAGACTCTGGGGCTGGCCCCGGACGCCCCCGTGGAACAGAGCCATCTGAACCGTCTCTTCTCCGCCATGATCCAGGCCGCGGCCTGGGAACAGGGCGTCAAGACGTTGCCCGAGGCGGAGCGCGAGCAACTGTTCGCCAAGCTGCTGCACACCAGCGTCGTGCCGGTCCAGGACCCCGAGGCCGCGGCGCTCGCTCTGGTCAGCCAGGCCGTGGCGAGGGGCATCAACATCCGGCTGGCGGACGACATCGCCGCGTTCCACGTGATGAAGCTCGGAGCCTACGGCCCGGGCACGATGATGCTGCACCACCAGGGCGGCCGGGCCGGCCGCAACTGGGCCGTCCCCGGCGACGCGCCGCTGACCGTGGACACGGCCAAGATCCACCCCTACATCCGCCAGGCCGACGGAAGGATCGGCTACGCGGAGCGCACCGGCGCTGGTTTCACCGACGCCCATCTCGCGTACGCCGAAACGTTCGGGACGGACGGGTACTGGATCAAGCTGCCGGGTCTCGACCCGATCCCGATGGGGCAGGAAGAGTTCGTGGCGCTGGTCCACTACGACCCGGCGCTCGTGGCCCGACCGATGGACGCCGAGGTCGTCCCGGTTCTCACCACGTTCCGTCCCGCTCTGGCCCAGCGCATCCACGACCGGACCGGCCGCGTCGCGCTCGCCTCCAAGGACCCCCTCACCTTTATCCCCTCCCGGTTCCCTGCGTTGACCCATCTCGTCCTGGGCGTGACGGCACTCCCCGGTAAGGGGCTGACCAGGAACCGGGACCGCTTCAAGCGGTTCGGCAAGGCGACGTCGGGGCTGCCCGCCGACCACCTGATCCTCGCGGGGGACCTGGGGGACCAGCACACCCAGCGGTCGGCGACGGAGATGATGGGGCCGGACACCGCCCCCGGCGCCGGCAGTGCGCTGCTGAACGCGCTGAGCGCCTCGGCCCGGACGAACCAGGTCGCGCCGTGGTACGTGCGCGGTGAGGACGGCGTGTACGCCCTCGGCGCGTCGGAGGTCGTGTCGGCGACCCGGGCGCCGGACGCCGCGGTCCGCGCGGTCCGCGCCGTGCAGAGCCTGAAGACGGCGGCCGCCCGGCCCCGGCAGACCAAGCCGAACGAGCCGAACAAGCTGTCGAAGGCGCCGCTGAGCCTGGTGTCGGACACCCTGGCCCTCAAGGTGCAGGAGCGTGTGCTCAACGCCCTCGACACGCAGGACCTGGCGCAGTGGAACGCGTATGTGAAGAACGGGCTCACCGTGGCCGACCAGCACTCGCTGGTGCAGATCCTGTTCCGGCCCCACGGCGGCCGTCCCGCCGATCCGCCGCGCGGCGACTCCGTCCTCTCCGAGACGGCGCAGCAGAGCGCCGGCACGGCCTACCACGAGGCGGCCAACCGGAGCCGTGGCGGGGACCGCGCGCTGGCCTCCGGTCCGCTGCTCGACGGCGCCGGGAAGGTTGTGGCCTTCCTCATCCCGTTCCGCCTCGGGTTCGGGGCCAAGAAGAAGGAAGGACAGACGCTCTACGAGGAGCTGCAGGCCGGCTCCGTGGTGGTCGGCGACACGCTCACGCACTCCTGGCACGGTGTGCTGATCGAGTTCCGGGTCCGTGACGTCTTCGGGCGCACGGCGCAGGCCCAGTACGTCGTGGACTCCATGACCCTGCGGCTCAGCCACCAGAAGACCTTCGTGGAGGACTTGGAGACTCCGGGACCCGTCCTTCCCGTCCACAATCCGTCGGCCGTCGAGAAGTTCACCCGCACCATCGGAGCCCTGGACCCGACCCCGCTGCGGGACGACTTCGTCCGGGCGCTGCTCGGGCCGCTCGCGCTCAGCCCGAAGCACGCGGCGAAGGTGACGGACCAGGTCTTCGAGGAGATTCTCGCCGAGGGGTCGCTCGCGCGCAGCAGGTCGGAGTACGCGCTCACCGGCACCCTCGTCTCCCGGTTCATCGAGTCCGCCGGTTTCAACGGGCACCTGGAGCTCGGGTTCACCCTGTTGCGGGTCCAGGAGATCGGCATGTCCCAGGAGGGGAAGCGCTACAGCGAAGCCGCGGAGGCGGTCACGCTCTCCAGTAGCGCCGGCCACTCCAGGAGCACCAAGGTCAAGTTCGGTGTGAGGGCTCTGATCGACGGTGGCGGCTCGGCCAGCTTCTACCCGCTGGACGTCGAGGCCGAGTCCGGCTATGACGCGTCCACCAAGATCTCGGCGCAGAACACGTCCACCATCACCCAGAGGAGCTCGCAGCGGCGCTTCCGGGCCCTGATCCGGGTCTCCGGTGTTCTGCAGGCCGAACGCCGACTGGCCCCCAGCCTGGACGACGGCAGGCTCCGGACCGATCCGGTCGTCCCGTTCGGCGCGGAGCTGTGGGGCGAGATAGGCATCCCCGAGGCGCAGGTCGGCGCGTTCCTCGCGGAGATCTCCCGGCTGGGCGTGGCGCCGGCCGCGCCTTTGCCGCCCGCGCCGCTCGAGGCCGGCGGAGCCGGCGTGGAGGGCACCGCCCGGCCCCGTATGACCAGGGAAGCGGCCCGTGCCGCGGCGGCCGCCTTCTGGGGGCCCGGCGCAAGGCGGCCAGCGGCCATGGTGTCGGCACGTCACCCGCGTACCTACATGCGGTTCAGCCGTCTGATGGCGCGCCGGCCGTGGAACACGGGGCGTGGCCCGTTCCCCGCGGGGGGCTTCGCCGATGGCGTCGGGGGCACCCCCGACGCCGCGAGCCTGCGCCGGTTCTTCCGGCACCTGCTGACGCTTGCCGGGCCGGTCGCCGTGGTGGTCCCCGCGGGCGGTGTGCTGGAGCGGGAGGGGACGAGACTCCTGCTGGCGGACCTAAAGGCCCGGCACGACATCCGTGTCTACGAGATACGGCCGGAGGGAACCGGCCGGCAGCCGGGGAACCAGCAGGATCAGCCGGGGCAGCAGGGCCAGCAGGACCGGTCGGCCGGCTCCGTCCGGCGGGTGGAGTTCCGCCGTACGCCGCCCCCGGCCGAGGGCGCGGACGGCGTGGCGCTGGCATCGCTGCGGCCCGGCCGCGTGGAGGCCATCTGGACCCCGGCGACGCCGGGGGAGATGTTCGGCGGCGAGGTGGCGAACGGGTTCGTTCTCGACGAGAACGGCGTGAGCCACGGCTGGTCGCGCAACGGGCGGACCGTGGTGAGCAACCCGGCCCGCACCGCCGCTCGTACGGCTGTGCCGGTGCCGACGGCCGGACTGGGGGACCAGACCGGGGACGGGCCGACCGGCGAGCGCACCTTGGCGGAGTTCCCGGCCCGCACCCTGGCCGAGCTGGCCACGCCGGCCGCGCGAACGGCACCGCCCGCCGATCAGGGGCAGCCCGCCGATCAGACGCAGCCCGCAGACCAGGGGCAGCCCGCCGATCAGACGCAGCCCGCAGACCAGGGGACCGGTCCGCAGGGGCAGGCCGGGCCGGGGACTCGGGCTCCGCTGCGGGTGGCCGTGGTGGTCAGCGGCTCCGGGCTGACGCCTCAGGCACGTGCGGACCTGGAGGCGCTCCAGACGGGCGCCGTCGGCCTGGAACCGGTGCTCCTCGGCACCGGAGCCACCGATGTGCTGGCGACGCCCGCACTGCCCCGGTACGGCCTGGTGGTCAACATGGTCGGCCAGGTCGTGTGGGGCTGGCAGCCGGACGGCTCGGTCCCCGTCTGGGGCGCCGACCCGAGCCGGCCCGCCCGCGAGGCGCTCGTCGCCCTGATCGGCGTCGCGGCCCGCTCCGGCCTCCAGCTGGTCGTCCCCCCGAACTCACCCGCGGCCCGGATCCTCGCCACCCGGGTCACCGCGCTGCGGGACATGACCCCGGCGCAGCGGTTCATCCGGCAGACCGAGCTGACCCGCGCCGCTCGGAGCACGGCCGGGCTCGCCACCCTCACCGAGAACGACCTGCTCGACATCCTGGTGTCCTTCCGCGGGGTGCGGATCGTGGACGAGAGCGGAACCGTCCGCGCGGACTGGAACACCCGCCGACTGCTCGGCGGGGAGTGGGATGCGGACGGGCAGCCCGTCCGGACCTGGGAGATCCACCCGGACGCCGCGGACCTCTCGGCCCCGCTCGCGGAGGAGTACGCGCTGCGCGGGGACGGCGAGCTCAGCCGCAGCGTGGCGGGGAACGAGGACGGCACGGGACTCTCCGGGCACGTGCGCCGACCGCTGCCGGAGGCGGACCCCGGGGTGGATCCGGCCGAGCTCGTCGCCGGCACCGGTCTCGGCATGGCCGCCCTCGACCGGATACCCGGTGCGGAGCGGGTCTACGGGGTGGTCCGCTCCCTTCTGGAGCTCCTCATCGACGGCCGCCCCGCGGGAGATGCCTCGGCCGGGGGACCGGACTCCCCGGCCGCCCGCGTGGGGGAGCGGGCCGGCGCCGTGACGCGCTCGCAGAAGCTGCCCGCGGCCGACCGCTTCAGGCTCGCCCGTCTGGTGCAGATATCCTCCAGCCCGCCGGCGATCCGCGCAGCGCGGAGCCGCCCCATGGACTGGGGTCTGCACCGGATCTTCCAGGTGGCGGGCCGCACGTACGAGATCACCGTCAAGCAGATCCCCCGCGGCCGGGACCTTTCCACCGAAGCCCGGACGGAGGACGGCCTCGCGCTGGACACGCGAGCCAGGGGGGGCGTCGGCACCTCCCGGAGCGTCACGTACAAGGCCAAGGCGGGGGCGAGCGCCAGCGGCGGCTACATGCTCAGGCTCCCGGGCGGCCAGGTCCGGCTGACACTGGGCGACGTCGGGGGCGGCATCAGCCGCAGCGCCGACCGGAAGCGCGGCGAGAACACGGCCACACCCTCTTACCGGCGTGCGAGGACGTTGAAGAACACGGCCGCGCTGCCCGAGTACCCGACCCGCTACCTGGCGACGGTACGGGAGACCGACGGCACAGGCGCGGGGAAGTCCCGAGCCGTCAGCAGGGTGATCCAGGGCGACGGAGTCGCCCTGACCCTGGTCTCCCACCCCGGCTTCAACCCCGGCTTCAACCCGCCGGAGGACGATGTCGAGAAGCAGGAGTTCCGCGCGGCGTTCCTGGAGACGGCGGGCGTCACGGGGCGCACCACGGAGCTGACGCTCGCCCAGTTCCAGGGGCTGCTGAGGGACCCGCGGCTGCTCGACTTCACCCTGACCGGCGTCGACGGCCTGAGCATCACCTTCGCCGGTCTGGCCCATGCCGTGACGAACGTGACCCGGATGCTGGTCGAGCACGCGGTGGCGGACGATCCCGACAACGAGTCGGTGCTGACCGATCCGCGGCTCGTCGCCCGGGTCGAACGCGCGGTGACGGGGAGCTTCCTGAGCGCCCACGTGTCCCGCCTGCTGTTCGGCACCGGTGTGCCGGTGGCGCTGCCCAAGGAGTACCACCGCGGTCCGGTGTCGGCCAACATCCAGCACTCGCTCACCCTCCACGGGCATCTCGTACGTGCCGCGGACGATGCCTCGTTCACCGCCGTGAACCCGACCTTCGAGCAGTTCGCCCAGGCCGAGAAGAAGCTGACCAAGATCCGCTCCTCCCGGTTCGACGCCTCTCTCAACGCCTCGATCGGCCTCCTCGTCAAGTGGGGCACGACGCCCGCGGGAGTCGACATACGCAAGATCCCCACCAACAAGGCCGGCATCCAGTTCCTGTCGGCCGAACTGGGCCGTACCGTGCGTGGCCGCAAGCTGGAGCACGTCAACTCCACCCAGGGCTACGCGCAGGTGACCGAGGACGGCGGCGACTTCGGCATGGGGCGTGCCCACCTCGTGCTCTCGGCGGTGAGCCTGCGCCAGCGCGTGGACCAGCCCCTCGTCGGCCGGGCGGTCGAGGTGGCCAAGAAGGCACCCGCCAAGGCGGCGGCGCTGACCGACATGGTCCTGCAGACGCTGTCCGGTGAGAAGACGGCGGCCCCGGCGGCTCCCGCCGAGCCCGCGGCCGGCTCCCGGACGAGCGTGCGGACACTGCGCCTGCTCGTGGAGGACTCGGCTCAGCTGCTGATGACATCGCTGCTGCGGCAGGACCTCGCCCACAGCCAGGACCCGGAGCACTTCGAGCCGGCCGCCCCCCAGGCGCAGACGCGCCATGTGGACCGTTCCGGCGCCGTCTTCGGAGCCAGCTACTTCACCCACTTCAACGACCGCGCGCTCGTCTTCCAGGGCACGGTGAACGCGACGGGCCTCGGCGCGCTGGGCAAGAAGGCGACGGAGTCGTTCACCGTACCGGCGGGCAGCGGCGTGCTCGGCGCGGTTCTGGAGGGGCTGCGCCGGTCGGGCCTGGTGCCCGAGGAGATGCTCGGCCACGCCTCCGAGGTCGGACGCGGCCTCGTGGCCGCCTACGACATGGAGAGTCTGCGCGCCCATCCGGGCGATCTCCGGGGGGTGGGTATCTCCCACCGCATCGACATCCCGATGGCGGAGGTCAAGGCCACTCGCCGGCAGACCGTCCCGGCCAGCCTCGGGCGCACCCAGCGCGTGACGGTCGTGGTCCAGGGCAGGGAGACCGGGTTCCAGCACCTGCGGCCCCGGGAGCGAGGCGGGGTCGCCTTCGGCAGCCAGGCACTGAATGAGTTGGGCCAGTCGGTGATCAGCGGGTCGAAGCAGGGGTTCAGCTCCAGTGCCTCCCTGCGGGTCACGAAGGACAACGTCTTCAACGCCGGTGCCGACGCAAGCATGTCCTACGAGCGTTCGACCGCGAGAGAGTCGGGCAGCACCGCGACCGAGCGCGGCAAGCGCCGGATGAAGGCGAGGCTGGGCAAGCCGGGTAAGGCGCTGCCCGACACCGGGCTGTCCTACCCGCCCACGGCCGATCCGTTCGACGCGGGGGGCGAGGAGTTCGTCAACTCGCTCCAGATCAAGGTGTCGATCTACGCGGACAGCGACGTGGTGCCGCCCCTCGTGCTGATACCGGACCCCCGTGTGAGGTCCGAGGCGACAAAGCCGGTGGTCGTCCTCCGGTCCACCGATGCCACCCCCACCCCGGCGGACGAGGGCCCCGCGACGGGCGGCGCCGAAACCGGTCCGGCCACCGCCGACACCGGTACGGGTGACGTCGGCGACGCTACGGACGATGCGGCCCCGGCCGGTGCCGGCACCGATTCAGCCGCGTTCGGCCCCGAGGCCGGGCCGGGGACCGCCCACGCGTCGCTGCGCGGCGTCGTCCTCCGGTCCCTGACCCGCTCTGGACCGCCGCCGATTCAGGTCGAGGGCCCCCGGCCGGAGCCCCGCCTGGCGATCACGGACCTCGGCGACGTCCGCCCCCGGCCGCTGGAGGCCATGCTCGCGGAGAAGCTGCAGTCCATCCAGTTCCCCGGGCTCGACCTGGTCGCGCTCTGGGCACCCGCGGTGACCCTGTCCCGGCCGGTCGCCCGTCATCATGTCCAGGGCCGGGGCGGCCCGACCGTGCCGTATCCGGCGGCGTTCGGCCCGACCACCGACGCCGGAACGGAGCTGCTGGGCGCCCTGCAGCAGGGGCGCGCACGGGACAGATCCCACGCGTTGTTCACGCACCGGATGACGCTCACCGCCGATCCGACCGGGCCCGCCCTGGGCGTACTGGCGGGCGTGCTGCGTCCTGTCTCCCCTCCGTTCGGCGCCTCCGGCAGGTTCGCCCAGCGGGCTGCCACGGACCCCGTGCTCAAGAGCGAGAAGGGCAGCGCCTGGAAGGCCGCCTTCGGCGTGGGCGGCGGCGTCGCGGGCGGCTCCGTCGACCCCCAGCTCGCCGGGCCGAGCTGGGAGAGGAGGGACGAGGAGCAGTCCGGCGGAGCCCTGTCCAATGACCGCAACCGCGAGTTCAAGGGCAACGCGTACGCGTACCAGGGCGAATTCACCTATGTGATCCTCGGCAAGCGCTTCGCCCTCACCCTCGAAACGGGCGGCACGTTCGACGGGGTGCTCAACGAGGCCTGGGCGGCGGAAGCCGCCGAGCGGTTCCCGGACCAGGTGGTCCACCCGTACGCGGTGACCGTCCCCGCCGATCCCGCCGAGCGCGCCGAGCTGATGCGGGGCCTGGGCGAGGCGGTCGCCCGTACCGCCGCCGCCGAGGGACTGGGCGGCAAGCCGGTCCGCCTGGTGGCCGACCTGACCGAGGACGCGGACCGGGCCGCCTTCGAAGACGCGGCCCGGGCGCTGGCGCTGGTCACGAAGGAGCCCGTGGACCTGGCCCTGGTTCATTACGCGGGCACCCGGGCCGACCGGATCGAGCACACGCTGTTCGATCCCGCGGACGCCGTCCACCAGGAGGTCGACGGTGCCCGGGCCGACCACCTCCGGCTGAACGGCGAGCGGTCGGCGCGGGAGCAGGCCGTGCAGGCCGCGGCGACGTCCCGGGACCGGCTGGAGCAGCGGATGCGGCGCGTGCTGCGGGCGGGCATGGGGGCGGAGCGGCGGCTCGCGGACGTCGAAGAGGCTTTGCGGAACGCCGAAGAGGCTTTGCGGGACCTCGAAGCGGCTGCGGCCGCCGACGGCTCCGAGGTTGCCGCTGCTGAGGCTCCTGCCGTTGCCGACGGCGCCGCTGTCGACGGTGCGCGGGCGCGGGCCGTCGATCTGCGCCAGGAGCGGGCGGAGGCCGAGCGGGCCATCGACCGGGCCGAGGACGCCCGGTTCCTGGTGGAGCAGGCCCGCGAGGACCACCAACGGGCCGTCGAGGCACTGGCGGAGATCACCGCGGCCGGGGAACGTGCGCGGCAGGCCGAGCGGGCGTCCCAGGAACGGGCCCTGCGCGGCGGCCGCGCCATGGTGCGCCGTGCCGCCCCCGCGGGCGACTTCTCAGGGGTCCCGGAGGCCGGGGACACCTCCGCGGACGGCGACCTTCCCGCCGACGGCCTCGCGACGCAGGACAGGCCCGTGGCCGACTCCCTGCTCGCCAAAGGCACGGCGGCCGAGGCCGTCCAGGCCGCCTGGCGCACGATCCCCGCCGGCTACGCCGTGGTGGACAACCACCTCCAGGAGGCGGACGCCCAGCGGCTGACCGCGCACCGGAACGCGACCATCATCCGTGTCCCGGACGCCCGCCCCGACGGCACCTACATGGTGCGCGGCAAGGTTCTCAGGCGTGGGGAACTGGCCCAGGAGATCGCCCGCCTGCTCACCGCCGACGGAGAGACCCCGGCCCGTCGACTGGCCCTGTGGGGGAAGCGGAGCGCCCCACTCGCGCGGGAACTCAGCGAGCGGCTCGCCCCGCACACGGTCGACGTCGTCGGCATCCACGGCGACCCCGACGCACCGGCCCCGTGGGTGCGGCGTGCCTTCGACCGTGTCCGCCGTACGACGGCCCACGGATGGCAGGGCTATCGCGACGGCGCGGAGGTGACGACAGGCCGGCTCGGCCCCCGTACCGTCCTCGTCGCCGTCCTGAACGAGCTGGCCCGCCTGCGGTATGTCCCGAAGGTCCGGCCGGCCGCACCGCCCGGCGCGGGCAGCGCCCTCACCCTCCTCCTCACCGGCGGTCCGGATGCCGCCGGACAGGGCGACGACAAGGAGGTCGACGTCGCGGAGGGTGCGACCGGGGGCAGCGCGTCCCCGGCCGGTCCGGTCCCGGCCGCCCGGACCTCGGACGCGTCGTCCGAGGCGTCAGCCCCCACCCCGGTCGACCTGCCTCCCGCGTCGAACGGCTTCCCCTCCCTGCCGGAGTTCGGCAGGGGCAGCCTCCTCGCGGACTTCGAGGCCGGGCTGACGAAGCTGGGATGGGAGGGCGTCGCGGACGATGTGACCTCGTCCGCTCCGGTGAGCCCGGCGCCCTCGGCCGACGGGTCCGGGAATGCCGACCAGACCGTCGGCGCTGGCCAGGCCGCCGGCGCACCGGCCGGTCCGTCCCAGGCCGTCCCGGCCGAGGCATCCGGCACGGCCGACCCGTCTCCGTCCGCCGCCACCCCGGCCGACCGGCCCTCCGCCGGGCCCACTCCGGCCGATGCGACGACCGACCCGACCCGCGACGCGTACGTCGGTGCCCTGACCGACGAGCGGGCCCTGGGCCCGGACATCCTCGGCGCTCTCGAGCTTGAGCGACTCGTCGAGAACCTCAGGCGTTTCGACCGGATGCGCGCCATGGACCCGGTCCTGGGCGGCGGGCCGCTCGACCTCCATGAGCTCACCCGACGCGTGCTGTCGCTGCCCGCGACGGTGGACATCACCGCCGAGCACATCCGGCAGTTCCTCGCCCACGTCGACTGGTCCGGCGCCTTCGACAGCGCCCCGGACAACGCCGGCCTGGCCTGGTTCGCCGCCTTGTATCTCGCGGACGTCGCCGACGTGTTCGGCACCGGGACGCTCCTGCGCGACGCGGACGGCACGGTACGGGGACGGAACTGGAGCGGCCACGCGTCGGACGCCCTGCCCGGCGGGCTCACCGATGCCGTCGCCGACCGGCTCGGCATCGCTCGGCGGGCGAAGCGCGGCGCGTTCACCCTGGTGACGGAGAGCGCCCAGAACACCGAGTGGATCCAGGCACGCGGGACGGACGGGATCAGCCGCCACCTCAGGGAGGACGTGCTCACCGCGCTGCTGCCTCTCGACCAGGAGCTGCGCGAGCTGTCCCACAAGGGCGGCCTGCTCATGCTGGCCGCGTTCCCCGAAGCCGAGCGCAACGCCACCGGACCGGACCCGGCCCGCCAGATCTGGATCACGGCTCGTCGGCCCGTGTGGATGCGGCAGGTCCGTACGGGGCGGAGCCATCTCCTGCTGGAGCCGCCGGCCGACGACACGACCGGCGGCAGATGGCTCACCATGGACCTTCCCGAGGCGTCGTCGGACGGGGAGACGTCCGACGACGGGAGTGACGGAGGCTCCGAGAAACGGACCAGCGAGGCCGGCCCCGGTCGGCGTACCGCCGACGGTTCCCTTCTGCGGTACGGGACGCGGGGATCGTTCCGGCTCCCGGTCGGTTCCGCGGGCCGCCGTGACAAGGTCACCACCTACTTCTACGCCGACCCGGACACGGGGCAGGGGCGGACCGAGGAGCAGCTGCTGCCGCACGCGGCGGAAGCCGCGTACTGGTTCCCCGCCTCCGCCCTCTCGCAGAGCGGGCCGCTCCAGCGGACCGGCCCCGCTCAGACCGACCCGGCCACCCAGGCGGGTGCGGCGGACGCCGCCACCGCCCCGGCTGCCGCCCCCGCGTCGAGCGCTGTCGGCACGTCGGGCCCGGAGGCCGCCGCCGCGCCTTCGCGCGGGCCCGTGCTCCCGCCCGAGGCATGGATCTGGATCGACCCGTCCCAGGAGACCGCGGCCGACGCCGACGCGACCGCCGCCCTCGACCCCCTCCTGCGGAGGGCTCCGGCGCAGTGGCGGGCCAACAAGTTCCGCCGCAATGTGCTCCGCTTCCCGATGCGCGCCCGCATGGAGCCGACCGGCAACGGAGGCAACCGGTTCCGGCTCGACGCCCAGGAGTCCGAGGCGGCAGCCGGGGCCGTGGTCGCCGAGGCGTTCTACCCCGAGCCCGAGGGGCAGGAGTTCGCCGCCCTGGCCGAGCGGATCGGGTACACGGGTCCGGTTCTGCCCGGGGAGGACGCTACAGCCGAGGCCGCGCGGCTGCTGCTGGCCCTCAGCCTCGCGTTCCGGCCGGAAGGCGACGTCACCACGCAGGGCGAGCACTACCACGACCTGGTACGCGCCATCGGAGCGCTCAACCGGATGCGGTCGCGCGACTCCCGTTTCGCCGGCACGCCGTTCACCATGGCCTTCTTCGAGCACATGGCGCGCGCGTACAACGGGCTGACGCCCACACAGCCGGTGTCCCCTGACGCGTACCGGAACCTGCTGCGCGGCGCGGTGACACGGGAGGACGGGACCCCCACGGCCGCGCTGCACTCCCTGGTCGCGCTGCCCGACATCGACACAGCCCGTTCCTGGCTGGACGAATGGGCCCGGGACACCGGCGGTGATCGGCCCGCCGACCGTCTGGCGCGCACCCTGCTGGGGCTGCCCGAGGGCGCGCCGCTGGGGCCCGAGGAGCGCCACCGGGTGCTCTGGGCCGTCGTGGCGGCGGTCCAGTGGAGCAACACCACGCGGGACCTGCCCGCGACCGCCCGGCGGATCCTCCACCTGGGCGCGGCGGGGACGGGGGGCGTCTCGGCCCTCGCGTCCAGGTTCCTCGGCACCCGGCGGCTGTCCGGCCGGGACCGGGCGCGCATCGCCGCGGCGCGCCGCCTGGTGGCGGGCGCCGTCGCGCGCCGCGGCGTGGACCCGCGGGACGAGACCGAGCTGAGGGTGGCCCATCTGGAGGAGCTGCTCGCCCGCTCCGAGCGAACGCTGTACCGCGACAAGCAGGGCCGTCCCGCGGGCCTTGACCTACGGACGGGCACGGGAAGGGCGTCCGCCACGCCCCTGGACCTGTCCGCGCTCCAGGGGGCTGACCCCGAGGCTGGGCAGCCGCGGCGCGTTCACGAGGTGCCGTGGACGGACGGATTCCTCGTCGAGACCGGTGCCGAGAGCGAGAGCGGGATCGTCATCTCGCTCCCGGACCGTCCCGGCATCCTGGTGTCGCACGACGAACTGGGGCTGCTGTTCCGCCGCGTCGCCACGCTCGGCGCCCCGCCCCGGGCGGGGAGCACGCGCCCCGAGGTGATCCTCAGCCCGACCGCGTCCACCGTCCCCACGGGCACGGGCCGGCTGCATCCGGCCGCCGTGGTGGTGCGGCGGACGGGGAACGCCGTGCACCTGCTGCCTGCCGGGACGTCTCTGACCCCCGTCCACGGGGCGGACGGCCGGGTCATGGCCGTGCAGCCGACCCTCGGGAACGCGTCCGGCGCCAGGTCCGGTGAGGCCCTCTGGCGCACGCTCACCGCCTCCACGGCGGTGCGGTCCGAGGGCTCGGACCTGGCCGGGCGGACCGGGCGACCGCCGACGATGTCCGCGATGCCGGGTGGCCGACCCGCTGCCGCGGGCCTGGTCCCGGCTGTGCCAGGTAGTGCTTTGCGTGACCGGCTGGTGGGGGCGGGCGGGGTGTCGGGTCTGGCCCGCCCGCGTGCGTTGGATGTGGCTGAGTTGTCGGGTGTGGTGCGCGAGTTGGCTGGTGGCGCGGAGGGTGGGAGACCGGACGCGCAGGATTGTCTGCCGTTGTTGCGTTCGTTGCGGGACCTGTGGTTCCCGGGTGGGGTGCTGCCGGTTCGGAGTCTGGATGACTCGGTGCTTGTGCAGGATGTGGCGGAGTCGGGTCTGGTGCCGGGGGAGGGCTGGCAGCCGGTCGGGTGGTGGGGTCGGGTGCTGGAGGCTGTTCGGCGGCAGGGGCCTGGTGCGGCGGCGCTGGTCCTGGGGCGGCGTCCGGGTGGGCAGTTGGGGCATGCGTGGGCGGCGTATCAGCCGCGTCCCGCAAAGGGAGAGCGGGCTGCGGAGCCGAAGTGGGTGGATCTTCAGGCGGCGGAGGGGAAGTGGGTGACGACGACGCCGCCGGGCATGTCGGCGGATGGTGCGCGGATGGTGGTGATCGACGGGTCGGCGCGGGTGGTGGCCGATCCGGAGCCGTCGTTCGCGCAGTCCGGCTCGGACGCGCACAGTGCGGTGGACCGTCGTGTGGACCTGGGGAAGGGTTATGGTGCGATCGGTCTGGAGGTGGAGGACCGCCACGTTCTCCTGAATGTTCCCGGACAGCCCCAGCTCCCGGTCAAGACGGTCGTGGCCAGCGCGCCCGGTATCGAGGCGGTCATCGATGCAGCCCCGTTCTTTCAGGGGGCCGACGGCCTGTGGTACCCGGACCTCAACCGCGTGCCGACCCCCCCGGTGGGGCTGGGCCCGTGGATGGTCAAACGGGACGTCGTGGAGTTCGTGCTCGATCCGATGGGAGTGCTGCCCGGGGAACGGCGGACCTCCCCGGAGGTTCTGCTGGCCCGGCTGGCGCAGGGGCGTGCGGCCCTGGCCCAGGCCCACGAGCAGGATCACCCCTGGACGCTGGCGGACATCTTCGGAGCCATCGGCTGGGAGACGGAGCAGGCCGCGGCGACCTTCATGCTTCCCCCCCACACCACAGGGCACGCGGATCTGGCCTATACCCAGGCCACGGTAGGCACGGCGACGGTGGGTCTGCGGGCGGCCCAGGACCGGGTGTTCAAGAACCTCGCTCATCCCACGCTCCGCAGCGCCGAGTTCACCGGACGGTTCTTCGGCCAGACGGTGACCGCCGGCTTCGTTCAGCACGCGACGGGTCACCCCGGAGTGGTTGCCAGCCATGTCCCGTTCCTGTCGGTGCTGGCGGACGTCGACGAGGTGTTTGGGTACTCCTGGCTGCTGTTCATGTATCTCGGCGCGGGGCCGCTGGCCACGGTCTACAAAGGCGCGCTCACCAAGAACATGATGCCGGCCGCGTCGCGGACGTTCCTGACGGGAGAGCCCGGCCGGGAGGGCCGTCCGGGTGTGCTGGAGTTGTTGCGGCCGCGGACCCGCGAGTTTCTCGATACCCGGCACGACACCATCAGGAACACCTTCGACTTGTTCATGAGGTCGCAACTCGAGACCGCCCAGAGATCGATGGGCAGGATTCCCACGGACTGGCGGGGATTCCTGGACGTCCGCGGTTACGGTCCCCTGCTGAGCGTCGGCGAACACCTCACGGCCGCCCTGCGCGGGCTGAACAGGGTGCCCGGGCTGCCCGACGACCCGTTCCTGGCGGACGCCGTCCACGTGTCGGCCACCGGGATGGGGTACGACCACGTCGAGCCGGACAACGGCCAGGGGCAGCTCCTGCTCTCCCTGGTGCTGTTGGAGTTCCGGCAACAGCTCACCGGCGCGGATCTCGCGACCGAAGACGAGATCCGGCGCACCTTCAAGGAGCTCACGGCGCTGGCGCGAGCGGCCTACGGGCGGGCTGTGCAGTGGCGGGAGCCGCTGACGGACGAGGCCTTGCGGGAAGCCGTTCACCGCATCGTCGACCACCCCGTGGTGCAGGCCTTCGCGCCGTTGCTGCACTGGGCCATCCGCGAGCCAATGCCGACCAAGGGCGGTGGCCGCAAGCCGCTGATGAGGCCGCATGAGGCTCAGCAGGTCGCCGAGGCGCTGGCCGGCGTCGCGCAGGGTACCCCGCTGAAACCGCAGGACTATGAGAATGTGCAGCGTCTGGTGGAGGTATTCACGTCCTCCGCGAAGGTGGGCCCGCTGCATCGGTTCGCGCTGACCGGCACGGCCCGTGACAACGCGCTTCGCCTCGCCGCGGCGGCCGAGGCCGTCCTGCCTCTTCTCGACCCCGCCGCCGCGGCCCGTCCGGTTCCCGGGCAGGGGAACCTCCTGGACGCGCCCGCTTCGGGCCAACCCGCCACCGCGGGCTCCGAGTTCGGCACGCCGGCGGTGCCCGGTGAGGGGCAGGCCACGCTGAGGGGCTTCGGGCGCGCGGCCTTCGGCAGCTCCGCCGCGACCGGCGACCGGAGCGGCCCGCGGGGCGACACGAAGGAGGTCTCCTACCAGGACCTGGTGCTCGAGGTGTACGGGTACGGTGTCGCCCTCCGTGCCGACTATGGGGCGCTGTTCGACGCCGTCCGCGCCCTCGACGGCATGCGGCGGCGGGACGAGATGCTGGCCGGTGGCCCGTTCGACATCGACCGGGTCATGCGCCGTGTCATGGGGCGGTCCGACGAGCTCGAGGACAGTGAGCGCCGCAAGCTGCTCCAGGACTTGATCAGCCTGGTTGTCGACCGGAAGCCGGCCGGCGACCGGCCCGACACGATCGTGGACCTCGCCGCGCACTACATGATCAAGAAGCGGATCATGCTGGGCAGCGCGACCGCCGTGTACGCCAAGGGTGGCAAGACGTTCCTCGGCCGCGACTGGCAGGTCCTCGGCACGCAGGCGCCCATGCTCTCCTCCCAGCTGGACCTGCGCACGGTCTCGGAGCGCTGGGAATCGGACCCGCCACGGGTCACGGGCAAGCGCAAAGCCCCCTGGCCGGACGACGCCACCGTGGTGGCAGCCACGGCCACTCCCTCCGGAGCCGCCGTGCTGATGCGCGCCCACGACGGGTTCGTGTACACCGTCGACTTCGACGTGTTCTCCGCGATCGTCAAGCGCGACCCCCTGCGTCCCCCCGGCACCGACATCGTCGCGTTCGTCGACGGGGCGGGCGGCGGACGCCGGCTCCTGCTCAGACTGCTGGCCCACGACTCGGGCAGCCGGGCCCACGGGACGGACCGCCGGCTGGTCCGCGAGTCCGGCCGGGGCCCGTACGAGCCCACCGCCGCGAGCGTGCTGCGCGTCGCGGGAGACGACGCGCCGCGCTGGTACACCGTCGAGCCCGACGCCACCCGGCCCCGGATGGTCCTCGGCGACGACGTGGACAACGCGCTCAGCGTCCACCTCCTGACGGACGGGCAGGACGGCGCCGAACTGGGTGTGGCGTCACTCCCCGACGCCCAACTGCGCGACCCCGTACGCGCCAAGGGCATGTCGGCGGGCTCCGCGCTGCGGTCCTACGTCCTGGTCGACCCGAAGACCTACCAGGTTGTGGCCGAGCCCCGGGAGCTGCCCTTCCCGGCGGACCAGCCGATGTGGCGCTACTTCGGCCACGGCAAGCGCGGGAAGGCACTGCCCGCGACCCGCTCCGGCCGGGCCCGCCCGATGGACCAGGAGCGTTTCGGGGACTGGTTCGCCGATCTCGTCGCGGACCGGAACCTGCCGAAGGGCATGCCGCTGCTGGTGGGCCAGTGCCACCTGAACGACCGCAAGGCGGCCAGGGGAAGGCGGGTCGCCGACCCCCTCGACCACGAGCCGATGGCCCAGACGCTCGCCACCAAGTCGGACCACCCGGTTTGGTCCGCCAACGGCTACTTCCTGCTGGGCGAGTACGACAACGTCCTGGTCATGGCGCTGCAGGCGCCGCTCCGCGGGGCCGAGGGCGGCGCGTTCGACCTCTACCTGCCCGCCCCCCAGGGCGAGGCCCTGACGGAACTGGCCCGCCGGATGAGGCTGCACACCGGCCCGGGTCCGGCCGGCCCCGCGGAGCTGGAGCAGGCCATGCGGCTGTACCGGGGGCTGCGGGTCGCGCTCGGCCCCCAGACGCCCCTGCTGGCCGATCTCGGCACCCGGGCGGACCAGATCGGCGCCCTGGTCAGCCTGTGGGAACGCGACCAGCGGTTCAGGGCCTTGGGCGCCGCGTTCACGATGGACGTGTTCGAGCGGATCACCCGTGAGTTGTCGGGCCTGGGGCCGGATCAGCGGCCCACTTCGGAGGAGTACCGCAAGGCGCTGACGCAGGCCTGGCAACTGGATGCCCATAACGGCGAGGCCACCCTTGAGGACCTGGTCCGCCTGCCCGCCCTGGTGTCGGGGGCGGCGCTGCTGGCCGGGGCCGACGGCGGCCCGGACGCGGACCTGCGCCGGGAGATGCAGGCCCGTGACGTCCTGGCCGTCGGCAAGGACCAGGAGGTCGGCCCCAAGGAGCTCGCCAGGCTGCTGTCTGCCGCGACCAAGACCGCCGAATGGCTGGCGAACACCCCGGAGCAGGAACGCCGCGAGCTCGCCCGGTCCGTCATGCATCTGAAGCGGGAGCCGAACGACGACGATCTGAGCCGCCTCCAGGACCTGGTGACGAAGGCGTTCGCCAAGGGACGCGACCCCTACCGCAGGGCCACGCTGCCCGCCCTGTGGCTCGTGGAGAAGGGCGCCCACTCCAGCCGCACCGCCATCGTCGAGAACGGCAGGACCGTCGGACGCGACTACAGCGGCACCTTCCGCCCTTCCCTCCTCTCCCGTCTCTCCGCCGTACGAGGCCTTCTCTTCCGCCAGGGCGACCTCGACAAGGGGAAGCCCACGCCCTGGGCTCGGACACAGGCCAAGAGCGGCGAGTCGGCCGGGCGCCGACACGATCCGGCGCCCTTCCTCCTCAGGCTCGGGAAGGGGGCCGCCCCCGGCGAGGTCACCCTCGAGCTGCGCGGCCGGACCTATCCGGTTTCGCACGAGGTGGTGACCGAGCTCCTCGACCTCGACCGCGCACTGGAGGATATCGACGACGACAACTCCGAAGCCGCCACCGACGCCTTCGCCGGCGTCGCGGTCATCGGCCCCGCCGCCCTCGCGGACGGCCCCGGCGAGACGCTGGACAAGGCGCTCTCCCGCGACCTGGGCCGGACGGCGTACATCGGGCTGAAGGACACGGACCTGACCGTGGACCAGGGCGATCTGCTGATCTCCGTGGCCTCGACGTCCGACACCACGCCCCTGGCCGCGTCCTGGCGCACCACCCGGCCGCCCCGGCACACCACGCCGCTTACCGACCCGGCCGTCGACCCGGCGACCACCCAGGCCACCGCCCCGGGCGAGGAGGTGCTCCGGGTACCGGAGTCCGGCAGTGCCCTGACCGCCGCGATGCGTTTCAGCTCGCCCGGCGGCTCCGTCTCCGACGCGGATGTCTCCATGACCGGGGACAGTTCCGACGGGAGCGACTCCGGCCTCGACTCCGACCTCGACTCCGATACCTCCTCCGCCACCGACGGCTCGGACCTCGGGATCGACTCAGATGGATACGCGGACAAGCTGGACGCCAACGCCGGCGGCGAGACTGTCTCCGACGACGACTCCGACAGCGACTACGTGGACAGTGACGACGAGGATGGCGGCGCGCGGGGCGTGGACACTGTGGCGCCACTGCGGGACGAGGACATCGACCTGATCCTGGCCGCCGCGTTTCCGACCCAGGAGTGGCCGCCCGAGCAATGGCCGACTCCTGTCCTGAGGAGCATGGTCCGCAGGCTGGACGAGATGTGCGGGCGGGACCCGGTCCTTGGACGGTCCCCGCTGGATCTGATGGAGGCCGCCCGGCTGGTCCTGTCCGTGCCGGCGGACCAGGACATCGAAGAGCAGGACCTGGTCGAACTCTTCGTGATGCTGAGGAACAGCGCGCTCGCGGACGTCACCACTCTGGCCCGACTCGCCGAGCGCTACCTGACCCAGATCAGGCTGGTCCTCAGCTCCGACAGCCTGCGGTACTGGAACGGCCAGGTCATCGGCCGGGACTGGGGTCACGAGGGCGACCCGGCCCCCGGCCTGACCGCGCCCCTGGCCCCGTGGACCGTCACCCTCGTCCATGGGAACGACCCCGCCGCCCCGCCGCGGATCTCGGACGCCGGCGACGCTCTGTGGTCGGTCGCCGGGGGCTCCCGTACCGGGAAGTCATGGGTGATCAGGATATCGCTCGACGAGAAGGGCGAGAGGCCCAAGGTCTTCGGGCCCTCCAAGATCGGCGACTTGGAGCTTGCGCCCGACAAGATTCTTCGCGAGCCTCGCGCTGACGTGTTCGCCCTGGTCATGGCCGAGGACACCGAACTGCGGAAGCCGGAGTGGAACGGCGCGGACGTGGTCGTCTTGGCCAACCGGGCGGCCGCCCAGTGGCGAAAGGTCCCGGGCCATCTGGCGCCGGTGCTGAAGCGCCGGGTGATCTCGACCAACACCGATGTGGGGAGCGACCCGACGGCTCCGCCCGCTTTGCTGATCCTGGGTCTGCCTTCCCCGGGTAAGGCTCCGGGCTTCTGGCACGTCTCCGTACCCGAGGTCCCCCCGCCGCCGTTGGTCCCTCCCGCCGGTGTACCCGACGACGTCAAGATCATGATCGTGCCCGGACCGGACGGGACCGACCGCGGCGTCCTGTCGTTCGCCGACAAGGAACTGACCGCGTTCGAGAGCGAGTGGGTCAAGAGCGTTCGGAACATACGCGGCTCGCTGATGTACCAGTACATCGACTTTCCGAGCGGCCAGAAGGGCGAGGTGCTCCCGTGGGAGCTGTCCATGCCGGCCGGGGAGGTCGGCTGGCACGGAGCCCCGGGTAGGTCGGCCCTGGCGACCTTGAATGGCACCCTATGGCACGCGGGGCCGCGGCGCTCCGCGAAGCTGCTGGCGGCGGTCGTCGGCAGCATGAACCTGCCTCCCGGGGACCTCCTCCTGAACTCCTGCGACGCGGGCACCATCGAACGCCGGAAACTGAAGCAGACGTGGCGGGGAGGCCTCCAGGCACCGGGCAGGGATCCACTCGCCCATGATCCGGTCGCGACCGTGTACGCCGGCAAGCTGCGGCGCGAGATACAGGCGGGCGATAACACGACCGGAAGTGAAAATCACCCCACCGACCCCGATAAAATCGTCAGGACGCTCCAACTGCGCCCGCGCGGGCCGGAGAGTCGTTGGACCGCCTTCCCGCCGCCTCCCAAGGCCGCGGAGCTGAAGCGGTTCGCCCGGTGGGCGGGCCTGCTGGGGCAGGACGAGACGGCCACCATCGAGGTGCTCAGGCAGGCGATGCACCTGTACCGCGCGTTGGGGATCGCGCTCGACGACCGCGACCTGCGACGGCTCCCGCCCGAGGACTACAAGCGTCTCGCCCAGCAGATCGGGGCGTTGTCCCGGCTGTGGGGTATGGAGCGGTCGCTCGCCAGGTTCGGTCCTTTCCCGATGGTCATGTTCACCTGGCTGGCCCGGAGCCGGGCAGGGCTCCAGGCGACGGAGAAGCCGTCGCCGGAGCACTACCGCGCGGTGCTGGCCACGGCTGCGCAGATCGACCCGTCGACCGCGGAGCCGTACTTCGAGGACATGGTCGACCTCCCAGCCGGCACCCTCTGGGACGTCGCCGCCATCCCGGCCGTGGGATGGGCTCTGTCGGAGCTGGACGACATCGAGCGCCGGGACGGCGGTCTTGAGGCGCATGCCCGCAGGATTCTGCGCCTCACCCCCGACGCCCCGGTCGGCAAGGAGGAGCTGTTCCGGCTGTTCCAGGCGACCGTCGAGGCCGTCGAGTGGGCGGACGGGCGCTCCGACACCGAGCTGAGGAGGATCGCGGCGCAGGTGCTGCACCTCGACGGCGAGGCGGGCGACGAGCAGGTGGCGGAGCTGATGCGCGTGGTGGCGATGGCCGCCGACGATGAGCGTGAGATCTACCGGACGGACGACCAGGGCCGCTTCACCGCGCTGGGCGCCTATCACCTGCAGCTCCTCGGGGCCCTCAGCGACCGTACGGCGTTGTTGGACGCGAAGGGCGTGAGGATCGGGCGCAACTTCGCCACCAGGCGCCGGCAGACGCTCCCCGTCTACCGGAAGACCCTGTTCTACACCTTCGGTCCCGGCGGGTCCCCTCGGGAGCTGCCGCACTCGGAGGATATGCCCTGGGCTGAGAAGTCGTACGTGCTGTGGACCGGCCCTCTGACCGCCGCCTCCCTCACGTCCGTGGAGAGGGCGAAGCTCAAACTCCCAGGCGGGAACGTAGAGGCCCTGTACGAAGAGCTGGCCATACTCGCCGCCCACGACGAGGCGACGAACGAGGCGATGAACGGGATTAACCACATCCTGGCCGTGGTCCCGGGCGCCGGCAACGACACCTCTGCCACGTCGCTGAACGCGGCGCTCACCCGCGAGCTGCACATGACCGCGTACACCCCGCAACTGGGCGCCACGCTGGCACCATCTACGCTCGCGCCCGCCATACAGGTGCAGGGGGAGCCGGACGAGTACCTGTCCGTGCGCATGGAAGTACCGGCCGGCTTCACCGAGGGCACCGACTCCCTGAGCGACCTCTGGACGAAGACAGAGCCGCCCGTACTCCTGCAGGACGGGCAGCCCGTCGCGGCAAGCCGCGTCACGAGCACGGCGGTCAGGTTCGGACTGCCCGCGGGCGAGGAATCCGACACCGAGCCGGACGACACCGCCTCGCCCCGCACGCCGGTGTCGGGCAGTGCGCTGGAGGCTGTGCTGGAGAGCGGCGTGGCCGCTGACGAGGAGGGTTACAGCGAGGAGGACTACGAGGACGGTTACGCGGCCGATCTCGGCGACCTGAGCGGCGCTGATGGGGACGCTGGCTGGGATGCCGAGCTTGAGCACCTCGGTGCGGGTCCCGCGGCCGAGGGTCCTGCCTTCTTCGGGGACGGTTTCGGGTCTGTCGGGACGTCCGTCGTCTTCCCGGCCTCCGGCCGGCCGACGGCGGGACCGTCCGCCCCGGTCGTTGGTGGGGCGGGGCCGACTGTGCGGTTCGATCCGCGTGATTTCGCGGACGATCTGCACGACAGCCCTCCGTTCTTCGACCAGGACTCGGACAGTGACTACGAGTCCGACACGGGTCAGGACGGTGACCGTGACGTCGCCGCCGGGCCGTTGGACCGCGATGGGATCGTGCGCCACAAGCGCGACGTGTTCAAGGACGAGAAGATCCCCTGGTCGGACGACCAGCTCAGGGCAGTCGTCGACAGGCTGGAATCGATGCGGTTGAAGGATCCGGTGCTGCGGCGGGCGCCGCTGGATCTGGACGCGGCGGCCAGGCTCGTCCTGTCCATTCCGTCCCTGCCGGACGCCTCGGGCGCCTCGGATGTCTCCCCGGCGGACCGGAAGGAGCTGTTCCGTGTGCTGATGCTCCCCGGTACGAGCGGTGTCACCGACTTCACCAGCCTCGCCGCACGCTATCTGACGGTCCAGAAGAGGATCTTCGGCGCGCATAGCCGGGTGACGGCGGCGAATGGCCGGTTCCTCGGCTGGGACTGGGGCGGCTCGACCACCAAGGCACCCGAGCTGACCGGGCTCCTGGCCGAGGAAACCTTCAAGTACACGCCCCGGCGGGGGAACTCGCCCGAGCGGTTCGAGCGGTTCGACCCTCCGTGGGGCGAGAAGACTCTCATGATCAGGGCGGAGCTCGACGAGCAGGGTCATCCGCTGGTGCGCGCGGCCGACAAGAGGCGGTACGCGCCTCGGTTCGACGTGTTCGCCCTGGTCATGGGGGGCAACAAGGATCTACGGGATCGGGCCGGCCACGAGCTGGTCCTGGATATCGATCGGGCGTCCGAGGGGCGTCGTCTGCTGCCGGGTTGGCTGGCCACGACGGGGCATGTCGTGCACGCGACGGACGGCCCCGTGGTCGGTGTCCCAGGCGCTCCGGCGGGCAAGCTGCGACTGGGCGTGCGCGCGTTCGTGTACAAGAAGCAGCGTGCCACTGCTTGGCATACGTTGCGGCCCGATACCCCGCCTCCACCGCTGGTTCTGCCCCAGGGGGTGCCGGACGGTCTTGAGGTCATCATCGTGCCCGGAGACGACGGCACCGACCGGGCCGTCATGTCGTACCCCGAGGCGGAAGTGGCCGAAACCCGGGCGTACGACCAGGCGCGGTTCGTCGACACGGCAGATATGTACTACGCCTACAACCCGATGGACGGCCGGCTGGTCGGCGGACCGTGGCCGCTGCCCCTTCCCGTACCGGCCGCGACGTTCAGTCTCCATGGGCACCCCGGAGTGATACAGCCGTTTATGCAAGGGGGCTTGGTGTACGCCCGGGCGCGTACGGGGGCGAAGTGGGCCGCGGCGGTCATGAGCGCTATGCGGCTGCGGTCTGGACCGATCTGGATGCAGAGCTGTTCCGCGGGGGTGGAACTGCCGATGACCCACGAGGGGTGGCTCCGGCGGTGGGCAGGGGGGCCGGAGCCGTTCCGCGCGGATGTCTTCGACAGGGACCTGCCGCCGCAGGTCTGGGCCACCAAGGCGGGGCGGACCATCCAGGCGGCCAACGCCGTCGTGGGCATGAGGTACGAACCACCGGCTGCTCCTGGGGCGCCCGCCTCCTACAAGAGGTTGCTCGGCATCCGTTTGCAGGGGCCGCCGACCCAGTGGTCCGAGTGGGATCCGGCTCCGGTGCGCGGGCAGCTGGGCGAGCTCGCCTGGCGGGCGGGGCTGGTGCGGGGCGGGGAGCGGGTCACGCCCTGGCACCGGGAGCTGGCCAAGCGGTTGTACCGGGCGTTGCAGCACGGGATCGACCCAAATCCGCGTCGTCGCCCGAAAGACGAGTACGGCAGGCTCGTGGAGCAGGCTGGTGCGTTGTCCCGGCTGTGGGACGAGGATCCGCGGTTCAAGGGCTTCGGTCCGTTGCCCAGTCCGATGTTCGACTGGCTGGCGCGGGCGCTGGCGGGTCCGGGTCTGAAGGCGACGGACCCGCTCACCCCGGGCCACTACCGCAAGGTGCTCGAGCGCGCCGAGGAAGTGGACGCGCTGTTCTCCGCGGGCAAGACCCCCGCCCCTGCCACCCTCAACGACCTGGCCCCGCTGCCGCTCGTGGACGAGGCGCTGGCGCTCATGAGCGAAGGGGCGAGTCAGATACCCGTCACGCAGGAGGCGGGGCAGCCTGTGCCCGACCCGATGCACGTGTTCATCCGGGGCATTCTGCGGCTCGCTCCCACGATGCCGGTCACGGGCACGGAGGCGGTCCGCGTTCTGCGGGCAGCGGTCGAAATGCTGGAGTGGACCGGCGGACGTTCCCACGACGAGATGAAGGCCATCGCGCAAGTGGTGCTTCATCTGGACGGTCCCGCGCAGGACGCTGATGTGAGCCTGCTCGTCAGCGTGGTGATGATGGCTGCCGCGGACGGCTGGCCGATCTTCCTGGACGGGCCGGCGAACCGGAATCACGCGGTGCTGCGCGGGTACCACCTGAAACTCCTCGGAGCTCTTAGCCGGCGGACGGCGCTGGTCGGCCCGGACGGCAATGTGACCGGGCGTGACTTCACGGGTGAGGACCATCAGGGGCGTAGTGTCGCCATGGACGGCATCGCCTACACCGGCCTTCAGGGCTCGGGGAAGGCAGCCGCGCTGCACGACCCGGGGTCGACGCATCTGCTGCGGGGGCGTCTGGGCAAGGTTCCGCAGACGTTGGAGATGGCGCTGGCCCGTACGGTGACGGCCGGCTTCGACGAGGTGATGATCGTCATCGCCTTCGACTCCGCGTGGGGTGGCATAGGGCAGCTGGGGTCCGCGATCGTCGCGGCGGTCCCAGGCGCGGGGACCGACACCTCCGACGCGTCGCTGGGCGCGGTGCTGAGCCGTGGGCTGGGCCGGATCGTGTTCACCCCGGTGACCGGTGTCACGCTGAAGCTGTCCGCGACGGACCCTGAGCGGCTGGACGTCCATGTTCCGCTGCCCCTCGGTTTCACCCCGGCCGTCATCACCCCGGCCACCCCAGCCACTCCGGCCACCCCAGCCACGCCGGCCGTCACCTCGGTGTCCGCCCTGTGGTCCAAGGCCACGCCCCCGCCGGCTCGCGATCCCGGCCCGCAGACCGCCACCCCCGGCGTCCCCGCCCCCGCCCCGTCGGCGGCGGGTGGTGCGGCAGGGGTCACCTTCACCACCCCGGGCGGGCGCTCGGCGTTCGTGACCCAGAAGGCGGACGAGGAAGCGGGCGCGCCGGGTGAGGGAGCGGTCCGTGCTCCGGAGTCCGGGAGCGCGCTGGACACGGCGCTGGGGGCCGACGCCCCGCACGCCGAGAGGCGGATCGGCGCCCCCCGGAACCCCGCCGCCGACGGCACCGTCCCGGCCGCCCCGGGCGATTCCTCGGACGACTTCGACAGCGACGGCTACGCGGACGACCGGGACGACTGGGACAGCCTCAGCGACGACCCGTCGGACTCCGACTACGCGGACGAGGAGGACGACCCGTACGAGCGCGTCGTCCCCTCGCCGTCCGTGCTGCCGGACGACGTCGTGATCGACGAGTTCTGGGGGGACGCCCACGCCTCCGGCGAGCAGCTCGACCACGAGGCCCTGGTGCGCGCGGTCGCCAGGCTGGACGAGATGCGCGCGCAGGACCCCGTGCTGCGCCGTTTCCCGCTGGAGGTGAAGGCCGCGGCCCGTGAAGTCCTGTCCGTGCCGCCGGACGAGGACATCGGCAGTGGCCACGTCAAGAGCCTGTTCTCCCTGCTGATGGACGAGCGCGCCGCGCACATCGGCAGCATCGCCGAACTCGCCGCGCACTACCTGGTCGTGGACAACGACGTCCTCGGCGAGCACAGCGGGTGGAGGGCCGACGGCGCGGTCATCGGCCGGAGATGGCGTGCCGGGGACTCCCTGACGCTCAGCGGGGACCAGCCGATGGACCTGCGCACGATCTGCGACATCTCGGACGAGGCCCTTCCCGTGCCCGAGAACGAGAGGCCCGCCCCGTGGGGGGCGAAGCCCTATCTCATCGACCTGGAGGTGACCGAGCCGGGTACCCAGCCGAAGATGAGCGGGGCCGACGGCCGGTGGTTCACGCCGCGTCCCGATGTCCTCAACCTGGTCATCGCCCGCGACACCGAGCTGGCGAAGCCGGAGTGGGACGACGCGCACCTGGTCGTGACGGCCGACGGGGCGGCCCTGGGCCTCGGAGCCGTCCCGGGCTGGCTGGCGTACGGGCAGGCGCGCACGACGCATTCGTCGCACAAGAAGTGGACCGTCTTCCCGTCCCCGGGCGGCCCGACGGCACCGCTGAGGCTGGGCCTGCTCCGCGTCAAGGGGGAGAGCGACCCCTTCCTGCGGACGTCGTCGCCAGGCGGCCCCCCGCCGCCGCTCTTCCTCCCCGACGGGGTGCCCACCGACATCAAGGCCGTCATCGTCCCCGGCAAGGACGGGACCGAGGGCGTCGTGTCGCTCAGGGAGGCGGAGCTGGACGTCCGGTACGAGGAGGCCAGTACCGGCATACGGACGTACGTCTACTACGACCTGGTGCGCGGCGACGTGCTGAGCCAGGAGCTGGACATGCCCTACGGGCCGGACGAACTGGCCGGGCACGTCGCCGCGCACGGCGAGCCCGGAGCCGTGAGCCTCACGACGCGGTACGAAGGCCAGCGGAAGCTGGGCAAGCGGCGCTTCGCCAAGTGGCTCTGGGCCCACAACCGTGGCAGGGACGTCCGTCCTGGGCCGTATCTGCTCGACGTGTGCAGTGTCGCCCTCCCGAGGGGGACCAGGCGCACGCTGGGCAGCAGGCCCGAAGTACAGCGGCCCTTCGTCAGGGATCTTCTTTCCGTCGACCCGGCGGCACAGGTGATCGCCAACAAGGAGCAGCGCACCATCTACGCGTTCGACTACCACACGGCCGCGAGCGCGACGCAGCCCAAGGATGGTGTCAGAAAGTTCATCAGAGCGCTGGAAACACCGGTCCGCGGGCCCTGGGCCAGGGTCGTCGCCTTCCCGCCGGCTCCGGTGCGCGGGGATCTGGACCCGCTGGCGCGGTCGGCGCTGGGACTGCCCGAGGACGTGCGGGTCTCTCCCGCGGAGCGCAGGCGGACCATGCAGCTGTACCGGGCGCTGCGGCACGCCCTCGGCGTCCAGGACCTGCGCGAGAGGGACGACTTCACGGAGATCTGGGACCAGATCGGGGTGCTGGCCCGGTCGTGGGACGCGAACCCGCGGTTCCGCGCGTTCGGACCGTTCACGATGGACCTGTTCGACCTGCTGACCCGGAACCTGGCCCAGCTCGACCCGGCGGTGAAGCCGTCCCCGGCCGACTACCTCGCCCTGCTGGAGCACGTCGGGGACCTGGCCCGGGCGGACGCCGACTCCCTCGACGTCGTCATGACCGACAGCGACGAGCAGCCGCCCGTCGTCCCCCTGGACCGCATTGCCTCCCTGATGGTCCTGGAGGAGGCGCTGGGGCGGCTGCCCGCGCCCGACGGCCCGGACGGCGGCCCGGCGCTGAACGCCCGGGCGCGTCGGATCCTGCGACTCGGCAAGAACGAGCCGGTCGGCCCCGACGAGCGCTCCGGGCTGCTGTGGGCGACCGTGAAGGCGGTGCAGTGGGCGGCCGACCGCACCCCTGACGAGCTGAAGGACATCGCGGCGGAGGTGCTGTTCCTGGACGGGCCGGCGACCAACGCGCACGTGCAGGAACTGCTCAGGGTGGTGGCGATGGCCGCCGCGAACGGCCGTGACATCCACCGGCCCCGGCACGTGGCCCTGGCCGCCTACTACCTGGAACTGCTCGGGGCCCTCTCCCGGCGGACCGCGCTGGGCGCCGGGCGCGACTGGTCCGGCCGGGGCCGGCAAGCACACCCGCTCGTCATGGGCCTCATCGCGGACGGCACCCCCGGCAGCTCGGGGATGGCGGCGGCGTCGCCCTGGCCCAAGACGGCGTACGGGATGTTCACCGGCGGCATCACGCCCGCCGGGAAGGTCGAGCTGGCCCTTCCGGTCCGGACCGTGCAGGCGACTCCCGAGGTGATCTCCGAAGTCCTCGCCCATGACGCGGCGCTGGCGAAGACCCCGTCCGGCTCCGAGATCCTGGCCGGCGTCCCGAAGGCCGCCAAGGACACCTCCCCCGCGTCGGTGGGCCACGTGTTCTCCCGTGTCCTGCACAGGCCGGTGTTCACCCCCGAGACGGACATCAAGCTGACCCCGCGCCGGAGGACTCTGCGGATCGCCGTCTTCCCGGACGCCCCCACCTCCCCCGCCCACCTGGCCGGGCTCTTCTCCAAGACCATGCCGCCGTCGCGCCCCCTCTACCAGCCGTCCGCGCCGGCCCAGCGCGGCGCCGCCGTCGGCCCGCGCAGGGCGGGCACGGCCACCACCGGCACCGCAGCGCCGCCCGCGCCGACCGTGTCGGCCCCGGCCGGCGGGGACACGTGGTCCCGGAGGGGGGAGGGATCGCCGCCCGCGCCCGCGTCGCCCGCCACGAACACGCTCCGCGCCCCGGAGTCCGGCACCCGCGCTCCCGACCGCTCCAGCGTCCTGGGCGCCCGCCTGAGCGAGCGGCAGCGTCGCCGACTGATGCGGCGGGCGTTCGGGACCGTGGATCTCGGCCCCGAGCAGACTGAGACGTACGCGGCGGCCGTCGCCCGACTGGACGCGTTGCGGGCCCGTGACCGGGCCCTGGCGGACGGGCCGCTGGACGCCGACCGGCTGACCCGGCGTCTGCTGAGCCTGCCGCCGGACCGGACGGTCACCGACAAGGACGTACGCGAGGCGATCCGGCTCGCCGCCAACCCCGCGCTGGCGGGGGAGACCACCCTCGTCGGACTGGCCGCCGCCCATCTCGTCGCGGTCAAGGGCGTCCACCGGCACAGCGCCCGGTACCGCGCCGACGGCAGCGTGGCCGGCCGCGAGTGGCGGCACGCCGCCACCTCCGGCACGGCGCCGTCGCTCACCGTCGGCCTGGACCTGCGCGTGGTGTCCCTGCCGGACTCCTCCGGCGAGGGCGCGGTGTGGCGCGAGTTCGACCCGGCCCCGTGGGGCATGGACGTATACGCCGTCAAGCCGGTCGAGACCGGCGGCGCGGAGCCCGCCCGGGCCGCGGTGACCGACCCCGACGGCGCGCTGTACGTGCCGGACACCGACGTGTTCGACGAAGTGATGGGCCGGGACCCGCTGCTGTCCGGACTCGCCCCGGCGGTCCCGGTGTTCGTGATGACCGGCGGGGTCGCCACCCGCAGCCTCGCCTCCCGTACCGGGCACAAGACCTACTGGTCCGACCGCCCCCTGGAGTCCTACACCACCGCGGAAGGCCGCACCGCCGTCCGGGTCGGCCACGACGCCCGGCTCCTTGTCGCTCTGCCCGGGAACGTCTCGCCGCTCGCCGGGACGGACCCCGCCACGGACGCGGCCGTCCGAGGCGGCGGCATCGTGGAGCTCGAGGTGTACGAATTCCCCGGCGCCGGCGTCGCGCTGTCGATGTACAACCTCGACGCGTCGATCCGCGACTTCGCGCGC
>NZ_JBSFHO010000025.1:0-90930 GCF_053597075.1 Streptomyces sp. NPDC001514
ATCAGCGCCACCAGAACCGCCGCATCCGCCGCCCTGGCCGCCGACCGGCTCTCCCGCACCCGGCCACGCCCCACCCGCGTCGGCTTCATCGGCACGGGCCTGATCGCCCGCTACATCCACACCTACCTCACCGGCACCGGCTGGTCCTTCGACACCATCGGCATCCACGACCTGTCCCCCGACAGCGCCGCCGGGTTCCGCACCTACCTGGAACAGTCGGGCACCACCGGCACGATCAGCCTCCACGACAGCGCCGAGGAACTCATCCGCGTCAGCGACCTGGTCGTCTTCGCCACCGTCGCCGCCACCCCCCACATCACCGAGCGGGCCTGGTTCGACCACAACCCCCTGGTCCTGCACATCTCCCTGCGCGACCTGGCACCCGAAATCCTCCTCGGCTCCGCCAACATCGTCGACGACGTCGAGCACTGCCTCAAAGCCGACACCTCCCCGCACCTGGCCGAACAGCTCACCGGCAACCGCGACTTCCTCACCGGCACCCTCGACGACGTCATCACCGGCCGCGTCACCCTCCCCACCGACCGGCCGGTCCTCTTCTCACCCTTCGGCCTCGGCGTCCTCGACCTCGCCGTCGGCAAGTACGTCCACGACGAACTCGCCCGCACCGACGAACTGCACATCATCGACGACTTCTTCCACGAACTACGCCGCTACGGATGAGGATGCTCTTCGCCGAGGATCCCGACGGCCTGAGCTGCGGGTGGGCACCCCGGGTCCGACGAGGCAGTGAGGCACAAGCCTGCCATTCAGGTGCTCACATCACCGTGCTCAATTCGAGCCCGACGCACCCTGTCCAGGTGCCTCGCCTGGCGCCTTTCGAGCAATGCGTCGATGGGCTCAAGCACGCGGTCCCATGCCCGTTCAGCTTCCATCGCGGGACCCTGGGTCTGCGCATAACGCCGAGCCGCAGTGATCGCCCTGTCATAGAGGGAGTGATCTTCCGGAAGGGATGCCGAGAGCTCACGTCGCAACCAGCTGATCAGCCACGGCATGTCCCGGGACCAGTTCGGGTTTGCCAACGAACGCACACGCATATAGCCCAAGTGGTCCCACCACCGGCGGCTGTGCCACTTGCGCGAGTCTGCTGACGGCAGGCCGGGGGGGCAGATCCTTCACAAGAACATCCTGCCTGGTGACGGCACCCAGGACTACGGGTTGTCCCGCTATTCCCACTCGCGCGAGAGCGCTCGGTGCCCTTCACCCGCCCCCCGCGGCAGGGCGAGGCATCTCCTCAGGTCCGGCCCTGCTACGCCAGGACGGAACACGCTCTGCTCCGTGCCCGGACCACCCCTCCGCTGAGACTGGTGCACTCCGGGCGCCACCTCACGAAGACGATCGTGACCCCCGGTGAGGAGCATCACCCCGTATTCGACGAAAGCGCACGCAGCAGGGGGCGCAGCGCATCGGTCAGCTCCACCGGATGGGTCAGATAGGGGGCGTGGGCGCCGGGGAGCTCGATGAGTTCGGTGCGCATGTGGGCGGCGAGCCACTTGGACTCCTCGTAGCCGTGGTGGTACGGCGCGGCGGGATCGCGGTTGTCGGCGCCGGCCGCGACGAGGCACGCAACCGTCACACCGGCGAGTTCCTGGGGGCTGGGGAGGTACTCGATGAAGGCTCCCAGTTCCATCCTTGATCTTGCGTGGGTATCCCCGGCTGAAGCCGGGGATACCCACGCAAGATCAAGGATGGGAGTCGTTTGTTGACGACTTCGGGAGTCGCCTCGCGTGTAGTAGGCATGATCAATGTCGATGAGTTCGGGCGTCACTTGCAGCCCAGCGGGCGTTGTCCGTGCCGGCGCCCAGCTGCCTCGCACGAGCCCGCTACCTGGTTTTGGTCTGAACCCGGTCTTGGTGGGTCAGCGGGCGAGGGAGACGGCGAAGGGCTTGAAGCCGTGTCGGCGCAGGATGTGGGGCACGACCAGGATCATGGCCTCGGTGGCGCGGGCTGTGGTGATGTCGCCGAGGTCCTCGATCCATGCGGGCTGCCAGCCCAGGTCGCCGAGCAGGCCGGTGACGGCCCTCTTCGCCTGTTCGTCGTCGCCCGAGAGATAGGCGGTCGGTGGGGTGGCCAGGGTTTCGGGAGCGGTCATGACTATGAAAAGCATGGTGTTGAGGGTCTTGACCACATGGGTGTCGGGGAGCGCGGCCTGGAGCTTCTCGGCGAGGCTGCTGCCGGGATAGCACAGGTCGCCGGGCAGGCCGTCAGCGGCGTCGCGGGTTGCGTTGGAGACGTCGATGAGGATCTTTCCGGAGAGCTCGGTGCGCAGGTCGGTGAGGCGCTCCAGGGAGCTGTCGCCGGGCGTCGCGTTGATCACGATGTCCGTGGTGCGGGCGGTGGTGCGCTGGTCGGCGAAGGCGATCCGCGGGGCGAGCCCAATGGTGCGGGCGGCGGTGTCTTCGGGGCTCCGGCCACCGATGGTGACATGGTGTCCGGCTGCGGAGAGCTTGCCGGCGAGGTTGGCGCCGACGCGGCCGGCGCCCAGGATGCCGATGCTGGTCATGCGGTGATGCTCCTTGCGGTATCGGGGTGGGGAAGAGCGGAGACGTCCGGTCAGGCGATCGGCGAGAGGACCTTGAGGGCGGCGCCGTGGATGCCGGGGGCGGCGGCCAGGAAGTCGCGGCTGCCGGTGTTCCAGGGTTCGCCCGTCAGGTCGGTGACGGTGCCTCCGGCCTCGGAGACCAGCAGGGCGCCGGCGACCAGGCCGGAGCGGACGTCGGAGAACTGCCAGAACGCGTCCATGCGTCCGGCGGCGACGTGGATGAGCTGCATCGTGGCGGGAACGGACACGCGCACGACCAGGCCGTTGATGAGCATGGCGGTGACGGAGTCACCGATCCGCCGGAAGGTGCGCTCGTCCTCGCCGGGCTTGGCCTGGCCGGTGCCGATGAGCGCGGCGCCCAGGTCGGTCTTGGCGGACACCTTCAGGGGTCGGTCGTTGAGGCGGGCACCGCCGCCGGCGACGGCGGTGTAGGTGTCGCCGGTCAGCGGCAGGTGGACGACGGTGAGTACCGGCTGGTTGTCGCGGACCAGGGTGGCGGTGACGGCCCAGTCCTCCATGCCGTGGACGTGGTTAATGTTGCCCTCGGCGGGGTCGACGACCCACCACTCCCCGGGCGGGAGCGCGCCGCCGGCCAGCTCGTCCTCGGCCCACTGCGACCCTTGCCGGGCCCGCAGCAGCGGTTCCCGCAGCACGTCCAGCACCGCGTCGTCGTTGGCGTGGATCTCGCCGACGACCTCGTCCAGACTCACGCCCCGGGCGTGCGAGGTGTAGCGGTCGCGCAGCGTGACGCCAGCGGCCTTCACCGCAGCGGTCACGTCGGACAGGAGCGTCGCGTCGGCGTCGAAAGGCATGGCTGTGCTCATGGTGGGCTCCCTGGGGGATCGGTAGAAGCGGGGCGGTTGCCTCGCCCCCGCACTTCGAAGGTAGGCCGCCTGACCATTAACAACAAGTGCATGCTTGTCACTTGTAGAGTTACTCTCATGCAACTGGATCTGAACCTGCTCACCGCCCTGGACGCCCTGCTGGAAGAGGGCAGCGTCGCCGGCGCCGCAGCACGCCTCCACGTCACCGCACCGGCGATGAGCCGCTCCCTGGGCCGCATCCGCAAGGCCACCGGCGACCAGATCCTGGTCCGCACCGGCCGCAGCATGGTCCCCACCACCCGCGCGCTGGCCATGCGCGCCCAGGTCCACGCCCTCGTACAGCAGGCCCACCAGCTTCTCTCCGCGCAGCAAGAACTCGACCTGGCAGCTCTGGACCGGGTGTTCACCGTGCGCTGGCACGACGCCCTGACCGCCGCCTGCGGCACCGCCTTGACCACGGCCGTCCACCATCAGGCCCCCGGCGTCCGGCTCCGCCTGTCCGCCGAACCCGGGACGGACGACGCCGAGCTGCGCCGGGGTGAGGTCGACCTCGAATCAAGCTCCAGCGCTCCGACGCTCCCCGACATCCGCCACCGCCTCGTCGGCAAGGACCGGCTGATCGTCGCCGTCCGCCCAGGCCACCCCCTCACCGAAGGCCCGCTGAGCCTCGAGCGCTACGCAGCCGCCGAACACCTCACCGTTTCGCGGCGCGGAAACCTGCGCGACCCGATCGACGACGCCCTGACCACCCGCGGCCTCGAACGACGCGTCGTCGCCGCCGGGCCCACCGCCGCCTTCGCACTGCAACTCGCCCTCAACACCGACCTGGTCGTCACCCTCCCCGACGCGGTCACCCGCACGGCCCGGGAACAACTCGGCCTGGCCTCACTGCCGCCGCCACTCCCGCTGCCCGACGTCCCCCTGTACCTGCTGTGGCACCAGCGCTACGACAACGACCGCGCCCACACCTGGCTGCGAGACCTGGCCACCGAAACCGTCCAGGCACTATTCACACCACCGACAGCCTCTCAACAGCCCCTCACCAACCGGACCGGGCAGTGACGGATACGCCCGGGGAAAGGCCTGCGGCAGCTGACTCCCGTTCTCGTGAACATCACCTATTCGTGCGAGCGTGCGACTCCCAATCTCACGTCGAAACGACGTCGTAAGTCGGGCTCTGACTCAACTTGTGTGGTTCGGGCACCCTGAGCGACGGCTGGGCTGGCCCGGACTGTGCGCCAGGCCGCTGTAAATGAGCTGCTGGTCCGCCAGGAGAGGCGTGGTTGTGAGGGCGATCCGCCATCCCGCGAAGCGCTCGGCCGGCGGGTGCGCTCTATGATCTCGGCGGTCATCGACATGGGGGTAGGGGTATGGACGGCGGGCGTTCGACGCGCAGGTGGTCGCTCGATGAGAAGAACTGGTCGCGGGGGTGGTGGATTCCACTGGTCGTCGTCGTCCTGGCGGCCGCGACCTGGGGCTTCCTGGGGTTCGTCGAAGGCGGCTGCAAGCGCGGGCCCAGGGGCGGCTGCGTCGCCGCCGACGGCTACGAGTTGCGCAGCTGGGTGTTGTTCCTCGCTTCGATGCCCACGCTGTTCGTGGTCGGCACCGGCCTGACCGCCGACCGATGGCCGCCCGCCCTGGGCGTCGCTGCCGGCGGCGCGGCCTGCGGGCTCTACACGCTCGCGCAGGGCCACACCGTCCCGCACCTCATCATGGCGGCCGTCCTCTTCGCCCTGGCCATCACGGCACCGGCGCTGGCCTGGCGGCGCCGACGGGCAGCGCGAGCGGAGTGAGAGCGGGCACTGCCGGCTGACACTGACCTCCCTGGTGACCCACCGTCACGGGCCACAGAAGTTGGGCCAGAGCCGTAAGTCGCGTACACAGCCAACCGCAGTCATCGCCGCGAACTTCCACAGGGACGGGCGGGACGGGGCGTCGGCGACGTACAGGCCATCCTTGATCTTGCGTGGGTATCCCCGGCTTCGGCCGGGGAGGGAAACGCATCCTTGGCGCGGAGGTGCGAAGCGCCGGAGTTCTCTTCGTTGTCAGTGGCCTCCGCTAGGTTGATCACACATGGGCCGAAGGGGGGTGGGTCGGGTGATGCGTGCGTACAAGTTCCTCCTGCGGCCCACCGTTGGCCAGCAGATCGCGCTCGGCGAGATGCTGCGGGATCACTGCTCCCTCTACAACGGGGCGTTGCAGGAGCGCCGGGATGCATACCGGCATGTCTCCAGGACGACGGTCCGGTACGGGCAGCAGTCCGCGCAGCTCAAGGACATCCGGGCATTCGACCCGCAGCGGCAGGGCCGGTGGTCGTTCTCGTCCCAGCAGGCGACGCTTCGCCGGCTGGACAAGGCGTTCGCCGCGTTCTTCCGCCGCGTCAAAGCCGGAGAGAAGCCTGGCTATCCGCGGTTTCGTGGGGTGGGCCGGTTCGACACGGTGGAGTTCCCCAGGGACGGTGACGGCTGCCGCTGGGACTCCACCCCGCATGACCCGGTGACCCGCGTCCGTCTCCAGGGCGTCGGACATGTCCGGGTGCACCAGCACCGTGCCGTGGTCGGCAAGGTGAGGACGGTCAGCGTCAAGCGCGAGGGCAAGCGGTGGTACGTCATCCTGACCGCCGAGCAGACCCAGCCGGAGCCGCTGCCCGCAACCGGCAGCATGGTTGGCATCGACATGGGCATAGCCTCGTTCCTCACTACCTCCAACGGTGAGCACGTCGCCAACCCGCGCCACGCCCGTAAGGCAGCCGCGAAACTCGAAGCGGCACAGCAGGGCCTGGCCCGGTGCAAGCGGGGATCGAAGCGCCGCCGCAAAGCCGTCGAGCGCATCGCGACCCTGCACCGCAAGGTCCGCCGCCAGCGCCTTGATCACGCGCACAAGACCGCTCTCGGCCTCGTGCGCGAACACGACTTCATCGCGCACGAAGACCTCAAGATCCACAACATGGTCAAGACCCCCACGCCGAAGCCCGACCCCGACCAGCCGGGCGCGTTCCTGCCCAACGGAGCCGCCGCCAAGGCCGGACTGAACCGATCGATCTCGGATGCCGGATGGGGGGTGTTCCTCGCGATCCTGCACGCCAAGGCTGAAAGCGCCGGACGAGACGTGATCGCCGTGGACCCCCGCAACACCTCCCGGCGGTGCCCCGAATGCGGGCACACCGCCAAGGAGAACCGGCCCACCCAGGAGAAGTTCCACTGCACCGCGTGCGGCCACCAGGCACACGCGGACACGGTGGGCGCCCAGAACGTTCTACGGGCCGGGCTGGCCCGTCGCGAAGCCCAACCGGCATAGCGAGAAGCCCCCACCTTCAGGTGGGGGAGGAGTCACGGAGCGCACACATGACCGAGGCGTCCAGCCGGGCCCGCAGAGCGGACAACGGAGAAGGGCGACGCCAGACCGCATGTGGACGTGTGGCGCTCTGTCCGGCGAACGGGGACAGGAAGACGAAGAAGAGCCGTCGCTCGCTTGCGATGCCGAAGCAGGCTGCCTCCGTGATGGAAGCGCATCGGACGCGGCAGCAGAAAGATTGCATCGAGGCCATCGCCCGCGTGGTCGGCCACAGCGGCAGCCGGACCACGGAGCAGGTCTACCGCAAGCAACTGCGCCCCGTGATTACGGAGGGAGCCGAGGCGGTGGACGACATCTTCGGACAGGGCAGTACGACGGACAGCGAGTCCGATCCGAGCGCCTGAGCTCTCGGCCGTGGCTCCCTGTTTGGCTCCCTCCCTTGCTGCCGGAGTCTCTGTGCATGTCCGCCGTGACCTGCACAGAGACTCCGGCGCTGCCATTACCCCGCTGGTAATCGACCCCTCCACCGGACACCGGCATCGTGGTGGTCACCGGGGCTCGGGCGGCGCACTCCGTCCGAGTTCCGGGTCACCGACCAGTGTGTACGAACTCGATGGAGGCTGATCCGTCATGTCCCAGGCCCTGCTCGCCGGACTCTCCCGCACCACCGAGCCGCAGACGACGCTCCGTCGCTTCCTCGCCCTCGACGCCGTCGTCACGGGCACCAACGGGCTCGCGTATCTCGCGGCGTCAGGACCGCTCGGGCGGCTGCTCGGCGTCGATGCGGCGCTGCTGCTCGAACTGGGCGTGTTTCTCACCCTGTTCGCGGCGGGCGTCGGGTTCCTCGCCGCCCGGCAACAGCCGCCCGCCGGGCCCGTGAAGCTCGTCGTCGACGCCAATGCGGCCTGGGCCGTGCTCAGTGTCGTCGCGCTGGTGGCGTGGCTGGAGCCCAGCACCGCGGGGACGCTGTGGATCATGATGCAGGCGATGACCGTCGCGGGGTTCGCGGGGCTTCAGTGGTTCGCGCTGCGCGCGCTCACGCCGCACCCCGCGCCGTGAGGGGAGCGCCGGCCGACGCGGCCGACGTGCGGTACGTGACCCGCACGCGGCCCTCGGGCCCGGCGCCCCCTCTGTGACTCTGCCGAGGCTTCCCAAGCACCGGCGCCGTCTTGTCGAGGGCGCTGCTTCAGCCTGCGAGCGTGCAGAACTGGAGATTTCAGTAGATCAAGACGCGAGCGACTGCAGGTACTTCACCGTCGCCGGGTCGGCCGGAAGGAACGTTTCGATGGCCAGCTCGGCGACCGTGACGTCCAGCGGCGTGTTGAACGTCGAGATCGACGACACGAAGGACAGCACCACTCCACCGTGCTCGATCCGCAGCGGAAGCGCGAAGTACGGGTAGGGCGCCTGGTCCTCCCGGTCCTCGAGGCCCGCCGCGTCGTCGCCCGGCTCCGGCACGGGATACGCGGCGACCTCGTCGTACAGCTCACGCAGCGCCTCGGAGCGGACCAGGGCCATCTGGCGCTCCATCTGGGCCAGCAGATGCCCGCGCCACTCCCGCAGGTTGCGGATCCGCGGGGCGAGACCCTCCGGGTGCAGGGTGATCCGCATCGCGTTCAGCGGGGGAGTGAGCAGATGTTCGGGGAGGCCGTCGAGGAGCATGGCGATCCCGCGGTTGGCCGCCACGACCGTGTACGTGCCGTCGACGACCAGCGCCGGATACGGCTCGTACCCGTGCAGCAGCCGCTCCATCCCCTCGCGCAGGGCCTCCAGCGCAGGATCGTCCATGGGCGTCTCCGCGAACCGCGGCGCGTAGCCGGCCGCCAGCAGCAGCGCGTTGCGGTCGCGGACCGGGACGTCGAGGTGCTCGGCGAGCTTGAGGATCATCTCCTCGCTCGGCCGTGACCGCCCCGTCTCGACGAAGCTGATGTGCCGGGCGGAGGAGTCGGCGCGCAGGGCCAGTTCCAGCTGGCTGAGCCTGCGCCGCTCCCGCCATGCACGCAGCAGTGGCCCCACTCCCGTGTCGGGCGCGACAGTTGTCATACGGAAACCGTAACGTCGCCCGCAGACAATCCCGGAGGGAGTCCCGCTCATGCCCACAGAGCCGCTGTCGCAGAAGGAGATCGAGGACAGGCTGCGCGAGCTGCCCGGCTGGTCCCAGGAGGGCGACCGGATCGCCCGTACGTACCGGCTCGGCAACCACTTCGCGGCGACCGCACTCGTCGTGCATGTCGCGCGGATCCAGGACGAGCTGAACCACCACTCCGATCTCACGCTCGGCTACAACACGGTCAATCTCACCGTGAACACGCATGACGCGGGCGGCGCGATCACCGAGCGCGACTTCGAGCTCGCGCGCCGCGTCGAGACGGTCGCCCCGAACCACGGTGCGAGCTGACCGTGCTCAACGACGACGAGACCACCCGCGAAACGGCGGGGGCGGCCGGCGTCGGCCGGGACACGCTGCTCGACTACGACGTGGAGGCCGCCGTCTACGACGCGACGCGCGGCGGTGTGCCCCGTGCCGCGGCGGCCGCCGCTGCCGTGCTCTCGCTCGTGCCGCAGACCGCCCGCTCGCTCCTGGACATCGGCTGCGGCACCGGGCTCGTCACCGAGCGCCTCGGCAGGTCAGGACTGCGCGTGTTCGGTGCCGACTCCGCACCCGGCATGGCCAGGATCGCCGCCGCACGTGTCGGCACCGTCCTCCTCGCCGACGTGCGGCGACTGCCGCTGCCCGATGCCTCGGTGGACGCGGTCAGCGCGGTGTGGCTGCTGCATCTCGTACGGGACGCACGGGCGATCGTCGCCGAGGCGGCGCGGGTGCTGCGCCCCGGCGGAGTGTTCGTCGCCACCGTCGACAAGGACGCCGGGCACGACATCGGCAGCGACATCGACGCGGTCCTCGCGCCGTACCGCACGACCGAGGCGTACGACCGCGCCGACCGCATCGAGGCGTTCGGCGCGGTTCATGGTCTCGGCCCGGCGGGGGAGACGCACTTCACCGGCCACGGCCAGGGCCGCTCCCCCCGCCAGGTCGCCCAGGCGCTGCTGCGCGGGGAGTACGCGTCCCGGCTCACGGCACGCGGGGTGATCGCCGAGAAACTCGCCGCGGAGCTGCGCGCACTGCCCGACCCCGACGAGCCGCGCCCCGAGCCGCGCTACCGGCTCCTCGCACTGCGCAGGGCGGCGCGGAGCGGGTGACGAGGTCTCCCCGGACGCCGGTGACCGGTCGACCTCCAGCGGGCGGTCGAACACGGTCCGAGATGGATCACGCGGCGTAAGTGACCAGTCGCCGGTCAACCGGTCAACCGGTCGTCCGAGGGTCCGTGCGGCCCATCGCGCCCTCGCCGGGTCGCACACCGGTCAGCGCCCGCCCGCCGCAGGGCCGCGGTGTCCGTGCCCGGGTCGTGCCGACTGCGGTCGGATCCGCCGTCGACCCGTAACCGTCGGGCGACGCGTCGCGGGCGTCAGGCCGACCAGGCACCCGAAGCGGCCGCGTCCTTCGCGAAGGCGGAGAAGTCCCTCGGGGCACGGCCGAGGACGCGCTGGACGCCGTCCGTCAGATGCGCGTTGTGGCCGTCCATGAGCATCGTGAAGAGTTCGGTCAGCCACTGTGCGTCCTCGGCCGGGAAGCCCAACTCCTGCAGCATGGCCACGTAGTCGTCGCCGGAGACCGGAACGTACTCGATCCTGCGCCCGGTGGCGGCGGCGAGCTCGGCCGCCACGTCGTGGAACGTCAGCAGCCGAGGCCCGGTCAGCTCGTGGGTCAGACCCTCGTGCCCGTCCTCCATGAGCACCGTGAGCACCACGTCCGCGAGGTCCTCCAGGTCGAGGAAGGGCTCGGCCGTGTCACCCGCGGGGAAGGGGATCTCGCCGTCGAGCACCCCGCCGGCGAAGGCGCCCTCGCTGAAGTTCTGCGCGAAGAACGCCGCCCGCACCACCGTCAGCGGCACGCCCGCCTCCCGCAGCGCGTCCTCCGCGTGCGCCGCCTCCGGCTCACCGCGGCCGGACAGCAGCACCAGCCGGCGTACCCCGCTCTCCGCCGCCAGCCGGCCGAAGCCCCGCATGGTGTCCACCGCGCCCGGCCCCGCCAGGTCCGGGTAGTACGTCACGTATGCGGCGTCCGCGCCCCGAAGCGCCGGACCCCACGTCGCCCCGTCCTCCCAGTCGAAGGACACCTCCCCCTGGCGCGAACCGGCGCGCACGGTCACCCCGCGCCCCGCGAGCCGCTCCGCCACCCGGCGGCCGGTCTTGCCGCTCGCCGCCGTCACCAGCACCGTTGTCGGCTGGGTCTGCGGCGTTTGCTGTGTCTGCTGCTTCTGCTGTTTCAGGTTCTCCGTCATGGCTTCAGAGTCACCGCTGCGGCCTGGACTCTCCATGCGGGAGAGGCTCGATTCCATACGCGTGCGTCTACACGCACCATCTACGCTCGTCACCATGGACGCACTCGCGGGACTGCTCGACGGACCCCGGGCCAGAGGAGCCTTCCTGCTCCGCATGGTGATGGACCCGCCCTGGTCCGTTCGCGTCGAGGACCGCGCCCCGCTCTGCCTGATGTGCGTCACGCGCGGCGAGGCGTGGATCGTCCCCGACACCGGCGCGCCGGTCCTGCTCCGGCCGGGCGATGTCGCGATCGCGCGCGGCCCGGAGCCGTATCTCGCCGCCGACACCCCGTCGACCCCGCCGTACGCGGTGATCGGACCCGGCGGCGCCTGCACCACCCTCCAGGGCGAACCCCTCGCACAGTCCATGCACCTCGGCGTACGGACCTGGGGCAACGCCCCCGACGGCGCCACCACCATGCTCATCGGCACGTACCAGATGGCCGGCGAGGTCAGCAGGCGGCTGCTGGACTCCCTGCCCGGGCTGCTGCACCTCCCCGCGAACGTGTGGGACTGTCCGCTGATGCCGGTGCTCGACCAGGAGATCAGCCGCGACGAGCCGGGGCAGAGTGTGGTGCTCGACCGGGTGCTCGACCTGCTGCTCATCGCGGTGGTGCGGGCCTGGTTCGCCCGGCCCGGGGCCGAGGCGCCCACCTGGTACAGGGCGATGGGCGATCCGGTCGTCGGCGCGGCCCTGCGGCTGATGCAGAACGATCCCGCGCACCCCTGGACCGTCGCCTCGCTCGCCGCGAAGTGCGGGGTCTCCCGGGCGGGGCTCGCGCGCCGGTTCACCGGTCTGGTGGGCGAGCCGCCGATGGCGTACCTCACCGACTGGCGGCTCGCCGTCGCCGCCGATCTGCTCCGGGACACGGACGCGACGGTGGAGGCCGTCGCCCGGCAGGTCGGTTACAGCGGCGCGTTCGCGCTGAGCGCCGCGTTCAAACGCGTACGCGGCATCAGCCCGCAGGAACACCGCACCGTCGCGGCCGATTTGCCGGAACCGCAACAGAGCTTGCCGTGAGGGCACCCCGGAGCGCACCCTGACGCCATGAGCCATCCTCATCATCACCACCACGAGCGCCACGGCCATGACGGCACCGGGACCGGCACCGACAAGGGCACGACCCACATGGACTGGGACGAGCTCGCACCCCTCCTGGAACGCGGCGCCGAGCTGCAGCGACCGCAGTACGCGCAGGCCGTGGCCTGGATCGGCGAACAGCTGCCCGCCGCCGCCGTGCGCCGCGTCCTCGACATCGGCAGCGGACCGGGTGTGATCACCTGCCTTCTCGCCGAGGCGTTCCCGTACGCGGAGGTCGTCGCCGTGGACTCGACACCCGCGCTCCTCGACCGCGCCCTGGCCCGGGCCGAGGGCATGGGGCTCGGTGACCGCGTCCGCACACACGCCGCAGAAATGCCGGACGGAATCGATGACTTGGGCACGGCCGACCTCATCTGGGCGGGCAACTCCGTGCACCATCTCGGGGATCAGCGCGCCGCCCTCACCGGCTTCGCCCGGCTCCTGCGCCCCGGCGGGCTGCTCGCCCTCGTCGAAGGCGGGCTGCAGCCGCGCCATCTGCCCCGCGACATCGGCATCGGCCGCCCCGGCCTCGAAAGCCGTATCGAGGCGGCAAGCACCGAATGGTTCGAGGAGATGCGCGCCGGGCTGCCGGACACCAAGGCGGAGGTCGAGGACTGGCGCGCGCTGCTGTCAGCCGCGGGCCTCGCGTCCACCACCGCCACCCGCTCCTTCCTCCTCGACATCCCGGCGCCGCTCACGGGCGCCGTACGCGAGCAGCTGGTCTCCACGTTCGGCTGGCAGCGCAAGGCGCTGGACGGGCGGCTGTCCGCCGAGGACATCGCCGTGATGGACCGGCTCCTCGACCCGGACGACGAGGAGGGGCTCATGCACCGTCCGGACTGCTACCTGCTGGCGGCACGCACGGTGCACACGGCCCGCCGCGGCTAGGCCCTGTCCGGCCCCGCCCCGCCACTCGCGCGGCGGCTCCCGCGGTGGACCGGTGCACCCGCCGCACCTTCAGGCCGTCAGCAGCACACCCGCGTACGACGCCGCGGCGATCAGCACCCAGGCGGTGAGCCCGACTACGCCGACCCGCAGGCCGGTACGGGTCAGGGACGGCAGATGGACTGCGGTGCCCAGACCGAAGAGGGCCATGGCGAGCAGGAGTTCCTGAGTCGTGCCGGCCGCCGCGAGGACGGGCGCGGGCACCAGACCCGTGGTGCGCAGTGCCACCAGGGCGAGGAATCCCACGACGAACAGCGGCACGAGGGGAGGCCGGCGGGCCGAGCGAGTGCCACGGCCACGGCGGCACGCGGCGACCACGAGACCTGCGACCAGGGGGCCAGCAGTGTCACGCGCAGGAGTTTGACCAGGACGGCCTCGCCCAGCGCGCCGGTTCCCGCGGTCTGGGCGGCGGCCACTACCTGCCCCACATCATGGACACCCGCTCCCACCCAGCGTCCGAACTCGGCGTCGGTCAGCCCCAGCGGGCCGTGCAGCAGGGGCAGTACGGCGATGGCGAGGGTTCCGCACAGGGTCACCAGCGCCGCCGACGTGACGACGTCCTCGTCGTCGCTGTCGTGCACCGCGCTCACCGCGCCGATCGCGGACGCTCCGCAGATGGAGTAGCCAGTGGCAATCAGCAGCGGCTGATCACCGGGCAGCCCGAGCCGGTGCCCCAGCCACCAGGTACCCCAGAATGTCGCGGCGACCACGAGGAGCACCATGACGACCGTTGCCCAGCCCAGGCCAAGCACGTCCGCCATGCCCAGCCGCAGACCGAGCAGGACGATTCCGATGCGCATCAGCCTCTTGGCGGCCAGCGTGAGCCCGGCTCGGCAACGGCCGCGGATGTGATTGCGCAGCCACGGCGTGTGCGCGGCGGCGATGCCCAGCACGACGGCGGCGGTGAGCATCGGCACGGCGGGCAACGCGCTGTGCACCAGCCAGGCGGCGCCCACAGCGGCGGCGGCCAGCGCGAGCCCGGGGCCGGCCCCGGCGGCCTTGCCGTGTGCTGCGACGTCATGTGCGCGTGAGCCGTCGAGGGCGGCCATCAACGGTCGGCCGGCAGGCGGTAGACGCGCCGGATGCTGGTGCCCAGGCGAGAGATGTCGGCCCCGTACACATGGAGGGACAGCGCCGTGCCGGTGCCGGCGTTGCGTACGAGGTGGATGTCGCCGGGCGGGGCGATGGCGGAGACCGAGCCGCGCGGGTTCACCACGTCCTCGGTGGCGACGAGCCGGGCGGTCGTGCCGTGCGGGATCAGCTCGTAGCGGCGTTCGTTCTCCTCACCCTCGTGGACGCCGGTCACGCACCACGAGACGTGGTCATGGATCGGTGTGACCTGTCCGGGCAGCCAGACCAGGGCAACGACGGAGAAGCTTCCGTCGTGCTCGGCGTGCAGCACATGCTGGCGGTAGTGCTCGGGGTCGCCCTTGCACTGCCCGGCGGTGAGCAGATCGGGCATCCCCAGGTGCGGGACGAGCCGTTCCGCCACGAGCCGGGCTGTGGGCTCCGGTGGCAGCCCGCGGTTCACGGTCTCGCGTATCTCCGCCACGAAGGCACGCAGGCGTGCGGTGGTCCGGGAAGCGGTGGTCGTGGCCGCGTTCGGAGGGGTCATGGAGGCAGCGTCCGCCCGCCGGATCCCGCGCGTCCAAGGACAATTGCTTGCAAGGCCCCCAACGTCCTCTTATGGCTCGACGCGGTGTCCGACTGCTGCGCTCAACAGCCGGTCTTCGCCTCGGCCACTGCCGTGAGCTGGTCCAGCACGAGGGCCGTGGAGGGGATCCGCAGATGGTCGCGGAGCGCGTACGCGTAGACCTGACGCCGGGTGTGGGGCTCCACGATCCGCCCGGTGACTTTCTTGTGGCAGAGGAACGACAGCACCAGCGCCGGGACCATGGCGATGCCGACCCCCGCCGCCACCAGACTCTGCATCACCAGATTGTCGTCCGTGGAGCACGCGATGTCGGGAGTGAACCCCTCCTCGGCGCACGCGTGCAGGAAGTTCGCACGACAGCGCAGACACCCCGCGATCCACCGCTCGTGCGTCAGATCGGCCAGCCGCACGGCACGGCGCCGGGCCAGTGGGTGGCCGGTGGGGAGCAGCACCGTCAGTGGGTCCTCCAGCAGCCGGATCTCCGCCAGTTCGTCCGGGATCTCGGCCGACTGACCCGGGTACCTGAAGGCCAGGGTGATGTCGCAGTTGCCCTCCGCCACGAGCCGCAGGGACTCGGGCGGCTCGCTCTCCACCAACTCGACCCTGATTCCCGGGTGTTCCGTGGCCAGCCGGGCCATGGCCTCGGGGATGACCGTCGCCCCGGCGCTCGGAAAGGCACACACCCGCACCCGCCCGGACCGCAGCCTGGCTATGGCGTCGATCTGCTGCTGTGCCGCCGTCAGGCTGCCGAGGATGGTTCCGGCGTGCCGCGTCAGCACCTCCCCGGCCTCGGTGAGCCGGATCCCCCGTCCGACCCTGGTGAACAGCGGTGTGCCGACATCCCGTTCCAGTGCCTTCATCTGCTGGCTGACGGCCGGCTGGGTGTAGCCCAGCGAGCGGGCAGCGGCCGAGTAGGAGCCGGTCCTGACCACCTCATGGAAGGTCTTGATGTACCGGGTATCGAACACAGCGAAAAGCATAAGCAGAAATTGGGATGATCCGAGATCGTGCACGCGGCCCATTTGAGCCAGTTGTGGTCACGGGGTGACCGGCTCCAGCCGCCACCACTGGAACGGCGAGTCGGTGTCCTCCCACTGCCGTACGTTCGCCCCGTCCTCGGCCGAGCCGTCCTCCACCTCCAGCAGCAGCCCGCTGATGTGGCTGACCAGCGTGGCGGTCCCTGGCGCGTCCAGGTGCTGTTCGATCAGCCACTCTTGTGCGCCGAAGTTGTTCGCCTTCCACTGCTGGACGTTGGCGCCGTTCTCGGTCGACGCGCCCGCGACGTCGAGCCGCTTGCCGCTGTTCGCGTTGACCAGGTGGTAGAAACCCCCGCCGGCGAACGAGATGTCCCACTGCTGCGCCGGTGCCCCGGTCTCCTTGCCCTGCTGCACATTGGCCCCGCTGCCCTTGGCGTCGTTGTGTGAGGCGTTCTGTGTGACAGCTCCCGGCCGACGAGGTCTCGCCACCCGTTGCGGCCGTCGGCACGTCGTCGAGTTCGTCCCCTTCTGCTGTGCCGCAGCCTCTCGTAACGTCATCGGTCGACTTGAAATGGTCATGACGACGACCGACGAGGGAGTCCACAGTCCATGCACAGACGCCTGGTTCCACTCCTCCTCGCCTCGCTCGTGGGCACCGCGATCGCCATGGCGCCCGCGGCAGCGGCTCCGCCAGGCCCGCCCGACGCGTACCGGCCCGTCCGCGGACCCGCTGCCCCGGCCGAGTACCGCTACCTGCAGAAGACCCTCCCGGGAGAGTCCATACCGCGCCACGCGCACGACTCCGCCGCCACGCAGGCACGGCAACTGCCCACCGTCGGCGGGCGATGGACACCGAAGGGGCCGACCAACATAGGTGGCCGGGTCGTCTCGCTCGCGCTCGATCCATGGCGCGCCGACACCGTCTACGCCGCCGCGGCGAGCGGCGGGGTATGGCGCAGCGACGACGCGGGCCAGACCTTCCGGTCCGCATGGCCCGACGACTGGACTCAGGCCATGGGGGCGGTCGCCACCGGCCCCGACGGCACTCTCTACGCGGGGACCGGGGAGCCCAACCCCGGCGGAGGCAGCATCACGTACGAGGGAACGGGCCTCTACCGCAGCACCGACGGCGGCGCCCACTGGCGCCCGATCGGGCTGCGCGACTCCGGCGCCATCAGCGCCATCACCGTCGATCCCACCGACCCTCGGCGCATCTACGTCGCCGCGGCCGGTTCGCTCTACAACGGGGGCGGTGACCGGGGCGTCTACCGCACCACCGACGGCGGCGCGACCTGGCAGCGCATCCTGGCCGGGGCCAACGAATTCACCGGCGCCACCGAGGTGTTCGTCCAGGGCGAGCGGCTGTACGCGGTGATGTGGGACCACCGGCGCACCCCCCAGCTGCGTACGTACGGAGGTGTGGGGTCCGGAGTCTTCCGCAGCGACGACGGCGGAACCACCTGGCGGCGGCTCGGCGGCGGGCTCCCCGAACAGGGCCCCGACGTCGGGCGCATCGGCCTCGCCGTGGCCGGAGACAGCCTCTACGCCATCGTCAACAAGACCACCGGGCCCTTCGAGGGCTTCTACGCCTCGACCGACGGCGGCGACTCCTGGAGCCGGACCCCGGCCGACAAGAAACTCACCGACTCGCAGTCGAGCTTCGGCTGGTGGTTCGGCAAGATCTGGACCGACCCGAAGGACGCCCGGCATCTGCACGTGGCCGGGGTGCCGCTCATGACCAGCAAGGACGGCGGCGACACCTGGACGTACGACGACACGAGCATCCACGTCGACCAGCACGCGATGGTCTGGGACCCACGCCACCCCGGCCGCGTCTACCTCGGCAACGACGGAGGGGTCCACCGCTCCGACGCGAACGGGGACGGCGGCTGGGTCAAGGCCCGCCACGAGCCGTACACCCAGCTCTACAGCGCGGCCATCAGCCCCCAGGACACCTCCCGTATCTCCGGCGGTGCGCAGGACAACGGGTCGCTGCGCTCGTGGGGAGCGGACGGATTCAACGAGTACCTCGGCGGGGACGGCGAGGAGAACCTCATCAACCCGACCGACGTGAACAACGTGTTCGCCTGTTACCAGTACGGCAACTGCTTCCGGTCCAGCGACGGCGGCGACACCATGACGTACTTCGCCGACAGGACGACCTTCAAACGCCGCAACTGGTTCACGCCCGTCGTCCTCGACCCCCGGGACCCGAAGATCCTCTACTACGGCGCCGACGTCCTCAACCGCTCCACGGACGGCGGTGTCACCTGGCAGCCCATCAGCCCCGACCTCACCGGCGGCCCGGGCCCCGACCCGATCTACACCAACTACGGCACGATCACGACGATCGCCCCCGCCGGGGACGGCGCCACGGTCTACGTCGGCACCGACGACGGGCGGGTCTGGGTGACCAGGGACCTGGGCGCGACATGGACGAAGCTCGCCGAGGGCCGCCCGTGGGTGACCCGCGTCGTCGTCGACCCACGCGACAGCGACCGCGTCTTCACCACGCACTCCGCCTACCGCGCGGGCTCGCCCCTGCCCCACGTCTACGGCAGCACCGACGGCGGCAAGCACTGGAAGGACCTGTCCGGAAACCTCCCGGCCGCACCCGTCAACGACCTGGTCATCGGCCGCGGCAACCTGCTCCACGTCGCCACCGACCACGGCGTGTTCACCGCCCCGGCGGGAGGCAGGCAGTGGGCCCGGCTGGGCCGCGGCCTGCCCATGGTCCCCGTCGACGACATCGAGTACGACGCCGGCCACCATCGGCTGGTCGCCGCCACGTTCGGCCGGGGCTTCTACGAACTGACGGTCCCCTGACGCCGACCCGGGTCCCATGCGTCAGGCGCCCCCTGCTTCCGCCCGCGGCCCCCGCTTCGGCGGGGGCTGTGCGGGTGGCAGCGGGGAGCGGACGCGATCAGCTCATGACGACCCGGACCGAGCGCCACCGTAGCGAGCTCAGTGCGCCGGCCCGGCCACGCCAAGGGCCGGTGATCATCGTGGCCCGGTCGGACGACCCGGCTGTCAGGCGACGCCGCGCGCCTTCAGTGCGGCGAGCACCTGCTGGGCGGTGTCGACGCTGGACTGCGGGTTCTGTCCGGTGATGAGGTTGCCGTCGACGACGGCCTTGCTCGTCCAGGCGGGACCGGCTTCGATGACGGCGCCGAGCTCGCGGAGCCTGCTCTCCACGAGGTAGGGGGCCGCGTCGCCGAGGCCGCCCTGCCGCTCCTCCTCGTCGGTGAACGTGGTCAGTCTGCGGCCGGCGAAGGTGAAGCCGCCGTCCTCGCCGCGTGCGCTGAGCAGGCCCGCGGGGCCGTGGCACAGCGCCGCGACGATCTTCCCGCTCCGATCGGCATCGGTGAGCAGACGGCCGAGGTCGGCGTCGCGCGCCAGGTCCTCCATCGGGCCGTGGCCGCCGGGGAGGTAGACGGCGTCGTAGTCGGCGGCGGTCACATCGGCGAGGGCCAGCGGCCCGGCCAGCTGGTCGGAGAGGGAGTCCAGATAGGCCCGGAACTCCTCGGCAGCAGCCTTCTCCACGCCGCCGCGCTCGTCGAGGCTGATCGGGTCGACGGTGGGCCGTACGCCGCCGGGGGTGGCGATGTCCACCTCGACACCGGCCTCACGCAGCACCCGGTGCGACTCGGCGACCTCCTCCGCCCAGAAACCGGTGGGGTGGGCCGTGCCGTCGGCCAGCGTGAGGCTGTCGGCGCCGGAGACGACCATCAGGACCTTTGCCACGGCATTCCTTCTTTCTCTGGCTGTTCGTTCCTGCCGTCCAGTCCAACACCTTGGTCCTCGGAATTTCTCCGGTCAGCCGCCTCTCGTCATAAAATCTCTTATGGAAGGAGGGTTGCGCGGTGAACCTCGACCTGCTTTCGACCTTCCTGGAGATCTACCGGAGCGGGTCGATCACGGCGGCCGCAGCGCGCCGGGGGATGACCCAGCCCGCGGTCAGCGGGCAGCTGGCCCGCCTGGAGGAGCGGATCGGCGAGCCGTTGTTCGTACGCACGCGCCGGGGCGTCACCCCTACCGAGCGCGCCGACGATCTCGCCCGGCGTATCGGCACACACCTCGACGCGCTCGGTCACGCCCTCACCGGAGCCGACGACGACCACGCCGGGTACCGGGGCACGGTGCACCTGGCGGGCGCCTCGGACGTGATGGCCACGCGCATCCTGCCCGCCCTCGCCCCGCTGACAGGCCGTGGGCTGCAGCTGAGGATCACCCTGGGAGTCGCGGAGGACCTCCTCTCGGCGCTCGCCAACGCGCGGGTGGACCTGGTGGTCTCGGCCGTGCGGCCGAAGCTCACGAACGTGGTGGCGACGCCCCTCGCAGACGAGGAGTTCGTCCTGGTGGGCTCGCCGGGCCTTGCCCGCGGAATCGACCCCGAGCGCCTGTCCCGGGACCCGGTCCAGGCCCTGGCACACCTGCCCCTGGTCGCCTACGCGGAAGAGCTGCCCATCATCCGCCGCTACTGGCGCAGCGAATTCGGCCGCCGCCCGCCCAATGCGGTCGCCGTCACGATCCCCGACCTGCGTGCCGTACTGGCCGCGGTCGTTGCCGGCGCAGGGGTGTCGGTCCTGCCGCGTTACCTGGCCGAACCAGCGCTCGCGGCGGGCTCGGTGGAGCTGGTGCACACCGCCGGGGTGCGCCCGCTGAACACCCTCTACCTGGCGACCCGCGCCGGCGGTCTCACCAACCCGTCCGTCGCCCTCGTTCACCGGCATCTCCTCGAACGAGGGCGTGAGTGGGATTTCCTGTAGATGGTGCACGGACGCAGCCGTCGGGTCAGGGGATGCGGACGCCGGCGACGAGCTGCTGATGCATCTCGTTCACGGCCTTCTCGTTCGCCTTCGAACCGAGGGTCACGACCTGAACGACGTGGGTGTCATCGGCGATGAGGCGAACGGAACCACGCTCCTTGCCGCCGGCTTTCGCATCGGCGAGGGTCGCGTCGAGGGCGGGGCGGCCGTCAACCGTGGTCTGCTTACTGCTGGTGACAGTGAGATTCTCGCCGGGACCCTCGTTGTAACCCCGAAGGAACTCCTGCAGCCCCTCGCTGAGAGCCGCCTGGGTGCCAGGAATGTCGTAGACGATGACGGCGCTATTGATCCCCTCCGCGGTCTGCACCATGTACACGCGGGCGGCGGGCGTCAGACCGGATTCGGAGATCTCCTGGACCTCGGCCTTTTCGGGAAGCTTGAATTTGATACCACTGGGAGCATCGGTGGTCTCCACCCACTTCGCGGTCGAGATGTCCTTGCCATGGAGGCCGTGGACGCCCTGTCCGGCTCCCGTGGTAATCACGGCGCCGATGTGCGGCGTCGCCGGGGCGGCGAACGAGCTGGTGGGAAGCAGCACGCCTGCTGCCGCCAGGACGGTCGAGGCAGTGAGTATCAGAAGGCGCTGCGGGCGGACACGGTGAGTCATGGAAATCACTTCCGGGTAAGAAAGGGTGAAAGAGGATGTCGAACGGCGATTTCGCCGCGACTTCCATTAGGCCCGGCTGGTCGCACCACGTCATGCCCCTGAATCACGTGACAGGGGAATTCGGGACTTGACGGATGACGATGAGCCCTTTCTCGCCTCACACGATGCGGTGAGGTGCCGCCTCAGGGCAGGCATCACGATCAGGGGGCCAGGGCTGTCCGCAGGAGAGGGCGCGTCGGGCCCAGCCCTGAGCGTCGGGCTCAGCCCTGAGCGTCGGGTCCAGGCCTGAGCGTCGGGCCAGCCCTGACGGCTTGCGCCTATGCGGGCGGGGCGACGAGGGCGTCGGACTGATGCGCGCGCCGAAGGGAATCGGCGACGAATCCACTGGCCTTGAGCTCCTCGACGAGGTCCCGGAGGAACTGGACGGTCTCGGGCTGTCGCGTTCTCGTCGTGCCCACAGCCTGCCGAATCTGCATGAACCGACCCTGGATCAGCCGGACTTCGGGATGCGCCGCGACGAACTCGGTCATCGGCTGCCTGATCCCTGCCGCCACCTCCAGGCTCTCCGCGCGGAACACGTCGACCCCTTCCTCTCCGCGCACGACGCTCGCGTGCCGAAGAGTGCGCGACAGGTACAGGTCGTAGGCGGACCCACGCTTCACGCCGATGCGTACGCCTGCGCGGTCGACGTCGGCGATGGTGGCGACGGCCGAGTCGCGGGGCACGGCGAACACACCCTCGATCACGACGTACGGTGCGGTGAAGGCGACCTCGGCCTCGCGTGCCGGCTCGACGGCCAGGAAGCACATGTCGGCCCGGCCCGCCGTCATCGCCTCGTACGACTTGCGCGCCGCGTCGAAGCAGAGGAACTCCACCGGCACGTCCAGCCGCGCGGCGACCTCACGTGCGATGTCGACCGTGACGCCGGCCGGTGCCATCGGCGTGCCCTGGGCCAGTACCGGATTACCCAGATTGATCGAGGCCCGCAGCACGCCGTTCGGCGCGAGATCCTTGGTGATTGCAGCAGTCACGGTCCCCATGGGCCGGAGTGTAGGACACCTTGCGGCGAGCAGGCGGCGCCAACTCGGGCGGTGCCGCCGACGCGCGCCCGCGCCGCCGCTCGCGTGAGGCGAGCGCCGGCGCGGGCGCCGCGCGACAGCCGGTCGGTACCAGTCGCCGGTCAGTTCCAGTCGAAGGTGTCCGGGTCCGGGCCGATGCGCCTGCCCTCGTCCAGAGCCGCGAGGGCCGTCATGTCCTCGTCGTCCAGCTCGAAGTCGAACACGTCGATGTTCTCGACGATCCGGGACGGGGTGACGGACTTCGGGATCACCACATTGCCGAGCTGGAGGTGCCAGCGCAGGACCACCTGGGCCGGGGTGCGGCCGTACTTCTGGGCGATCGCGACGACCGTCGGGACCTCGAGCAGACCCTTGCCCTGGCCCAGCGGGGACCACGCCTCGGTGGTGATGCCGTGCTCGGCGTGGAAGGCGCGGGACTCGGCCTGAGCCAACTGCGGGTGGAGCTCGATCTGGTTGACGGCGGGAACGACGTCCACCTCGTCGATCACCCGGCGCAGATGGGCAGGCTTGAAGTTGGAGACACCGACGGCCTTCGCACGGCCGCTCTCGGTCAGCTCGCTGAACGCCTTCCAGATCGTGACGTAGTCGTCGCGCATGGGGCGAGGCCAGTGGATCAGGTACAGGTCGACGTAGTCCAGGTGCAGCTTCGACAGTGAGGCGTCGAACGCGCGCAGGACGGCGTCACGCGTCCATGTCTCGGAGGCGCTGTTCCAGAGCTTGGTGGTGACGAAGAGCTCCTCGCGGGGGATGCCCGAGGCGGCGACGGCCCTGCCGGTGCCCTTCTCGTTCTCGTATATGGCCGCGGTGTCGATGCTTCGGTAGCCGGCCTCCAGAGCCGTGCCGACGGCCTTCGCCGCCTCGTCGTCCGGCACCTGCCAGACACCGAAGCCGAGCTGCGGCATCGAGACACCGTTGTTCAGAGTGATGGAGGGGACCTTGCTCACGAGCGATCGATCCTTACGTCGTCGGTTGGTGCACCCATGGTCAACGATCTCTCCGGCGGACAGATTCCCGTCGTCGGGGAAGGTCGTCGGAAGGACGTCGGAACGTCGTCGGGAAGTTGGCCGATACAGCTCCGACCTTGTCCGTCGGAACCATTGACCGCGTCCCGTCATGGCGCAAGTCTATTGCACATCGCTGAACGCGGTACATCCACGTGAACACCGCCGCGTCCAGTCCTGTCCCACCATGTGCCACACATCGGTAGTTCCTGAACCCCACCTCTCAGGAAGGCAGGCACGGCAATGAAGGAAGAACAGGAGACATCGGAGGAGACGGCCGCCTGGCAGACCCCCGAGTACGTGGTCGTCGACACCGCGCTCGAGGTCACCGCCTACGCCCTCACCGACCGGTAGACCCCGCCGCCATGCTGCTGCAGGTGCTCGGCACCGCGGCGGGCGGCGGGCTGCCCCAGTGGAACTGCGCGTGTCCCGGTTGCGCCGGGGCACGCGCACACCCGCACCGGCGCCGCCGTCACGCCTCACTCGCCCTGCGCGCGGACGAGGGACGCTGGTACCTCGTCAACGCCACCCCCGACATCGGTGACCAGATCGAGGACACGCCCGCGCTGCGGCCCGGACCCGGGCGGCGCGACACGCCGGTAGCCGGGATCGTCCTCACCGACGCCGAACTCGACCACACCCTCGGCATCGCCCGGCTGCGCGAGGCCGACGGCTTCGAGATCCTCGCCTCCGCGCCCGTACGGGGCGCGCTCATCGGGCTGTTGCGGCTCGGCGACATCCTCGGCCCGTACACCCGGCTCGCATGGCGGGAACTGGGCGCCGGACCCGAACCGCTCGTCAAGGGCGGCACGGTCGAGATCGACGCCGTACCCGTCTCGGCGAAGCGGCCCCGGTACGCGGCGACCGCTCAGGACGCCCCCGACTGGGTCGTCGCGCTGCGCGTCACGGAGGCCGCCACCGGGAAGTCGCTCGTCTACGCGCCCGCCCTCGCCCACTGGAACGACGCCTTCCAGGACGCCGTCGAGACCGCCGATCTCGTCATCCTCGACGGCACCTTCTGGGACGACGACGAGCCCGTACGCGCCGGGATCTCGACCAGGACCGCCACCGGCATGGGGCACCTCCCCATCACCGGACCCCACGGCACCGCGCGACGACTCACCGGGCTGCGGGCCCGCTGCCTCTACACCCACCTCAACAACACCAACCCCCTCGTGGACCCGGACGCCGCACAGCATGCGCTGCTCGCCGGCCGGGGACTCGGGGTCGCCGCCGACCGGATGGTGATCGAGCTGTGAGCACAGGGATCTGGAGCCGCGAGGAGCTCACGGCGCGGCTGCGCGCCGTCGCCGCCGAGCGCTACCACGACCGCCACCCCTTCAACGTACGGATGCACGAGGGCGGCCTCACCCCCGCCGAACTGCGCCGCTGGATCCTCAACCGCTTCCACTACCAGCGCCACATCCCCGTCAAGGACGCTCTGATCCTCGCCAAGTTCGACGACCCGTCCCTGCGCCGGGCCTGGCTGCGCCGCATTCAGGACCACGACGGAGAGAAGGACGGCGACGGAGGCATCGAACGCTGGCTACGGCTCGGCGAGGCCGCCGGAATCGCCCGCACCCGGCTCGAATCCGGCGCCGAAGTCCTTCCCGGCGTACGGCTCGCGGTCGACGGATACGTCAACTTCTGCCGACTCCGTACGCCGTTGGAGGCCGTCGCCGCCTCCCTGACCGAACTCTCCGCCCCCACCCTCATGCGCACCCGCATCGCCGCCTTCGAGCGCCACTACCGGTGGATCGAGTCCGACGGGCTCGCCTACTTCCGCACCCGCATCGGGCAGGGCGGTCGGGACAGCGAGGAGGCGCTCGGCCTGGTTCTGGAGTGGGCGCGCACACGCGAGCAGCAGGAGGCGGCGGTCGCGGCACTCGGCTTCAAGTGCGACGTCCTGTGGTCGCTGCTGGACGCCATCGACGCTGCGGAGAAGCAGGGGGAGCGGTCATGACCTGGAAGCCGGTGCTGGTGCGGTCGGTGATGCTCCGTTACGACCGCGTCCGCGGGACGGACCTGCTGGTCCTGCCCGAGCGCGTCGTCGTCCTGCGGGGCAACGCGGGTTCCGTGGTGCGGCTCTGCGACGGAGAGCGCGACATCGACGCGATCGTCGCCGAGCTCGCGGCACGCCACCCCGGCGCGCCGGTCGCCGACGAAGTGCCCGCGTTCCTCGGCCGGCTGAAGGAGGAGGGATGGCTGAGGTGACCACCGTCGACCCGTCCGCCGTCGCGCCTCCTTGGGCGCTGCTCGCCGAGCTCACCCACGGTTGTCCGCTGCGCTGCGCGTACTGCTCCAATCCCGTCGAACTGGTCGGTCGGTCGGAAGAGTTGACCACCGTCGAATGGACCGACGTCCTGCGCCAGGCCGCCGACCTCGGCGTCGTCCAGATGCATGTGTCCGGTGGCGAACCCCTGCTCCGCCGCGACCTCACCGAGATCGTCGCGGTGGCCGACACCGCCGGCATCCATACGCAGCTGGTGACGAGTGGCGTCGGCCTTCACGAGAAGCGGCTCGCGGGCCTGGTCGAGGCAGGGCTGCGCAGCGTCCAGCTGTCCGTCCAGCACGCGGACGCCACCGCGTCCGAACTCATCGCGGGCGCACGCTCCTTCGCGGCGAAGGAGCGTGCGGCCCGGCTCGTACGGGAGGCGGGGCTGCCGCTCGGCCTCAACGTCGTCCTGCACCGGGCCAACCTCGACGCCCTGGACGACATCGTCGAGCTCGGTCTCGCCTGGGGAGCCGAGCGGATCGAGCTGGCCAACACCCAGTTCTACGGCTGGGCCCTGGTCAACCGCGACACCCTGCTGCCCGGCCGTGAGCAGGTCGCGCGGGCCAAGCGGTCCGTCCAGCGGTGGCGCGACCGGCTCGACGGCCGCATGGACCTGGTGTGGGTGGTGCCCGACTACGTGGACGGGACCGCCAAGCCCTGCATGGGCGGCTGGGGTGCCGTCTCGCTCACCGTCGCACCTGACGGAACCGTCCACCCCTGCCCGGCCTCCGCCCCGCTGCCCGGACTCGACGCGCCGAACGTCAAGGACCGTTCCCTGGAGTGGATCTGGCGCGAGTCCAGGGCGTTCAACCTCTACCGCGGCGAGGCGTGGATGAGCGAGCCCTGCCGCACCTGCGACCTGCGCACCAAGGACTTCGGCGGCTGCCGCTGCCAGGCGTACGCGCTCACGGGGGACGCGGCGCGCACCGACCCGGTCTGCCGCCTCTCGCCCGACCACGGACTCGTCCGCGCACTGGTGGACGCGCCGCACGGCGGTACGGGTGAGCCACCGGCTCCCGCGTACGCCTACCGCACGGCCCCGGCGCCTTTCTGATCACGAACGAACAACTCCGAGTGAGGTGAGATACCCGATGACCGAATCCCGAAGGACATCCCGTCGGGCCGTCCTGGGCGCCGCTGTCGGCGGCGCCGTCGCGGCCGGGCTGCCCACCGCAGGCGCCGCGTCCGGCGCCGCGCCCGCGGCCTCGTGGCAGCTGCGCTGGTCGCCGTCCGCGAGCAGCGACGGACTGCGGGCCTTCGAGACGATCGAGGACGACCGGGCCGATTCGCATACGGCCGGGCAGCCGCACATCACCGCCGAAGGCGACAACTGGCGCTTCACCATGCACACCGTCGACCGCGACACCAGCACCGACCGCCAGCGCCAGGAGGTCACGGGCTGCCGCAACGGCTCCTCGTACCTGAAGTGGCTGCCGGGAGAGACCTGGCGGATCACCTACGCGATGTACATCCCCAGCAGCCTGAAGGCGACCACGACCTTCACCCACATCATGCAGATGAAGCAGCCCGGCACCGGTAGCTCGCCGATCGTCGTGCAGTCCCTGCGCCGGGTGAACGGGGTCCAGACGATCGAACTGAATCTCTTCGGCTCCGACACCCTGGTGGGCCGGACGAACCTGGAGCCGCTGCACAACAAGTGGATCGACGTCGACTTCCGGATCAGGATCGGGAACGGGACGTCCGGCTCGGTCCGGTGGATCCTGAGGAACGGCTCGACGACCGTGATCGACAAGTCGACTTCGGGTGTCGACACCTTCCTCGCGGACCGGGTGCGCCCCAAGTGGGGCATCTACCGCTCCCTCGGCGACAGTTCGGGATCCTTGCAGAACTGCCATCTGCTCCTCACCGGCCTGCGCGCCTACCAGCTCGTCTGAGAAGGGACGACGATCGGGCGGTGGGCGGGGCACCGCCGCCCGGCGCGGGAAGGGCGTTCCCGCGCCGGGCGGTCGTGCCGCTGGAGGATTCAGGCCGCGGTGTACGGGCGGTCGCGCCGTGCGTCGTGGAGGACCGCCGACCACCACAACAATTGGTCCAGCATCACCTTGGCCGCACCGTTCGGGCCCTCGGGGTCCCTGAGCACCCCGTCGGGCCCGAAGAGCTCGTAGTAGCGCGGAAAGCTGACGTATTCACGGACCGTGTGGGCGTGCAGTTCGCCGAAGACCTGCCGCAGCTGCTCGATCGCGAGGAGGCCGCCGCTCGCGCCGCTGTAGCCGACGAAGCCGACCGGCTTGGCCTGCCACTGGGTGAAGTGCCAGTCGATCGCGGCCTTGATCGAGGCCGGGAAGCTGCGGTTGTAGTCGGGGGTCACCACGACGAACGCGTCGGCCGCGTCGAGGCGCCGGGTGAGGTCCGCCATCGCGTCGGGGCGAGGCAGGTCGGGCTGGAGCGCCGGCGGAACGGACGGCAGCTCCAGCGGCAGCGGGGTGTCGGCGAGGTCGACGAGATCCACCGTGAAGCGGCCGTGCTGCCGGGCCTGTTCCACGAACCACTCGGCGACGACGGGTCCGAAGCGGCCTTCCCGGACACTGCCGGTGATCACTGCGAGGTTGAGAGTCTGTGAGGTCATGACGCCCAACCTGCCGGGCGGCAGGAAGACCAGGAAGGCCGGGCCGAGGCTGGTAGTGGCAGGGCCACGATCCGGCGCGGCGCAACTGTTACGTTCGAGCGGTGAGCGACAACGAGCTGGGACTGTTCCTGCGCAGCCGCCGGGAAGCCGTGACGCCGGCCGAGGTGGGGCTGCCCGCCGGAGCGCGGCGCCGCACGCCCGGTCTGCGGCGTGCCGAGCTGGCCACGCTCGCCGGAGTGAGCGTCGAGTACGTGACCCGGCTCGAGCAGGGGCGCGACCGCCGACCGTCGCCGCCGGTGCTGTCCGCGCTCGCCGATGCGCTCAGGCTGGCCCCGAGCGAACGCATCCATCTGCACCGCCTCACCAAGGCGGCCGACAGCGGCTTTCACTGCATGGGCGGCGCGACGCCGGTCCGGACCGTGCGCCCCACCGTGCGGGCCCTGCTCGACCGTCTGGAGCCCACGCCCGCCGTCCTGCTCAACCGGCTGGGCGAGATCCTCGCCCGCACCGAGGCGTACGAGCTGCTCGTGGCACCGCTCGGGCTGCTGGACGGCGACCCGCCGAACCTCGCACGCTACGTCTTCAGCGACGCCCGGGCGCGTACCGCTTTCCCCGACTGGGACGCCGTCGCCGACGAGCAGGTCGCCGCGCTCAAGCAGGGCCCGTTCCGCGCCGACCGGCACATCGCCGCACTCGCCGACGAGCTGACGGTCACGGCAGGCGCGGCCTTCGCCGATCGCGTGGCCACCGTGCCCGGCCTCGCGAAGGCCAGCGGCATCACACGGCTCGTCCACCCCGAGACGGGCGAGCTGCGCCTCGCGTACGAAACCCTCGACCTGCCCGCCGACGACGATCAGCGCCTCCTCGTCCACCTCCCCGCCGACGCCGCCGCAGCGGCGGCACTGGACCGGCTGACCGGACGCCGGCCGGGGGCGCTGCGGGCGGTGTCGGGCTGAGCGGCTGGGCCTTACGCGCCGGGGGACGTAGTACCCAGGTACGCGTCGCGGACCCTCGGGTCCGCGCGGACCTCGGCAGGGGTGCCTTCCGCGAGGACCTCACCCAGGTCCAGGACCACGACGCGGGCGCACAGCTCCAGCACGAAGGCCACATTGTGCTCGACGAGCAGGACGGCACAGTTCTCCTCGGCAGCGACGTGCCGTACGACGGCGGCGAGTTGGCCGCGCTCGTCCGCCGTCATACCGGAGGCGGGTTCGTCGAGCAGCAGCACACGTGGCGGGTCGGCGAGCGCACGAGCCAGTTCGACCATGCGGGCCCGGCCGACGGGGAGGCCGCCGGCGTACGTCTCGGCCAGGGCGTCGAGCCCGCAGATGCGCAGGACGGTCGCAGCACGGGCGCGGCGCTGTGCCGGGGCGCCATGCCGCCATTCCTGCGCGGCGAGAAGGTTGTCCGTCACCGTCAGCTGACCGAAGAGCTGCTCCCGCTGGAAGGTGCGGCGCATCCCGTGCCTGGCCCGCCAGACGGGGGAGCGGCGCGTGATGTCCGTGCCCTCCAGGACGATCCGGCCCTCGTCGGCCCGGCGGATGCCGGACAGCACGTCGAACAGGGTCGTCTTGCCCGCCCCGTTCGGCCCGATGAGCCCGCAGATCTCGCCCGGCCGCAGGCCGATGCCGACCCCGTGGAGGGCCCGCACCCCGCCGAACCGCACCCCGATGTCCCGTGCCTCCAGCACGTATCCGGTCACCGCCCGACCCCCTGCTGTCCGATGCCCAGATACGCCTCGGTGAGCCGGTCCGTCTCCACCCCGGCGCGCGGACCGCACCAGGCGACCCGCCCCTGCGCGAGATACGCCACGGTGTCGGCGATCCCGAGCACCTCAGCGGCCTTCTCCTCGACGAGCAGCAGTGCGGTGCCGGCCGCCCGGAGCTCGGTGAGCAGCCGGAACACCTCGTCGACGACGCGTGGCGCGAGCCCGAGCGACGGCTCGTCCGCGACCAGCACGGCGGGCGGGCGCTGCAGGAGCGGGGCGAGGGCGAGCATCTGCTGCTCCCCGCCGGAGAGCGAGCCGGCGTGGACGCCACGGCGGGCGGCGAGCGCCGGGAACCGCGCGTACACCGCGTCCCGGGAATCGCGGTCCGCCAGCTGCAGCGCCAGGTTCTCCTCGATGGTCAGACCGGGAAAGATCCCCCGCCCCTCGGGCGCGAGCAGCACCCCACGCCGCGCCCGCCGCACGACGCCGTCGCGGGTGACCTCCCGCCCGCCCACGAGCACGCTCCCCCGATGGGCCGCGAGCACACCGGCGGCGACGCGGCAGGCGGTGGACTTCCCGGCCCCGTTGGGCCCCAGCACGGCGAGGATCTCCCCGGCCCGCACGGTGAGATCCACCCCCTGCAGCACGGCTGCCCCGCCGTACCCGGCGTGCACGCCCCGCAACTCCAGTGCGGCGGGGTTCTTTTCCCCCACCCTTTCCCCTACGCCCTGCGGCGTGGGGGGAGGGGGACCCCCACTTTCCGAAACCGTGGCTCCGCCCCGGGCCCCGTCGGGGCTCCCGCCCACGACCCCAGCGCTGCGCGGCTCCGGTTCGGCCGCCGCCTGCGGCACGGAGCTGCCGCTCCTGGGAGTCCGGGGACCTGCCTCGTCCGGCATCGGCGCGAAACTGCCGCCGTGGGGTGGTTCCTCGTCCCGGGGGGCTGCCTGCGGCGCGAGGCTCCCGCTCCCGGAGGTACGGGGGCTCTGCCCCCGTACCGCGTCCCGCAGCGCCGGGGTCCGGGGCTTCGCACCCCACGCGGCGGAGCCGCACATCGACACAGCCGGGAAGTGGGGGTCCCCCCACGCCGCAGGGCGTTGGGGGTGGGGTGGGGGAACTTCCCCCGACGGCGCTCCAACGGCGGGGCGCCCGTCGTAGCTCTGCTGCACGGCATCGCCCCCCATCGGGGGCCGGGGGTTCTGCCCCCGCAGCCGTTCCCGCCGCGCGTGCAGCCGCATCGGCACCGCCGCGCAGTAGCCGTCCGGATCGTTCGCCAGCGCCAGGCCCGCCAGGCCGAAGAGAATCACCGGAAGGTGGGAGGACTCCGTCACGTACTCCGCCATCACCTGTGGCACGAGCGCGAAGACCAGCCCCGCCACCACCGCGAACTGCGGCCTCCGCACACCCGCCGCGACCACCACCGCCAGCCACACCAGTCCCGTCATCGCGGTGAAGTCCGTCGCCGTGATGCGGGTGTTGTACGACGCGTACATCACGCCCCCGAAGCCCGCCAGCCCCGCCGACAGCGTGAAGAGCAGGAGCTTCGTGCGTACCACCGAGACGCCCGTTGCCGGCGCAGCGGCGGGGGCGGACCGGACCGCCAGCATCGCGCGCCCGGTCGGCGAGTTCCGCAGGGCACTCAGTGCGGCCACCACCCCCGCCACCAGCACCACCAGCGCGACACCCATCGCCCGGTCGTCGCTCAGGTCCACGGGGCCGAACACCGGGCGGGGGATCTCCCATCCCGTGTCGCCGTTGCGGAGCCACGGGAACTGGAAGAGCACCTGGTCCGCCAGGAAGGCGAGGGCGAGCGTGGCGAGGGCCAGCGAGCGGCCGCCCAGCCGCAGGGCCGGCAGCGCGACGACCGCGCCCAGCACCGCCGCCACGCAGGTGCCCACGGCCGCGGCCGCCACGAACGGCCAGCCGTGGCTCATCAGGAGGCCCGCCACCAGCGCCGCGCCGGTCACAAAGGTCGCCTGGGCGAGCGAGACCATCGCGCCGAGCCCCGTCACCACGGTGAAGGACACGAACACCAGCGAGATCGCCAGGCCCTGCGCGAGGATCCCGCTCCAGTACGGGGTCGTCACCGTGTAGAAGGCAACCGCTAGCAGCCCGGCAGCACCCACCCACACGCCCCACCGGCGACCCCACGGCCGCCCCGCCAGATAGTCGACCGGTGGCGCGTCCGCCGCCGCCGTCCCTGCCGCACGCCGCCGTCGGTCCGTCACCAGCAGACCCGCGAAGAGGATCAGGAACGGCACGGCGGTACGGAATCCGGTGATCCCCTCGGCGGACGAGGCGCACCCGGCGACCAGGTTCTGCAGCACTCCCAGCCCCAGCCCGCCCGCGAACGCGAGCGGCACCGACGCGAAGCGCCCCAGCACCGCTGCCGTCGCCGAGACGAAGAGGAAGAGCGTGTAGTCGTGCGCGGAAAGGCCCAGCAGCGGCGTCGCCAGCACACCGGCGAGGCCCGCGAGACCCGAAGACAGCATCCACGCGATCGACGACAGCCGGTCCGCGCTGATCCCACGCAGCTCCACGAGTCCGCGGTTGTCGACGGCCGCCCGCAGCCGCAGGCCGAGCCGGGTGTGCCGCATCAGCACCCACAGGCCGACCGCCGTCACCGCCGTCGCCAGCCACGTGATCAGCTGGTCGGAGTCGATGCCGACGCCGTCCAGCGGCTGCCAGGACACGGCCGGGCTCGGTCCGACGCCCGGCAGGCCGTACTGGTTCTCGGCGGGCAGCACCGGCGCACCCGCGTCCGCCAGCAGCTCCACCGTCCACAGTCCCGCGGCGGGCAGCGCGACCAGCAGCCCGATCGTCGCGACGATCTGCGCCGTCTCGCCGACCCGCGCGAGCTTGCGGAACATCAGCCGGTCGAGGCCCCAGCCGATCCCGGGGGCCACGACGAACACCAGCAGCAGAGCGGTCGGCACGGCCGGCAGGCCGAAGCCCGAGTGGAGTTCGTAGTAGGCGAGCGCGCACAGGTACGCGGTCGCGCCGTGCGCGAAGTTGAACAGACCGGACGCGGAGTACGACAGCACGAGCCCTGTCGCCAGCAGCGCGTACAGCGCACCCGAGACCAGTCCGCTCAGCACGAAGCCCAGCAGATCACCCACGGTCCGCGCCCCCTACCGGAACGGGATCGGCGGGTAGCACGTGAACGGCGACGACACCTCGTACCGTCCGTTCCTCAGCTGCACGAGCGCACCGCAGCCGAAGCTCTGCTTCTGCCCCTTGGGCTCGGCCCGGTCGCCGACCAGCGTCCCCTTGTCGGAGAAGGTGGAGGCGGCATTCTGGAAGGACTCGACGGTCAGGTCCTTGCCGGCCTTCTCCGCGATCGCGAGGAAGAGGTCCGCCGACATGTAGCCGGTCATCATGTGCATGTTCAGAGGTACGTCCTTGCCGCCCGCAGCCTTCCTGATGTCCTCCTTGAACTGCTGCATGGCAGGGCTCGTCGACTCGAAGGGCTCGAACTGCAGCAGCACATGCACCCCGTCGAGTGCCTGCCGGGTCGCGTCCTTGGTCAGCAGCCCCGGGTCGTAGTCCGTCGGATCGGAGATGACCCCTTTGAAGCCGGACCGCTTCAGCGCGGTGAACAGCCCGATGTTGTACGGCGTCTGCATCACGGACACCACCGCGTCCGGCGCCTTGCCGCCGTTCGACCGCAGGATCTCCTTCGTGTATGCCGACCAGTCGCTCGGCGGCGACGCCGCGGGCACGACGGCCTTCGCGTACGAGACGGTGTAGCCGGCCGCCGTGAAGCCCTGGGTGAAGGTGCGGATGCCGAACTTGCCCGCGTCGCTGTCGGCGGCGATCAGCGCGACCGACTTGCCCTTCGTCCCGCCGAGCACCGATCCGAGACCCTCCGGCCAGGTCTGGTTGAGGGTTCCGCCCGGCATGGGAACGAGACAGCCGTTGAAGCCGTAGATGTGCTTCGGCCCGCAGAAGGAGGGCAGTGTGCCCCAGCCGAACGTCGGCACCTTCTGCTGCTCCAGGAAGTCGGCGCCGGAGAACGTCACCGAGCTCATCGGTGCCACCGCGAAGACCTTTGCCTGCTGGACCAGTTTCCGTGCGGCGGCCAGATTCCTGGCGGGATCCTGACCGTCGTCCTCGGCGCCCAGATACTCGATCCTGCGGCCGTTGACACCACCCTCGGCGTTGGCGCGGTCGTAGCGGGCTCTGGCGCCGAGGTCGGTGTCCTTCTTGGAGTAGCCGCTGGCGGTGGTCATGGAGACGATGCCGCCGACCTTGATGGAGTCGGCCGTCACGCCGCGTGCGGAGGCCCCGCCCTTCCCGGTCGGCTCGCCGGACGTGGAGGCGGAGTTGCAGGCGGTGGCGAGCAGCAGCGCCGCGGCGGCTGCGGCGATGGTGCGGATCGGTCGCAACACGGTGGGTCCCTCCGTCGAGGCTGAAACTTCTCGGGGGGGACACCCCCGAACCCCCGGCGATTGTGTGCTCGACCTGATGGACCGTCAATAACTGACGCATCATCAATTGATGCTGCGTCAGTCGTGGGAGCGGGTGCGGAACCTCAGCGGTACAGCGCGTCCACCTCCGCCGCGTACGCCGTCTCGATCGCCTTGCGCTTCAGCTTCAGCGACGGAGTCAGCAGCCCGTGCTCCTCGCTGAACGGGTGCGCCAGTATCCGGAACGTACGAATGGATTCGGCCTGCGACACCAGCGTGTTGGCGGCCACCACCGCCCGCCGGATCTCCATCTCCAGATCCGGGTCGCGCACCAGCTCCGCCGGTGGCATCGGCGGTCTGTTGCGCATCGCCAGCCAGTGCTCCACCGCCTCCTGGTCCACGGTGACCAGGGCCGCGATGTACGGTCGGTCGTTGCCGACGACGATGCACTGCGCCACCAGCGGATGCGCCCGCACCCGTTCCTCCAGACCCACCGGCGAGACGCTCTTGCCGCCCGAGGTCACCAGGATCTCCTTCTTGCGCCCGGTGATCGTCAGATAGCCCTCCTCGTCCAGCGCGCCCAGGTCGCCGGTGGCCAGCCAGCCGTCGTTCAGTACCGCGTCCGTCGCCTTCGGGTCGTTCAGATAGCCGGAGAAGACCTGGGCGCCGCGCAGCCATACCTCCCCGTCCTCGGCGATGTGGACCGTCGTCCCGGGGATCGGCTGCCCGACCGTTCCGTACTTGGTGCGCTCCGGCGGGTTCGCCGTCGCCGCCGCGGTCGACTCGGTGAGCCCGTACCCCTCGAAGACGGTGACCCCCGCGCCCTCGAAGAAGAGGCCGAGCTGCCGGTCCATGCCCGAGCCGCCGGACATCGCGTGCCGCACGCGCCCGCCCATCGCCTCGCGGACCTTGCGGTAGACGGCCTTCTCGAAGAACTGGTGCTGCAGCCGCAGGCCCGCCGACGGGCCGGGCCCGAGTCCGAAGGCCCGGTGCTCCATGGCCTCCGCGTACCGCACCGCGACATCGACGGCCTTGTCGAACGGGCCGGTCTTGCCCTCGGCCTCGGCCTTGCGTCGGGCGGCGTTGAAGACCTTCTCGAAGATGTACGGAACGGCGAGGATGAACGTCGGCCGGAACGCCGCGAGATCGGCGATCAGCGCGCTGGCCTGCAGCACCGGCTGATGGCCCAGCTTCACCCGGCCGAGGATCGCCGCGACCTCCACCATCCGCCCGAAGACGTGCGCGAGCGGCAGGAAGAGCAGCGTCGCGGCCTCGTCCCCCGGCTTGGAGTGGAAGACCGGCTCCCAGCGCCCGATGAGCGTATGGGTCTCGTACATGAAGTTGGCGTGCGTGATCACACACCCCTTGGGGCGGCCGGTCGTCCCCGACGTGTAGATCACCGTGGCGACGGACTCCGGCGTCACCGCCCGCCGGTGTCGGTCCACCACGTCCTCGTCGATGCGCGTGCCCGCCGCGAACAGTTCGGCGACGGCACCCTTGTCCAGCTGCCACAGCCGCTTGAGATGCGGCAGCCGGTCGATGACCGAGCCGATCGTCATCGCATGGTCCTCGTGCTCGACCATGCACGCGGACACCTCGGCGTCGTGCAGCATCCAGAAGACCTGCTCGGCCGAGGACGTGGGGTAGATGGGAACGGACTGCGCGCCGACCGTCCAGACTGCGAAGTCGAAGAGCGTCCACTCATAACGGGTACGGCACATGATCGCGACCCTGTCGCCGAACCGTACGCCGTGGGCGAGCAGCCCCTTCGCCAGTGCGAGGACTTCGTCACGGAACTCGGCGGAGGTCAGGTCGCTCCACTGCCCGTCGTCGTCCTTGCGGCCGAGCGCGACCCGGCCAGGATCGGTCCGGGCGTGGTCGAACACGGCATCCGCCAGCCCGCCGACAGGTGGTGCCATCGCCAAGGGTGGAACCGTGAACTCACGCAATGACCTGCTCCTTGTGGCGCTCCGCACAGCGCCGGTGACGGTACCCCACCGAGCCGACGTACGGGAGGGCCTTCAACAACTCGGCACATATCGCATCGCTGCTGGTCAGCCGTCCGGATGCGACCACCGACGGAAGCCTTGGGCGCCGTTCTGACTGAAGAGTAAGTAACGCCCCGGGGGAATCTGCACCGAATCTGTACGCCGCGAACACGCTCGCTCTACGCGCGTTTGAGCATCGGCTCGGCCCGCATCTCGCCTCTCACAGGGAGCCCGCCGGGCGGTGCAGCCGGTCCCCGCCTGCGAGGATCGAGGCGGCGAGCGCGTGCGCGGCCTCCTGGGTGCCGCGCGGTACGCCCACCCGGTGGCCGTGGAGCAGGACGAAGTCCACGTCGCCGAGCTCCGGCAGCCCGGCGCGCGCGGGGACGGGGGTGAGACCCGGCGGGATCAGCCCGCGCGTATGGGCCATCACGCCGAGGCCCGCCCGCGCCGCGGCGACCAGTCCGCTGAGGCTCGCGCTCGTACAGACGATCCGCCACGCGCGCCCGTGCGCCTCCAGGACCTCCAGGGCGCGGGCGCGGGTGATCCCGGGCGGCGGGAAGACGATGAGCGGCACGGGACGGTCCGGGTCCAGCCGCAGCTGAGGAGCGCCGATCCAGGTGAGGCTGTCGTGCCAGACCAGCTCGCCGAGCGTGCTCCCGGGACCGCCGCCCCCGGGACGCTTCGCGAGGACCAGGTCGAGGCGGCCCGCCGCCAGCTGCTCGTGCAGTGTGCCCGAGAGCTCGACCGTCAGCTCCAGGTCGACCTCGGGATGGTCGCGGCGGAACGACTCCAGAATCTCCGGGAGCCGGGTCAGGACGAAGTCCTCCGACGCCCCGAAGCGCAGCCGGCCGCGCAGCCGCGTACCGGTGAAGAACGCCGCCGCGCGCTCGTGCGCCTCCAGGATCGTCCGGGCGAAGCCGAGCATCGCCTCGCCGTCCTCCGTGAGCTCCACGCTGTGGGTGTCACGCGTGAACAGCAGCCGGCCGACCGCCTCCTCCAGCCGCCGCACATGCTGGCTGACCGTCGACTGACGGACGCCGAGCCGGCGGGCGGCCTGCGTGAAGCTCAGTGTCTGGGCGACGGCGAGGAAGGTGCGCAGCTGCGCGGGGTCGTACACAGGACCAGGCTAACGCCGCCATCGCGATACGTGATGACAGTCAGAGTGGTGTACGGGATTCCCGATCGCCGCCGAGGCGAGGACGATGGGAGGGCACGACCCGTACCGAAAGCAAGTGGAGCACATGAGCCGCCGCACCCCCCTCCGACCGCCGTCCTGGCTTCCGGTCGACCCGTACATCATGGCGCTGCTCGGCACCGTGCTCCTCGCGGCACTGCTCCCCGCGTCCGGCACCGCGGCCACCGTCACCGGCGGTGCCTCCACCGGAGCGGTCGGCCTGCTGTTCTTCCTCTACGGGGCGCGGCTTTCGACCCGCGAGGCGCTGGACGGCCTGCGGCACTGGCGGCTGCATGTGACCGTGCTGGTCAGCACCTTCGTGGTCTTCCCGCTGCTCGGGATCGCGGCGAACGGACTCGTTCCCGGCGTCCTCACCCCGCAGCTCTACGGGGGCCTGCTCTTCCTGTGCCTCGTGCCGTCGACGATCCAGTCGTCGATCGCGTTCACGTCGATCGCCCGCGGCAATGTGCCGGCGGCCATCTGCGCGGGTTCCTTCTCCAGCCTCGCGGGGATCGTCCTCACCCCGCTGTTGGCCGCCCTGCTCCTCGGGCAGAGCGCGGGTGGCTTCTCCGCGGACTCGCTGCTCAAGATCGTGCTGCAGCTGCTCGTGCCGTTCCTGGCGGGGCAGGTGCTGCGGCGCTGGATCGCACCCTCCCTCGCCCGGCACCGGAAGCTGCTGGGGTATGTGGACCGCGGCTCGATCCTGCTCGTCGTCTACGCCGCCTTCAGCAAGGGCATGGTCGCGGGCGTCTGGCACCAGGTCACGCCCGGGCGACTGGGGGCGCTCCTCGTCGTCGAGGCGCTGCTGCTCGCGGCGATGCTGACGCTGACCTGGTACGTGCCGAAGCGGCTCGGGTTCGGCCGGGCGGACCGCGTTGCGATCCAGTTCGCCGGGTCCAAGAAGAGCCTGGCCGCGGGGCTGCCGATGGCGAGCGTGCTCTTCGGGGCGCAGGCGAGCCTTGCCGTCCTTCCACTGATGCTCTTCCACCAGATGCAGCTGATGGTCTGCGCGGCCATCGCGCGCCGCCGCGCCCACGACGACGTCCCTGACGGGCCCGGGGCCGGGCCCGTCACCCCGTCGCGGTCCGTGCCCGCGACAGCGACGCGCTGAGCCCGGGCCCGGACGGGGGCATGTCCGGCGGGGCGAGCGCCTGCGGCGGGCCTTTCCCCTACCCGCCCCTTCCCGAACCGGGGCTCCGCCCCAGACCCCGTTTCCGGGGGCTGCGCCCCCGGACCCCCTACGCCCTGCGGGCGTGGGCCCGAACGACGCTCCGATGAGGCCCGTCGGCGTTTGAGGACGGACATGCGGGCCGACTCGCCGGTGCCGGGCGCATGCTCAGCCTGTCCTTCGCTTGAGGACGGACACTCGGGCCCCCATCGGCGCCGGAAACGCACTCAGCCTGTCCGGCGTTTGAGGACGGACACCCCGGTCCACCGCACGGTGCCGGGCATCGTCACAGCCCGCCGCAGGCGTACCGCGGGGCACCTGGCAAGATCATTGGGTGACCTCGTACGCCAACCGTCCCTTCGCGGCCCGTCGCCCCTGCACCCTCGTCGTCTGCCGTGGCTGCTGCTGCGGCGATGCACGCAAGCATCCGGGCACGGATCACGACGCACAGCTGCGGCGGCTGCGTGAGGCGGCCGCCGCCTCCGGGGGGCGGATCGCGGTGCGGACCAGCGACTGTCTCGGGCCCTGCGGGCAGGCCAACGTCGTTGTGGTGCAGCCCTCCACCGAGGCGCGGCGGCGCGGAGCGCGCGCCGTCTGGATCGGGTTCGCACTCGACGACGACGCGACGGACGACATTCTGGCGTGGGCGGAATCCGGCGGCCCGGGGGTCGCCGAGCCGCCCGCCACGCTCGGTCTGCAGATGATCCCGGCCCCGGCACCCGGCGGCGCCCGCTGACGCAAGGCCCCCGGACGCGGCGGGCGTTCACCGAGACTTCCGCGGGGCGTTGCCCGGAGAGGGAGTTGGTGCGGAAGGGGCGGGCCTAGCCTGCACTGCGTCCAGCCCGACCAGTGCCCGGAGACCCACATGAGCAGTCCGCTTCCCGCCGGCCGGCGTACGTTCCTCGCCGCAGCCGGGCTCACCGCCCTCGCCGCCGGGACAGCCGCGACCGCAGGTTCCGGGACCGCCGCCGCGGCCACCGCCGCGGGCACGGCAGATTCTGACAACGTTGCCGGAACCGGCTGGCGGCCCGAACCCGACCGCCGCACCTTCACGGTCGTCGTGATGCCCGACACCCAGTACCTGTTCGACGGCACGAGCATCAACCCCGAGCCCGTGGAGGCGTCGCTGCGCTACGTCCTCGACCACGCCCGGGACGAGAACATCGTCTTCCTCTCCCACCTGGGCGACCTCGTGGAGAACGCCCGGGCGGAGGAATTCGCCCCGCTCAGCAAGGTGTTCGAGCTGCTCGACCGCCGCCGCGCCGGATACAGCGTGCTCGCCGGCAACCACGACATCCTCTCCTCGACCGACGACCAGCGCGGCGCCAGCCCCTATCTCGACGCCTTCGGCCCGAGCCGGATGCGCCGGCTGCCCACCTTCGGCGGTGCCTCGCCCGACGGCTACAACACGTACCACCTCTTCCGCGCAGCCGGCCGCGAGTGGCTGGTCCTCGCCCTCGACTGGCGGATGTCGGCCGCCGGTTTCGCCTGGGCGAACAAGGTGATCGCGCAGCACCCGAAGAGCCCGGTCATCCTCACCACCCACGATCTCGTGTACGGCGAGAGGCCGGGGGACGAGGCCAGGCTCTCCCCGTACGGACAGCGGCTCTGGGACGAACTGATCGCCGCCAACGACCAGATATTCCTCACCCTCAACGGCCACTTCTGGCCCGCCGCCCGCACCACCCGCAAGAACGACGCGGGTCACGACGTGCATCTGCACCTCACCAACTACCAGGACCGGTACTTCGGCGGCAGCGCGATGATCCGCCTGTACCGCTTCGACCTCGACCGGAACACGATCGACGTCTCCACCCTCTCCCCGTGGCAGCTCGAGCGTGCCGCCCGCGACAAGGCCAACGCCCTCGCGCTCCAGGAGACCGAACTGACCGGCCCCGAGGACCGGTTCTCCGTCGCCGTCGACTTCGAGGAGCGCTTTGCGGGCTTCGCGCCGGTGCCGCCGCGCAGCTCCCGCCCCGCCTCCCGCATGCTGCTGCCCGGCACCGTCGCGTACTGGCGCTTCGACACGGGCCACGAGGACGGCACCTCCGCCGACGAGACCCTCCGCGTCCCCGACCTTTCCGGCCACGGCAACGACCTCGTCCGCGCCGCCGTCCCCGGCAGCCCCGCCGACGCGCTGCGCTGGTCGGCCGAACACCACCCGGACCAGCCGGGCCACGGCAGCCTCTGGTTCGACGGCGGCAAGCCCCCGCTGCGCGGCGCCTTCCTGCAGACCGTGAAGGGCGCACCGGTCAACCCGGCGACCTTCCGCGCCGGCTACACCGTCGAGGCGTTCTTCAAGCTCCCCGCCGACTGGACCGCTTCCCGCAACGCCTGGTCGGGGATCCTCGGCCGCCAGGGCACCGTCGGCGCCGCCGGGAAGACGGGCGACCCGGCGGAGCCCGTCGTCACCCTCTCCCTCTCCGACGGCCACGCCCTCCAGTGGGCCGCCGCACCCCTCGACCAGCCGGGGCTCGTCGCCAACTGGGGCCATGAACTCCCGCTCGCCACCTGGTGGCACGTCGCCGTCGTCAACGACGGCCGCCACACCACGCTGTACGTCGACGGCTGCCAGGTCGCCCGCAACCCCGCCACCCCCACCAACGGCCTGACGACGCTCGGTCTCTCCTGGCTGCTCGGCGCCTACGAGTACGACGGCAGGCTCGACCAGCTGTTCCGCGGCTGGATCGGCGACGTCCGCATCACCGAACGCGCCCTCCCCGTCGGCTCGTTCATGAACGCCTAGGCCCCCGCCCGGCTCACCCGAGGAGTACCCGTGCACAGACCCCAACCGCTGCCGCGCTGGGCCGACCCCGAGGTCCCCGCCGAAGCGCTCGATCCGCAGGGCCTCAGCCGCCGCGGCCTCCTGCGCCGCGCAGGCCTGTACGGCGCCGCCTTCGCGGGCGCGGCCTACGCCGGCGCGTCCGCGCTGGCGCCGGCCCCGGCCGAGGCCCACGCGCCGGCCGAGGCTCACGTCCCGTCCGGAGGCGGTGACGACCCGCACCTCGTCTACCTTGTTGGCGACCACCACGTGCACTCGGTCTACAGCCATGACGCCAAGTACACGTTCTCCCAGCTCGCCACCGCCGCCTCCCGCTACGGCCTGGACTGGATGGTCCTCACCGAGCACAGCAACATCGGCCACCACCAGGCCGGCGGCGCCGAGGCAGAGCACCGGGAGATTCTCAGGGCCCGCGCCGAGAACCGTCGCATGCTCATCTTCCAGGGCCTGGAGTGGTACATCCCCGGCGCCGAGCACGCGACCGTCTTCTCCGCCCCCGGCCGCCACGAGGTCGACCTGCTCACCCGCTTCGAGCAGGAGTACGACGGCAAACTGCTGGGCTACACCGCGGGCGCCCCGGACCACCCCGACACCGCCCGCAACGAGGCCCACGCCGTCAAGGCCCTCCAATGGCTCGACCGGCAGCGCCGCAGCGGGTACGTCGACGACGTCCTCGTCCTCGCCAACCACCCGCTGCGCCTGGGCATCGACTCCCCGCACGAGCTGCGCGCCTGGCGGGACGCAGCGCCCGGCATCATGATCGGCATGGAGGGCGCGCCCGGCGCCCAGGGCGCGGCGCACCCCGGGCGCGGCGCGCGCAGCATCCGCGGCGAGTACGAGAACGCCCCGTCCGCGAACTCCTTCCCCGGCTACCCGCGCGAGGCCTATGTGACCTACGGCGGCTTCGACTGGGCCACCGCGACCGTCGGCGGTCTCTGGGACGCGATGCTCGCCGAGGGCAAGCTCTTCTCGATCACGTCCAACTCGGACGTGCACCGGGTCGTGTTCGACACCTGGCGCAACGGTGATTGGCTGCCGGGCCAGAGCTTCGACAACACCGGCCGCCTCCCCGACCCCGTCGACACCGGCGAACCGCAGCCCGGCAGCGACCTGTGGCCCGGCCAGTTCAGCCGTACGCACGTCGGCGTGCCCCGCTACGGCTACCGCCAGGTCATGGCCGGACTCCGCGCGGGCCGCGTCTGGGTCGACCACGGTCACCTCGTCGACGGCATCGACGTACGCGTCCACCGCCCGTACGGGACCGGCCGCGGCGTCACGCTCGGCGGCCGGCTGCGGGTGCGCCGCGGTGAGCAGGTGACGCTGACCGTCACCGTCACCACCGCGTCCCGCCCGGGCGGCCGCGGCGACGTGCCCGCTCTCGCGCATCTCGACGTCATCCGGGGCGCCGTGCGCGGCCCGGCCGCTGACCGCGACGCCTGGCGCGCCCCCGACACCAGGGTCGTGCACACCGCCGACGTCTCCGGCCGCCGCGGCCGCTACACCCTGCGGATCCCGCTCGGCCGCGTCGAGGAGTCCTGCTACGTACGGCTCCGCGGCAGCGACGGCCGGCGGAACGGCCCCGGCCTGCTCGGCGCGGGTGTCGACCCGCACGGGCCGGTCGCGCACGAGCCCGGCAACGGCGATCCGTGGGTGGACACCTGGTGCTACACGAACCCGGTGTTCATCGACGTCACCGGATAGCAAGCACGGGAAAAGGACCCGGCCGGCGCAGGGGGCGCTCCCCGCCGGCCGGGCCCGTCACACCCCCGTATGCAGGGCGATGCGTTCCTCGCCCGCGTACACGTTCATGTCGGGACCGCGCAGGAACCCGACCAGCGTCAGACCGGTCTCCGCCGCCAGGTCCACGGCCAGCGACGACGGGGCGGACACGGCCGCCAGCACGGGTATCCCGGCCATCACCGCTTTCTGAGCCAGCTCGAACGACGCCCTGCCCGACACCAGCAGGATCGCCCGCGACAGGGGCAGCAGATCCTCGCGCAGCGCCCGGCCGACCAGCTTGTCGACGGCGTTGTGCCGCCCCACGTCCTCGCGGATGTCGAGCAGTTCCCCGTCCTCCGAGAACAGCGCGGCGGCATGCAGCCCTCCGGTCCGGTCGAAGACCCGCTGCGCCGCCCGCAGCCGGTCGGGGAGGCCGGACAGCAGCCCGGGCTCGACCCGGACCGGGGGATTGTCGGCGATCGGGAAGCGGGTGGTCGTGCGCACGGCGTCGAGGCTCGCCTTGCCGCACAGTCCGCACGACGACGTCGTGTAGACATTGCGTTCGAGCGTGATGTCCGGGACGGGCACACCGGGCGCGAGCTGCACATCGACGACGTTGTACGTGTTCGAGCCGTCGTCCTTCGCACCGGCGCAGTACACGATGGACCGCACGTCCGCCGCCGAGCCGATCACGCCCTCGCTGACCAGGAAGCCCGCCGCGAGCGCGAAGTCGTCGCCGGGCGTGCGCATGGTGATCGCCAGCGGGCGGCCGTTCAGCCGGATCTCCAGCGGCTCCTCGGCCACCAGGGTGTCCGGCCGGGCGGACACGACCCCGCCCCTGATCCGTATGGTGCGGCGGCGCTCGGTGACCCGTCCCATGGTGTTCAGTCCCGATTCTGTACGTGTTGGAAGCCGAAGCGGCCCTTGATGCGGAGGTTGCCGTGGGTCACCGGGATGTCGTGCGGCGAGGTGACTTTGACGATCTCATTGTGCTGCACGTGGACCCGCTGCCCCTGTGCGTCTGTAGACGATGTATTGTCTACAGTATGGATTTGCTGCCGACAAGGTGTGTGGCAGCGTGGAGAACGACAGCTCCGCCGACCGGACAGGAGTCAGCGATGGCCGGGGAGATCTCCTTCTTCGAACTGGGCGTGGACGACCCGGAGAAGGCCCGCGCGTTCTACGGCGGGCTCTTCGGCTGGACGTTCGAGGCCGTCCCGCCGGGCACCGGCTACTCGATCCGTACGCCGAACGTCCCGGGCGGTGTCCACGGCGCCGACGCCGAGGCGAGCCCGTACCTCTTCTTCAAGGTCGACGACCTCGACATCGCACTCGCCCGCGTGGTGGCGCTCGGCGGCACGGTCGAGCCCGGCCCCGGCGGGGACGACGAGGACGCGGACACCGTTGCCCGCTTCGGGCGCTTCCGCTTCTGCCGCGACGACCAGGGCTCGCTCTTCGGGGTCCACCAGCCGCCGCCGGGCGACATGGCCGGGTGAGGAGCCTCCGAGGCTGACGGAGTCTCCAAGAGCGCGGGGTGATTCCTGTTGGTTTACCTGCCCTCGTACCCATGAGTCGCTGACGAGACTGGAAGGCTCCTGACGTCGACAGCAAAGGGGGTCCCTGGGCATGACCGGCACGCGTATCGCCGCGCTCGGGCACTACCAGCCCGCCAAGGTGCTCACCAACGACGACCTGGCGGCCCTGGTCGACACCAGTGACGAGTGGATCACCAGCCGGGTCGGGATCAGAACCCGCCATGTGGCCGGTCCCGACGAGCCGGTGGACGAACTGGCCGCCCACGCCGCAGCGAAGGCGCTGGCCTCGGCCGGTCTCGCGCCCGCCGACATCGACCTGGTCCTGGTCGCCACCTCCACCGCGACCGATCGCTCCCCGAACACGGCGGCACGCGTCGCGGCCCGGCTCGGCATGTCCTCGCCCGCGACCATGGACCTCAACGTCGTCTGCGCCGGCTTCACCCACGCCCTCGCCACCGCCGACCACGCCGTAAGGGCCGGGTCCGCCGCCCGCGCCCTGGTCATCGGCGCCGACAAGATGTCCGACGTCACCGACTGGACCGACCGCACCACCTGCGTCCTCGTCGGCGACGGCGCGGGCGCCGCGGTGGTCGAGGCGTGCGAGGGGGACGCGGAGCCGGGCATCGGGCCGGTGCTGTGGGGTTCGGTCCCGGAGATGGGGCACGCGGTACGGATCGAGGGGACGCCGCCCCGCTTTGCGCAGGAGGGGCAGACCGTCTACCGCTGGGCCACCACGCAGCTCCCGCCGATCGCCCGAACCGTGTGCGAGCGGGCCGGGGTCGCGCCCGAGGACCTCGCCGCCGTCGTCCTGCACCAGGCGAACCTGCGGATCATCGAGCCCATCGCCCAGCGGATCGGCGCGGTGAACGCGGTCGTCGCCCGCGATGTCGTCGAGTCCGGCAACACCTCGGCCGCCTCGATCCCGATGGCCCTGTCCAAGCTGGTGGAGCGCGGCGAGGTGGCGTCGGGTGCACCGGCGCTGCTCTTCGGCTTCGGCGGCAATCTTTCGTATGCGGGGCAGGTCGTGCACTGTCCGTGACCGGATTGAACTCGGTAGACTGCAGACGATAGCCAATCGCACGGAGGGGACGCGATGTTGTCCGCAGGACTGCCGCAAGGAGCCGTGCCCAGGCTGGAACGCCCGGGCCCGCTGCGCGAGCGCGTGTACGAGGCGCTGCTCGAACTCATCACCACCCGGGCGCTGCGCCCCGGCCAGCACTTGGTCGAGAGCGAACTCGCAGGCCACCTCGGTGTGTCGCGCCAGCCCGTCCGTGAGGCGCTCCAGCGTCTCAACACCGAGGGCTGGGTCGATCTGCGCCCGGCGCAGGGTGCATTCGTGCATGAGCCGACCGACGAGGAGGCCGACCAGCTGCTCTCGGTCCGTACGCTCCTGGAGGCCGAGGCCGCCCGGCTGGCCGCGGCCGGCTCCGACCCGGCGGGCATCGCGGCGCTCGAGGAGCTCTGCGCGAAGGGCGAGCAGGCCGTCGCGGACGACGACGTGGATGTGGCTGTCGCGACCAACGCCGCGTTCCACGCCAAGGTGATGGAGCTCGCCGGCAATGTCGTCCTCGCCGAGCTGGCGGGGCAGGTGGACCGCCGCGTCCGCTGGTACTACACGCCGGTCGCCCGGCAGCGCGGGAAGCAGTCCTGGATCGAGCACCGGGACCTGATCGCGGCGATCTCGGCGCGCGACGAACAGCGCGCGACGGAGGTCATGCGCGCGCACACGGAACACACGCGCCGCACGTACCACCAGCGCGAGTCCTGACCCGGACGCGGCCGTACTTCCCGCCCGTCCGGCGTTCGAGGACGGACAGGCGGGCCGACTTGCCGGTACGGGGTGCACTTCGAGCCCGTCCGGCGCTCGAGGACGGACACCGCGGCCCACCGCGGGGTCCGGGCGCGGCAGGTCCGCACACCGCAGCCCGCGCGCGGCCTTCCCGCGCCCGCAGGTGCGGGGCGGGTCGATCCGGGCGCATCCTTGCTATGTGACCTGGTACGGCGCGGCCAGGCCCGGCCCATCCCGGCGCAGCGGGCCGAAGCGCGGGACGGGCACCAGCGCTGTTCCTGGCTCGGACGAGCTCGGCCAGGCGCTCGCCGAGGCCGCGGTCAAGGCGATCGGCGCGGTCGGCGGCCACGCCGGTGGGGTGTACCTGCGCTCGGAGACACAGGGCCTCCTGCGCCTCGGCGTGCTCGTGGGGCTGCCGGGAGAGCTGTTCCGCCCGTGGTGGCGTATGCATGTGAACCGCCCTTTCCCCGTCGCCGAGGCCTTCCGCTCGGGCCAGAGCATCAACCTCGCCGACACCGAGGAGGCCATGCGCCGCTTCCCGCAGCTCATGGCCGGTCTCCCGTTCCCGTTCGGATCGATGTACGCGCCCGTCACCAGCGGGCGCGAGCGGTTCGGGGTCATGGTGGTCCTCCGCCCCGCCACGCCCGGCCGCCAGGTCGCCCAGTCCGACATCGACCGGCTGGACGCATCCGCCCGGCGGCTCGGCAGCACCCTCGCCCGGCTCGAAGCGGACGGCGCGCACGTCGAGTGGCGCGACGAACCGATCGTCACCCAGGCCCCGGAGATCACCCGGCCCCCGGTCCGCATCGGCCACTTCGACTGGGACGTCAGCAGCGGCACCCTGACGGCGGACACCGAGCTGTGCGAGATCCTCGGCACCGACCCGGCGCGTTTCCCCGGCACCATCGACGCACTGGCCGCGACCATGGCCCCCGACGACGTGTACCAGCTGTGGACCGTCGCCCACGAGGCCAACCCCGACAGCAGGGCGGTGAGCCGCAGGATGCGCCTGCTGCGCCCCGACGGCACGGCATCGCTCGTGGAGTTCACGGCGCGGCCCGTGCGCCTGCCCGCCGAAGCCGGCGACGACATCCAAGGCGCTGACACCAAAGGGGACGGCGAGTCCCGCGCCGACGACGGGCACCGGCTGACCGGCTGCCTCGTCGAGCTCGGCGCCGCGGCGGCCGCGGGCGAGGCCGGCGACCGGTTGCCCGACGGCCTCTTCGCCCTCGACAGATCCGGACGGATCACCTACGTCAACCGCAGCGCACAGGCCCTGCTCGGCGGCACCCGCGCCGAGCTGACCGGGCGGGTCCTGTGGGAGGCCGTGCCCTGGCTCGACCGGCCCGCCTTCGGGGACTACTACCGGGCGGCGCTGCTGTCCGACGAACCCGTCCGGTTCCAGGCCCGCCGCTCTGCGGGCGAGTGGATCTCCGTGGCCCTCTACCCCGGGCACCGCGGCGTGACCGGACAGGTATCGGCCCTGGAACACCCCAGCTACGAGCCCGGTTCCGTCAGCAGGCCCGGCGCCGGGACCGGGCAGTTCGCCTCCCCGGCCGACCGGGCCTCCGCGCTGTACCGCCCGGTCGCACTGGCCATCGCCCTGACCGAGGCCGTCACCGCGCGCCAGGTGTCGGCCGTCGTCACCGAGGAACTGCTGCCCGCCTTCGGCGGCCGCCAACTCGCCATATACGTCCTGCACGAGCGGCATCTCTACCTGGCCTGGGAGACCGGCTTCCCGCCGGGCTTCCTCGAACCCTTCGAGGGAGTCGGGCTCGACGCCCGGCTGCCCGGTGTCGAGACCCTCACCACCGGCCGTCCGATCTTCTTCGAGTCGATGGACCAGCTCGCAGTGGCGTATCCCGGCATTCCGATGGACGCCTCCATCGGCGCCCGTGCCTTCCTGCCGCTCATCGCGTCCGGCCGCCCGGTCGGCACCTGCATCCTCGGGTTCGACCAGCCACGGGGCTTCGCCCCCGAGGAGCGCACGGTCCTCACCGCGCTCGCCGGACTCATCGCCCAGGCGCTCGCCCGCGCCCAGCGGTACGACACGGAGGCGGCGCTCGCCCGCGGCCTCCAGGACGCCCTGCTGCCGCGCAGGCTGCCCGAGCCCGAGAAAGTGGAGATCGTCGCACGCTATCTCCCCGGCACACAGGGCATGGACGTCGGCGGCGACTGGTACGACGTCATCGAGACCGGCCCCGGCCTCGCCCTCGTCGTCGGCGACGTTCAGGGCCACGGCGTCTCTGCCGCCGCCACCATGGGTCAACTGCGCAGTGCTGTACGGGCGTTCGCGCTGGCCGGCCTCGAGCCCGAGGAGGTGATGAGGGGAACCAACCGGCTGCTCATCGACCTCGACCCCGGCCAGTTCGCCACCTGCTGCTACGTCCGGCTGAACCCGGAGACCGGGGCCGCCCAGGCCGTGCGCGCCGGGCATCCGCAGCCGCTGCTGCGCAGCCCCGACGGCCGCACCGAGGTCCTCGACCTGCCCGGCGGGATCGTCCTGGGCGTCGACGCGGAGGAGACGTATCCCGTCAGCGAACTCACCGTCGAACCAGGAGCGGTGCTGGCCCTGTACACCGACGGGCTGATCGAACGGCCCGGCACGGACCTCGACTACGGCGTCGAGCGGCTGCGGGGCACCCTGGCCCGGGCCTATGGGACCAGCCTCACCGACGCCGCCGACCGCCTCATCCGCGAGGCGCGCCAGGCCGCGGACCGCCCCGACGACATCGCACTGCTGCTCACCGCCCGCTGGCCGGACGGCGAGACGGAACGGACGCTGGGCGGCCCGGGCGGCACGTGAGGACAGCGGCGCCGCGCCGCCCCCTGTCGGTTCCGCTCAGACCGCCCTGAACGCGTCGGCGTGCGCCTCGGCCCACTGGGCGAAGGTGCGGGGTGGCCACCCCGTCAGATCCCCGACCGTCGGCAGGACCTGCGACTCGTCCAGCGTCCCGTCGACGTAGAAGCTGAAGAAGGCGTCGACGTACGCGACCGGCATCCTGGCCTCCATCTCCACGCGCGCCTCCTCGTCGGAGAGGGCCACGAAGCGCAGCTCGCGGCCGAGCGCGGCGCCCAGGATCCGCGCCCGGTCGGCGGGCAGCAGCGCCTCGGGGCCCGACAGCGCGTACGCCTTGCCCTCGTGCCCGGACGAGGTCAGCGCAACGGCGGCGACGGCGGCGATGTCGTACGGGTCGATCGTGGCGACCGGCACTCCGGCGAACGGCGCCCGCACCGTGTCGTTCCCGGCGCGCAGACCCTCCGCCCACTCCAGGGTGTTCGACATGAACGAGTACGGCCGCAGGAACGTCCACGGCAGCCCTGACTCCCTGACCGCCGTCTCCGCCTCGGTCATGTAGCGGGTCACCGCGTTCGACATGTCCCCGGTCGCGACCGAACCGCCGGAGAGCATCACGACCCGCTCGATGCCCGCCTCGCGCATGGCGGCCAGCGACTCGCGCGCCTGCTGGTAGCCCGGCATCAGAAAGACGGCCCGGACGCCGGTGAGCGCCGCGGCGACCGACTCCGCGCTGTTCAGATCGCCCGACACTCCCTCGGCGCCCTTGGGCAGCTCGGCCGTGGCACCCGAGCGGCTGAACGCCCGCACCGGCGCACCCGCTTCGGCCAGTGCGCGCACGAGTTCGGAGCCGACGTTCCCCGTGGCACCCGTCACCAGAATCATGCGGTGGTCCCTTCGTCGTTCAGGTCGTCTTCAGGTCGTCGTCCAGGTCTCGTTCAGGCCGTCATGGAGACCGTCGTTCACGTCCCCGTACCGTCGTCCGCGCCCGCGGCGGCCGAGGGGCGGTCGGCCCATCGTGCTTCGGCGGACAGCATCGCAACCAGCACCACGACCAGTGCGATGAGTTGCGCCGTGACGGACAGCCACATGCCGAGCAGGGCCGTCGCCAGCGTGCCGAGGACCGCGACCGCCCGGTACACCACCGGAGTTATGCCAAGTACCGCACGGAACGCGATGTCGCCGGCCAGGAACAGGGCCACACCTCCGGCCAGCGCCAGCGCGGGCCCGACGGGCAACTGCTCCCCCGGATGGCCGATCGACTTCTTCACCCCGGCCGCCAGGAACGCGATCCCGATGAGCATCGGCAGAAAGGAGTAGTAGTACGCGTTGAGGGCCAGCTTGAACCGCCGCAGCGGAGGCGTACGGGCGAACACCTGCTCGGCGATGCCCTCGTCCCGTACGAAATAGGTCCACCACAGCGCCGCCGTGAGCGCGAGTGCGAGGAACGCGCCGGCGAACAGACCGAAGGTCAGCGGCAGCTCACCGATGCCGATGCCGATCGCGATGATCGACTCGCCGAAGGCGACGATCAGCAGCAGCCCGTGACGCTCCACGAGATGCGAGGGGCTCATCGTGCCGATCCGGCTGCCCAGCCCCTCGTCCTCCCCGGACCGCGCAGCGCGGCGGACCAGCGGCGGCGTCGCGAACTGCAGGACGAGTGCCAGCAGCCACAGCAGGTCCCTGGCGCGTCCCTCGGTGAAACCGGCAGCCGTCACGGCGAGGGCCGAGAGCACGTTCGGCAGCACGAACCAGACGACACGGCTGCCGTGGCTGCGGCTGTAGAGGGCGCCGTGCACCAGGACGACCAGCAGGTAGCCGATGCCGAAGGCGACCCCGCCGCTGTCGTCGCCGTCGTCGAAGGCCTGTGGGATGGACAGGGCGCAGATCAGGAACGCGCCCATGCCCAGGATGAGCAGGATGCGGCGCGACGGCCGGTCGGGCGGCACCTGGTTGGTGAGGTACGCGTATCCGCCGTACATCCAGAACAGCACGGTGAAGATCAGGACGACCCGGCCGGCCGTCGCGAACGTCAGATCGTCGGCGATCAGCACCGTCAACTGGGTGACCGTGAAGACGAAGACCAGGTCGAAGAACAGCTCGAGGGTGGAGACGCGCCGGACCGCCTCGGCGCCGATGGGTGCGGACATGGGGGCCACCACAGCAGCCCGGGCCGCCACTGTCCATCACATTCCGGGATCAGGGCGACCCCGGCGCGGCGGCACTCCCGGTCGGCCCGGGGGCCCCGTCGACCCGGTCGGCCCGGCCGACTGACGCGATCGGATGCCCCGAGTGGCTGACACCATTCGCCTTTGTCCTGGGTGTGGAGAAAGTTGCCATGGATTCCTGCGCAACTTCTTCCCAGCCGAGGACGGCGCTGCTAACTTCCCCTCGAAAGCCCGACGGCACAGGCCATGCGGGATTCCCCATGCCGAAGGCCGGGGGAGGGGAGGGGCACGTGAGACGCATGACGGCTCGACCCGCCAATGCGCACCAGGCGCGACTGCTGCGGCTGTTGCGTGACGGCGGGCCCAACTCCCGTGCCCAGCTGGGTGATCAGGTCGACCTCTCGCGGTCCAAGCTCGCCGTCGAGGTCGACCGGCTGCTGGAGACCGGACTGGTCGTCGCGGACGGGCTCGCCGCGTCCCGAGGCGGACGCCGGTCGCACAACATCCGCCTCGCGCCCAATCTGCGCTTCCTCGGCGTCGACATCGGTGCCACCTCGGTCGACGTCGCCGTCACCAACGCCGAACTGGAGGTCCTCGGCCACCTCAACCATCCGATGGACGTCCGCGAGGGCCCGGTCGCCGTCTTCGAGCAAGTACTCGCGATGGCCGCCAAGCTCAAGGCGTCCGGGCTCGCCGAGGGCTTCGACGGCGCCGGGATCGGTGTGCCGGGGCCTGTGCGCTTCCCCGAAGGCGTCCCCGTGGCACCGCCCATCATGCCCGGCTGGGACGGCTTCCCGGTCCGCGAGGCGCTCAGCCAGGAACTCGGCTGCCCCGTCATGGTCGACAACGATGTGAACCTGATGGCGATGGGGGAGCAGCACGCCGGAGTCGCACGCTCCGTCGGCGACTTCCTCTGCGTCAAGATCGGCACGGGCATCGGCTGCGGCATCGTCGTGGGCGGCGATGTCTACCGGGGGACGACCGGGAGCGCCGGCGACATCGGCCACATCCAGGTCGAGGCCGACGGACGCGCCTGCGCCTGCGGCAACAGGGGCTGCCTGGAGGCCCACTTCAGCGGCGCAGCACTCGCGCGCGACGCCGACGAGGCGGCACGTACGGGACAGTCGCCGGAACTCGCCGCGCGACTGGAGGCGGCCGGCAGGCTCACCGCGGCCGACGTCGCCGCGGCGGCCGCGGCCGGGGACGCCACCGCGCTCGACCTCATCCGCGAGGGCGGCAACCGCGTCGGCCAGGTCATCGCCGGCCTCGTCAGCTTCTTCAACCCGGGGCTCGTCGTGATCGGCGGCGGCGTCACCGGGCTCGGCCACACCCTGCTCGCCAGCGTCCGCACCCAGGTCTACCGGCAGTCACTGCCGCTGGCCACCGGCAATCTCCCCATCGTGCTGGGCGAACTGGGCCCCACCGCCGGAGTGATCGGCGCGGCCCGGCTCATCAGCGACCACCTGTTCTCGCCGGCCTGACCCGGTGGGTCGAGCCCACCCAACGGCCCGCACCACCCCCGCACCGCGCACCTGGTACCACCTGCCCGCTCACCGGCCGCACCCGCCGAGGGGATTCGTCATGGCACCAGAACCACCGGCACCACCCGCACCGCCGCTCCTCACCATGTCCGGCATCACCAAGTCGTTCCCCGGCGTCCGCGCCCTCGACGGCGTCGACCTGGACGTCCAGGCCGGCGAAGTGCACTGCCTCCTCGGCCAGAACGGCGCCGGAAAGTCCACCCTCATCAAGGTGCTCGCCGGCGCCCACCAGCCCGACGACGGAGAGATAACCTGGCGCGGCGAGCCCGTGTCGCTGAAGTCGCCCATCGCCGCCATGCGCCTCGGCATCGCCACCATCTACCAGGAACTCGACCTGGTCGAAGGCCTGTCCGTCGCCGAGAACGTCTTCCTCGGCCATGAACCCACCACCGCCGGATTCGTCGTCCGCGGCCGCGACGCCCGCCAGGCCACCGCCGCGCTCCTGCACCGCCTGGGCCACCCCGAGATCGACCCCGGCCGCGCGGTCGGCGAACTGTCCGCCGCTCAGCAGCAGATCGTGTCGATGGCCCGCGCCCTCTCCCACGACGTACGCCTCATCGTGATGGACGAGCCCTCCGCGGCGCTCGACCCCGACGAGACGGCCAATCTCTTCCGCATCGTCGCCGACCTCACGGCGGACGGCGTCGCCGTCGTCTACATCTCCCACCGCCTGGAGGAGATCCGCCGCATCGGCGACCGCGTCACCGTACTGAAGGACGGCCGGGCGGTGGCCGGCGGACTGCCCGCCAAGGACACCCCTACGCGCGACATCGTTGCCATGATGACCGGACGCAACGTCGAGTACGTCTTCCCCGACCGGCCCGCCACCGCTCCCGACGGCGCCCCCGTGCTGCGCGTCGAAGGACTCACCCGGGACGGCGAGTTCGCGCCCGTCGACCTCGAACTGCGCCCGGGCGAGATCATCGGACTCGCCGGGCTCGTCGGCTCCGGGCGCTCCGAGATCCTGGAGACCATCTACGGAGCCAGGAGGCCCACCGCCGGTACGGTCACCGTCGACGGGCACCCAGTCAAACCGGGCAGCGTGCGCGCCGCGGTCCGCGCCGGACTCGGACTCGCCCCCGAGGAGCGCAAGGCCCAGGCCCTGCTGATGCTCGAGTCGGTCACCCGCAATGTGTCCGTCTCCTCCCTCTCCCGCTTCTCGCGCGGCGGCTGGCTCGACCGCGGAGAGGAACGCCGGGCCGCCCGGCGCTCCACCCGCGAGCTGTCCCTGCGCCCCGACAACCCCGACGCCCGCATCCGCACCCTCTCGGGCGGCAACCAGCAGAAGGCCGTCCTCGCCCGCTGGCTGCTCCGCGGCTGCCGTGTCCTGCTGCTCGACGAGCCCACCCGCGGCGTCGACGTCGGCGCCCGGGCCGAGCTGTACGCCGTGATCCGCCGGCTCGCCGACGACGGGCTCGCCGTCCTCCTCGTCTCCAGCGAGGTTCCCGAAGTGCTCGGTCTCGCCGACCGGGTGCTGGTGCTCCGCGAGGGCCGCGTCGTGCACACGGCGCCCGCGGGGGAGCTCGACGAGCACCGCGTACTCGACCTCGTCATGGAAGGGAGCCCGAGCTCATGACGCAGCCTGCCTTCGAGGCCCAGCAGGCACCGCCGCCACCCGTGGTCAAGTCCAGCCCGGACAAGGGCGGTTGGCGGGCGGTGGGACTGCGTGCCGACGTCCGCAACCTCTCCCTCCTCGCAGTCCTCGCCGTACTCGTCGCCGTGGGCGGCTTCACCAAGCCCGACCAGTTCCTGGACACCGCCAACCTCCAGCTGGTGCTCACCCAGGCATCCGTCATCGGCGTCGTCACCGTCGGTATGACCTTCGTCATCACCAGCGGCGGGATCGATCTGTCCGTCGGCGCGATCGTCGCCCTCGCCTCGGTATGGGCGACGACCGTCGCCACCCAGGAGTACGGCTTCGCCGGCATCCTCTTCACCGCGGTCGTCGTCGGCCTCGGCTGTGGGCTGGTGAACGGGCTGCTCATCGCGTACGGCGGGATGGTGCCGTTCATCGCGACCCTCGCCATGCTCGCATCGGCCCGCGGACTTGCCCTCCAGATCACCGACGGCAAGACCCAGATCGTCGGCGTGACGTCGGTCCTGGACCTCGGCGTCCCCGATTCCTACCTCCTCGGCGTGCCGCCACTCGTCCTGGTCTTCGCCGCCGTCACCGTCATCGGCTGGCTACTGCTGAACCGTACGACCTTCGGGCGCCGCACCGTCGCCGTCGGCGGCAACGCGGAGGCCGCCCGCCTCGCCGGTATCGACGTACGCCGCCAGCGCCTCTACCTCTATCTGCTCTCCGGGCTGTGCTGCGGCATAGCGGCCTTCATGCTGATCATCCTGTCGGGCTCCGGCCAGAACACCAACGGCAATCTGTACGAACTCGACGCCATCGCCGCAGCGATCATCGGCGGAACCCTGCTGAGCGGCGGCCGCGGCACCATCGTCGGCTCCGTGCTCGGCGTCCTCGTCTTCACCACCATCACCAACATCTTCGCCCTCAACAACCTGGAGAGCGCCGTCCAGCAGATCGCCAAGGGAGCGATCATCGTGGCCGCCGTACTGGTTCAGCGCAGCACCTTGCGCAACGGCGAGGCCTGACCGCTCCGTCACGGCCCTCGCTCCAGCTCACCCGCCCCCGCACGCCCGATCCCGAAGGGTCTCATCGCCATGCCAGAAATCCCGGCCACCAGCCGCAGAGGACTGCTCTTCGGCACCGCAGCCGTCTCCGCCGGCGCCCTCCTCACCGCCTGCACCAGCAACGAGCCCACGAAGCAGGACACGGCCACGAACAACGTCCCGGCCGCCGACGACAAGCCCGGCAAGCCCGTCACCATCGGCTTCGCCGGACCCCAGGCCGACCACGGATGGCTCAACGCCATCAACGAGAACGCCAAGAAGCGTGCGGAGAAGTACTCCGAGGTGACCCTGGAGATCACCGAGGGCTCGAACGACACCGCCGCCCAGATCGGCCAGATCCAGACCCTGATCAACAAGAAGGTCGACGTCCTGGTGATCCTGCCGGCCGACGGCAAGGCCCTCACCCAGGTCGGCCTGCAGGCCATGAAGGCCGGCATCCCGGTGATCAACCTGGACCGCATCTTCGCCTCCCCGCAGGCGTACCGCTGCTGGATCGGCGGCGACAACTACGGCATGGGCCTCAACGCCGGCCGCTACATCGGCGAGCAGCTCAAGGACAAGCCGAACGCCAAGGTCATCGAGCTCGCCGGCATGGACAACCTGGAGCTCACCAAGCAGCGCACCCAGGGCTTCGACGACGCCCTCAAGAACTACCCGAACATCACGAAGGTGGCCCGCCAGGCCGCCGAGTTCACCGTCGAGTCCGGTCAGGCCAAGATGGCCCAGCTGCTCCAGGCGCAGAAGCAGTTCGACGCGCTGTGGAACCACGACGACGACCAGGGCGTGGGCGCCCTGCGCGCCATCCAGCAGGCCGGCCGTGACGACTTCCTGATGGTCGGCGGCGCGGGCGCCAAGTCGGCGATGGACGCGATCAAGGCCGACAGCGGCGTGCTGAAGGCGACGGTCCTCTACCCGCCGACGATGGCCGCGTCCGCCATCGACCTGGCGCGGGCGCTGGGCCAGGGCAAGGGCGTCGGCGGTCTGTCGGAGCTGGAGATCCCCGCCTCGATCACCCTCTACTCGGCCGTCGTCACCAAGGAGAACGTCGACGAGTACCTGCCTACGGGCTTCAGCTGACAGGCCCTGGCCCGCCGGCACCGAGCAACCGACGAGGAGGAACCCGGATGGAACAGAGGGACAGTGAGGCCGCGCCGCCGACACTCGGAGTCGGCATGGTCGGATACGCGTTCATGGGCGCCGCCCACTCCCAGGGGTGGCGCACCGTGGGCCGGGTCTTCGACCTGCCGATGCGGCCGGTCCTCGCCGCGATCGGCGGCCGTGACGCGGCCGCCGTCCGGGCCGCGGCGGACAGACACGGCTGGGCAGCGGCGGAGACCGACTGGCGCGCCCTCGTCACCCGCGACGATGTGCAGCTCGTCGACGTCTGCACCCCGGGTGACAGCCATGCGGAGATCACGATCGCGGCGCTGGAGGCGGGCAAGCACGTCCTGTGCGAGAAGCCGTTGGCCAATTCGGTCGCCGAGGCCGAGGCCATGGTCGCGGCGGCCGAACGCGCCCGGGCGCGCGGTCAGGTGGCGATGGTCGGCTTCAACTACCGGCGGGTGCCCGCGATTGCGTACGCCCGCCGGCTCATCGCCGACGGCCGGCTCGGCGCACTCCGCCACGTACGGATCACCTATCTGCAGGACTGGCTCGTCGATCCGGACTTCCCGCTGACCTGGCGCCTGGAGCGGGAACACGCGGGATCGGGGGCGCTCGGCGATCTGGGGGCGCACGCCGTCGACCTGGCGCAGTATCTGGCGGGGGAGTTGCTGGTGGGGGTCTCGGCGCTCACCGAGACCTTCGTACGGGAGAGGCCGCTGCTCGCCGGGGCGTCGAGCGGGCTGACCGCGTCCGGCGGCCTCGCGCGCGGGCCGGTCACCGTCGACGACGCGGCCCTGTTCACCGGGCGGCTCGCCTCCGGGGCGCTCGCCTCCTTCGAGGCCACCCGGATGGCCTCGGGCCGCAAGAACGCCCTGCGGCTCGAGATCAACGGGGAGCGGGGATCGTTCGCCTTCGACCTGGAGCGGCTCAACGAGCTGTCGTTCCACGACCACACCGAACCCGCGGGCTCCTCCGGCTTCCGTCGGATCCTGGTCACGGAGAGCGAACATCCCTATCTGGAGGCCTGGTGGCCGCCCGGCCACGCCCTCGGCTACGAGCACACCTTCACCCACCAGGCGCGCGACCTGGTGCACGCCATCGCCGACGGCACCGACCCGGCGCCGTCGTTCGCCGACGGGCTCCAGGTGCAGCGCGTGCTCGCGGCCGTGGAGGAGAGCGCGGCGAAGAACGCCGTCTACACAACCGTCCCCGTCTGAGGAGGTCCCGCCGTGCCACGTCCTTTCACCCTCTTCACCGGCCAGTGGGCGGACCTTCCGCTGGAGGAGGTCTGCCGGCTCGCCCGCGACTTCGGCTACGACGGCCTCGAACTCGCCTGCTGGGGCGACCACTTCGAGGTCGACAAGGCGCTCGCCGACCCCTCGTACCTGGACGGGCGGCGGGCGCTGCTCGACAAGTACGGGCTGAAGTGCTGGGCGATCTCCAACCATCTCGTCGGGCAGGCCGTCTGCGACCATCCCATCGACGAGCGGCACAAGGCGATCGTGCCCGCGCGGATCTGGGGCGACGGCGAGCCCGAGGGTGTACGGCAGCGGGCGGCGCGCGAGCTGGCCGACACCGCGCGCGCCGCGGCCGCCTTCGGGGTCCGTACCGTCATCGGCTTCACCGGCTCGTCGATCTGGCATCTGGTCGCCATGTTCCCGCCGGTGCCGGAGCGCATGATCGAGCGCGGCTACGAGGACTTCGCCGAGCGCTGGAACCCGGTCCTGGACGTCTTCGACGCCGAGGGAGTGCGCTTCGCCCACGAGGTCCATCCGAGCGAGATCGCGTACGACTACTGGACCACGCACCGCGCCCTCGAGGCGGTGGACCGGCGCCCGGCCTTCGGGCTGAACTTCGACCCGAGCCACTTCGTCTGGCAGGACCTCGATCCCGTGGGCTTCCTCTACGACTTCAGGGACCGGATCTACCACGTCGACTGCAAGGAGGCCCGGCGTCGGCTGGACGGCCGCAACGGGCGGCTGGGCTCGCACCTTCCGTGGGGTGATCCGCGGCGCGGCTGGGACTTCGTGTCGGCCGGACACGGGGACGTCCCGTGGGAGGACGTGTTCCGGATGCTGCGGTCGATCGGCTACGACGGTCCGGTCTCGGTCGAGTGGGAGGACGCGGGAATGGACCGGCTGACGGGTGCTCCGGAAGCGCTTGCCACGCTGAAGCGCTACGACTTCGATCCGCCCGCGGCGTCGTTCGACGCGGCCTTCGGAGGCAACGACTAGAACATCGGCGCAGGCCGGGCCCGGTGGTGGCGATCGTGCCGCCGGGCCGGTCCGGCCTGCCCTCGCCCGGCTTTGTCCTGCCTCGGGAGAAAGTTCAACTTGCCTGGTGTGCAAGGGCTTTCGGCCCAGGACGAACCCGGCTACCGTCCCTGAGGTGTACAGGACATAGGCCCGATCGGGGCGCGGCTCCGATCGGGACTCTGCCCGGATCTCGACCAGCGTGACGGCGCACGCCGGTCCCCGGAGTTCCCGCGGCACGTTCCCGCGCGAGAACCGCACGGCAGCAGCACCCGCCCGTACGACCGGCTACTTCCGGAGGACACACGTGCACAGAAAACGGCCCGGAGCAAGCAGAGTCAGGAAGGGACTCGCGCTCCTCACCGGCGGCCTGCTGGCCGCGACGTCACTCGCCATCGCCGCCCCCGTCGGGGTCGCGGCCCCCGCACAGGACACGGAACCCGCCGCCGCGGCGGCCGAGGAGTTCCAGCAGGTCACCCTCGCCAAGGGCGAGCCCGAGGTCGGCGAACCCATGTCGCTCGCCGTCCTCCCCGACCGCAGCGTGCTGCACACCTCGCGCGACGGTGAGCTGCGCATGACCGACGCGGCCGGCAACACCCGTGTCATCGGCACCGTCCCCGTCTACTCGCACGACGAGGAAGGCCTCCAGGGCGTCGGCATCGACCCGAAGTTCAGCGAGAACCGGGCGATCTACCTCTACTACGCGCCCCCGCTGGACACCCCCGCGGGCGACGCCCCCAACGAGGGCACCGCCGCCGACTTCGCCAAGTACGACGGCGTCAACCGGCTCTCCCGCTTCGTCCTCAAGGCCGACGGCAGCCTGGACAACGCCAGCGAGAAGAAGGTCATCGACATCCCCGCGACCCGCGGCATCTGCTGCCACGTCGGCGGGGACATCGACTTCGACGCGCAGGGCAATCTGTATCTGTCGACGGGCGACGACTCCAACCCGTTCGCCTCCGACGGCTACACCCCCATCGACGAACGGCCCGAACGCAACCCCGCCTACGACGCCCGCCGCACCTCCGGCAACACCAACGACCTGCGCGGAAAGATCCTCCGCATCAAGGTCGCCGACGACGGCTCGTACACCGTCCCCGAGGGCAACCTCTTCGCCCCGGGCACGGAGAAGACCCGGCCCGAGATCTATGCGATGGGCTTCCGCAACCCCTTCCGCTTCAGCGTCGACAAGAAGACCGGTGTGCTGTACGTCGGCGACTACGGGCCCGACGCCGGCGCGGCCGACCCCAAGCGCGGGCCTGCCGGACAGGTCGAGTTCGCCCGGATAACCAAGCCCGGCAACTTCGGCTGGCCGTTCTGCACCGGTGACAACGACCCGTACGTCGACTACGACTTCGCGACCAAGGTGTCCGGGGCAACCTTCGACTGCGCAGCCCCGAAGAACGACTCGCCCCACAACACCGGTCTCGTCGACCTGCCGCCCGCCCAGCCCGCCTGGATCCCGTACGACGGCGGATCCGTGCCCGAGTTCGGCACCGGCTCCGAGTCCCCGATGGGCGGGCCGGTCTACCACTACGACCCGGCGCTCGACTCCCCGGTGAAGTTCCCCGAGGCGTACGACGGCGACTTCTTCGCCGGTGAGTTCGGCCGCCGCTGGATCAAGCGCATCGAGCACGGCGCCGACGGCACGGTCCAGTCCATCAACCCCGTCCCGTGGACCGGGACGCAGATCATGGACATGAGCTTCGGCCCGGACGGGGCGCTGTACGTCCTCGACTACGGCACCGCCTGGTTCGGCGGCAACGAGCACTCCGCGCTCTACCGCATCGAGAACGCCACCAACGGCCACTCGCCGGTCGCCGAGGCCGCAGCGAACAAGACGTCGGGCACGGCCCCGCTGCGGGTCACGTTCTCCTCGGCCGGCACGAGCGACGCCGACGGCGATGCGCTGACGTACGCCTGGGACTTCGGCGACGGCGCCACGTCCACGGCCGCCAACCCGACGTACACGTACCGCAAGAACGGCACCTACACGGCCACGGTGACCGCGAAGGACCCGACCGGGCGCACCGGCTCGGCCAGTGTCCAGGTCGTCGTCGGCAACACCGCACCCAAGGTGAAACTGGAACTGCCGGTCGAGGGAGCGCTGTTCAGCTTCGGTGACGAGATCCCGTTCAAGGTCACCGTCACAGATCCTGAGGACGGCACGATCGACTGCGCCAAGGTGAAGGTCACCTATGTCCTCGGCCATGACAGCCACGGCCACCCCGTGACCTCCGCAAACGGCTGCACCGGCACCATCAGGACGTCCGCGGACGGCGGACACGACCCGAACGCCAACATCTTCGGCGTCTTCGACGCCGAGTACACGGACGGCGGAGGCGGCGGCCAGGCCGCGCTCACCACCCACGACCAGGCGCAGCTGCAGCCACGCCACCGGCAGGCCGAGCACTTCACCGGCCAGTTCGGAGTGAGTGTCATCAACAAGGCCCCCGCCAACGGAGGCAAGACCGTGGGCGACATCAACAACGGGGACTGGATCTCCTTCAAGCCCTACAACCTGAGCGGCTCCACCAAGCTCACCGCGCGCATCTCGTCGGGCGGAGCCGGCGGCTTCCTCGAGGTCCGCACCGGATCGGCGACCGGCACCCTGCTCGGCTCGGCGCCCGTGCCGGTGACCGGGGGCTGGGAGACCTTCCAGAACGTCGACGTACCGCTGCGTGCCGTGCCGAGGACGACCACCGAGCTCTTCCTCGTCTTCAAGGGCGGAGCGGGAGCGCTCTACGACGTCGACGACTTCGAGATCACCAATACGCCCGTCGACCGCACGGCCAAGCGGGTCCTGGTCTTCTCCAGAACCGCGGGATTCCGTCACGACTCCATCCCGACCGGTGTCGCGGCCCTGAAGGAACTGGGCGCAGGCAGCAACATCACGGTCGACGCCACGGAGGAGGCCGGCCAGTTCACGACGAGCAACCTCGCCCGCTACGACGCCGTGGTGTTCCTGTCGACCACCGGTGACGTCCTCAACGCCGAACAACAGAAGGCGTTCGAGAACTACGTCGCCACGGGCGGCGGCTACATGGGCGTCCACGCGGCCGCCGACACCGAGTACGACTGGGAGTTCTACGGCGGACTCGTCGGCGCGTACTTCCACTCCCACCCGCAGATCCAGCAGGCCACCGTGCGGGTCGAGGACCACGACCACCCGGCGACCTCGCACCTCGACGCGGCGTGGGAGCGCACGGACGAGTGGTACAACTACCGCACCAACCCGCGCGGTCAGGCCCGGATCCTCGCCACCCTCGACGAAACCACCTATCAGGGCGGCAACATGAAGGGCGACCACCCGATCGCCTGGTGCCAGACCTACGAGGGCGGCCGCGCCTTCTACACCGGCGGCGGGCACACCAAGGAGTCCTACGCCGAGCCGGCGTTCCGGCAGCATCTGCTGGGCGGACTGCGCTACGCCACCGGGCAGGTCAATACCGACTGCAAGCCGCAGACCGGCTACCGGGACCTCTTCAACGGACAGACCCTGGAGGGCTGGAAGCAGGCGGGGCCCGGAAAGTTCAACGTCGTCGACGGTGAGCTGCAGACCGAGGGCGGCATGGGCATGCTCTGGTACCAGGCCAAGCAGTTCGGCTCGTACTCGCTCAAGCTCGACTGGAAGCTGGCGGGCGACGACAACTCCGGTGTGTTCGTGGGCTTCCCTGCGTCCGACGACCCCTGGTCCGCGGTGAACAACGGCTACGAGGTGCAGATCGACGCCACCGATGCCCCCGACCGCACGACCGGCGCCGTCTACGGATTCAAGTCGGCCGACCTCAAGGCCCGCGACGCCGTCCTGCGGCCGCCGGGGCAGTGGAACAGCTACGAGATCCGGGTCCAGGGTGAGCGGCTGACCGTGTTCCTCAACGGTGTGAAGATCAACGACTTCACCAACACCGACCCGGTCCGCAGCCTGAAGGACGGCTACATCGGCATCCAGAACCACGGCGCCGACGACCAGGTGTCCTTCCGCAACATCCAGATCAAGGAGCTGCCCTCGTCCTCGTAGGGCGGCCCGCAAGCCGGCGGCGGGCGGGGAGACGCCGTACCCCCGCCCGCCGTCCCACCACCGCACCGCATCCAGGGAGGCAGCCCGTGACGAGCCCGAACGATCCGACGGTACGTACCGGAGTCTGGCTGATCGGAGCACGGGGCTCCGTCGCCACCACCGCGGTCGCCGGCTGCGCGGCGGTCACCGCCGGTCTGCACCCGGCGACGGGCATGGTGACGGAGACCCTGCCGTTCGCCTCGGCCGGGCTGCCGCCCCTGTCCTCCCTGGTCTTCGGCGGCCACGACACGGTCGGCTGCCCCCTTCCGAAGCGGGCAGAACAGCTCACGGCGGGCGGCGTCCTGCCCCACGGTCTGCCGTCGGCGGTCCGTGGCGAACTGGCCGCCGCGAACGACGAGATCCGCGCGGGCGGCCCGCTGCCGGGAGACACCCGGCCCGACGCCTCACTGATCGAGGCGTTCACCGCTGACATCGTTGCCTTCCGGGAGCGCCACGGCCTCGCCCGGGTGGTCGTGGTGAACGTCGCCTCGACGGAACCCGCCCTCGCTCCCGATTCCCCACGGCTCCCGGCCAGCTCCCTCTACGCGGCCGCCGCCATCGAGGCCGGCTGCCCCTACGTCAACTTCACCCCCTCCACCGGGCTGCGCACCGCGGCCCTCGCCGACGCCGCCTCCGCCCGCGGACTTCCCCACGCCGGCCGGGACGGCAAGACAGGTCAGACGCTGCTCCGTTCCGTACTCGCCCCCATGTTCGTGCAGCGCGCCCTGTCCGTACGGGCATGGTCCGGCACCAACCTGCTGGGTGGCGGGGACGGGGCGGCGCTGGCCGATCCCGCGGCGGCCGCGGCGAAGAACGCGGGCAAGGAACGCGTCCTCGCCGACACCCTCGGCGCCGCGCCGGAGGGCGAGGTCCACATCGACGACGTTCCGGCCCTCGGCGACTGGAAGACCGCCTGGGACCACATCGCCTTCGACGGCTTCCTCGGCTCGCGGATGGTCCTCCAGACCATCTGGCAGGGCTGCGACTCGGCTCTCGCGGCACCGCTGGTGCTGGACCTGGCGCGGCTGGTGGCCCGCGCCCATGAGACGGGCCGCTCGGGCCCCCTCCCCGAACTCGCCTTCTACTTCAAGGACCCGGACCCGGGAGCACCGGCCGCCCTGTCGGACCAGTACGCAGCGCTGGTCGCCTTCGCGGCGCGTCTGGAGGAGGCCCGGTGACGGCGCGGGGCGTCGGCCGGCTCCTGCGGATGTCCGCCGCCCTGCTGTCGTCGACCGTGCGGGCCGACAGGGGACAGGGGCGCGCGGCACCGCGGAACGACGACCGACGGGAGGGCGGCGCCGGGCGCGGCGCCGTGGGACTCGGGGGAGGACCGGGGGGACGGCACGCGGGGGCGTCCGGGGGAGCGGACGGGGGAGTGCAGGCGGGGGCGCCTGCGGGTGGGCCGGGGCGCCGGCCTGCGGAAGGGCCCATGAGCGGAGCCGCCGTGACAGGGGGCGGCGGGACGCTCAGGGCCTGGGCCGAACTCCTGCGTGTCTCCGCCCTGTTCACCGTCCCCGGTGACGGCCTCGCGGGCGCGGCCACCGCCGGCCTGCGACCCAACCGGGGCACCGCGCTCGCCATGGGCGCCTCGCTCTGCCTCTACGAGGCGGGCATGGCCCTCAACGACTGGGCCGACCGGGACGAGGACGCCATCGACCGCCCGCACCGCCCGATTCCCTCGGGCCGTATCGCCCCGTTCGCAGCGCTGGCCACGGCGGGTGCTCTCACGGCGGCGGGGCTGGCCCTCGCCGCGCGGGCAGGCCGCCCGGCGCTGCTCGTGGCCTCGGCGCTGACCGCCACGGTCTGGGCCTACGACCTGCGCCTCAAGCACACCCCTGCCGGCCCGGCCGCCATGGCATCGGCCCGCGCCCTCGACCTCCTGCTCGGCGCCACGGCAACTCACCCCACCGGCCTCCGTCCTGCGCTCCCGCACGCGGCCCTCCTCGGCGCCCACACCTACGCCATCACCTCCGTCTCCCGCCACGAAACCCAGGGCGGCTCCACCAAGGCCCCCCTTGCCGCCCTGGCCACGGCCCTGGCCATCGCCGCGGTGACCACGCGCCCGCCGTGGGCGCCCGGCGTGCGCGGCGCTTCCGCCGCGTCCGTCAACTGCACCGCGTCCGCCGATCCGGAGCCGGACACCGTGCCCCGGGCCGGGGGCTTGCCCTCGCTTTCGGGGAGAGGCGGGCCCGGTGGGTGGGCCGGGATCGGCGGTAATGGCGGGATCGGGGCAACGCTCCTCTCCGCAACGTACGCCCACACCACCGCCCGCCCCCTCCTCCACGCCGCGCTCAACCCCTCGCCACCCCTCACCCAGCGCGCCGTCGGCACCGGGATCCGCGCCATGATCCCGCTGCAGGCCGCCCTCGCCGCCCGCGCCGGGGCGACCGGCACCGGGCTCGCCGTCCTCGCGCTCGTCCCCGTCGCCCGACGCATCGCCCGGAAGGTGAGCCCCACATGAGCCTGCGCCTCGGCTATGGAACCAACGGCCTCACCGACCTCCGCCTCGACGACGCCCTCGTACTCCTCGCCGACCTCGGCTACGACGGCGTCGGCCTGACCCTCGACCACATGCACCTCGACCCCCTCGCCGCCGACCTCGCCCTCCGTACCCGCCGGCTCGCGGGCCGCCTGGCGGACCTCGGCCTTGAGGTCACCGTCGAGACCGGCGCCCGCTACGTCCTCGACCCACGCCGCAAGCACGGCCCGTCCCTCCTCGACCCCGATCCCGACGCCCGCGCCGCCCGCATCGCGCTCCTCGTCCGCGCCGTGCAGGTCGCCGCGGACCTCGGAGCTCACGCTGTGCACTGCTTCAGCGGCATCACCCCGCAGGGCACGTCGGCCTCCACCGCCTGGCGCCGCCTCGAAGCCGCTCTCACCCCCGTTCTGGATGCCGCTGCCACCGCCCGTGTCCCCCTCGCCATCGAACCCGAACCCGGTCACCTCCTCGCCACCCTCGACGACTTCCACCACCTCCGCTCTCTCCTCGGCGACCCCGAACCCCTCGGCCTCACCCTCGACATCGGCCACTGCCAGTGCCTGGAGCCGGCATCCCCGGCCGACTGCGTCAAGCAGGCCGCCCCGTGGCTGCGGCACGTCCAGATCGAGGACATGCGCCGCGGTGTCCACGAGCACCTCCCGTTCGGCGACGGCGAGATCGACTTCCCGCCCGTCCTCGACGCGCTCGCCGCCACCGGCTACCAGGGCCTGACCGTCGTGGAACTGCCCCGCCACTCCCACGCCGGCCCCGAACTCGCCCGCACCTCCATCGAGTTCCTCCGCCCCCGAGCCCAGGCCCGGGCCGAAGCCCAAGCCCCCGTCTCCAGGGACGGAGCCGCCCCCACGAACGGAGCACCGGCATGGCGATCCTGACCCGCAGCGAACTCGACGCCCGCCTCGCCGGCGCAGCCCGCGCCTGGCTGCACGAGGCCCTCGCCGAAGCGGCCCACACCGCCACCGCGCCCGAGGCCGCCGCCGCCTCGTACGCCGCCGCCTCGTACGCCGTGCCCGCATGGGAGCTCCGGTTCGCCGCCGCCGGGCGCCACTGCGGCCAGGAGTACGCCGACTCCGTACGCGCCCTCCTCCTCCACGAGGCCCACGCCGACGCAGCCACCCTCACCCGCCTCTACCGGCAGGGCACCGCCGCCGAACGCCGAGCCGTCCTCCTCGCCCTGCCCCTCCTCGACCCGGACCCCGCCGCCGGGCTCCCGCTCGTCGAGGACGCCCTGCGCACCAACGACACCCGGCTCGTCGCCGCAGCCGTGGGCCCGTACGCCGCGAAGCATCTCGACGCGCACTCCTGGCGCCACGCCCTCCTCAAATGCCTCTTCACCGGAGTGCCCGTCGACGCGGCCGACGGCCTGGCCCGCCGCGCCCGCGGCGACACGGAACTCGCCCGGATGCTCGGCGACTACGCCGCCGAACGCACTGCCGCCGGCCGTCCCGTCCCCGGCGACCTCCACCGCGTCCTCGCCCTGACGTCCCCCACGGAGGAGTCCTGATGCGCATCTTCGACCCCCACATCCATATGACCTCCCGCACCACGGACGACTACCAGACGATGTACGCCGCCGGCGTCCGCGCCCTTGTCGAACCCTCCTTCTGGCTCGGCCAGCCCCGCACCTCACCCGCCTCCTTCTTCGACTACTTCGACTCCCTCCTCGGCTGGGAACCGTTCCGCGCGGCCCAGTACGGCATCGCCCACCACTGCACGATCGCCCTCAACCCCAAGGAGGCCAACGACCCCCGCTGCACCCCCGTCCTCGACGCACTGCCCCGTTATCTGGTCAAGGACAACGTCGTTGCCGTCGGCGAGATCGGCTACGACTCCATGACCCCCGCCGAGGACACCGCACTCGCCGCCCAGCTCCAGCTCGCCGCCGACCACGGCCTGCCCGCTCTCGTCCACACCCCGCACCGTGACAAGCTCGCCGGACTGCGCCGCACCGTCGACGTCGTCCGCGAATCCGCACTCGCCCCCGAGTACGTGCTGCTCGACCACCTGAACGAGACGACGGTGAAGGACGCCGCCGACAGCGGCTGCTGGCTCGGCTTCTCCATCTACCCCGACACCAAGATGGACGAGGACCGCATGGTCACCATCCTCAAGGCCCACGGGACGGAGCGCGTCCTGGTCAACTCGGCCGCCGACTGGGGCAAGAGCGACCCCCTCAAGACCCGCAACGTCGCCGACGCCATGCTCGCCGCCGGATTCACCGACGACCACGTCGACCAGGTCCTTTGGCGCAACCCCGTCGCCTTCTACGGACAGAGCGGCCGCCTCCAGCTCGACGTGCCGGCCCCCGAGGCCCTGCACGAGGGCAACTCCATCCTCCGCGGCGGGGAATGAGGAGGCGAGACACATGCGCTTCCGCCACCCCGACGGCTCCACTGTCCACCTCTCCTACTGCACCAACGTCCATCCGGCCGAAACCCTCGACGGCGTCCTCGCCCAGCTCCGCGACCACTGCGAACCCGTACGCAAACGCCTCGGCCGCGACCGCGTCGGCATCGGCCTGTGGCTGGCCAAGGACGCCACCCGCGCCCTGACCACCGACCCAGCGGCCCTGCGCGGCCTGCGCACCGAACTCGACCGGCGCGGCCTCGAAATCGTCACCCTCAACGGCTTCCCCTATGAGGGCTTCGGCGCCGACGAGGTCAAGTACCGCGTCTACCGCCCCGACTGGACCGAGCCCGAAAGGCTCGCCCACACAACGGACCTGGCCCGGCTCCTCGCCACCCTGCTGCCCGACGACGTGGGCGAAGGATCCGTCTCGACCCTTCCCCTCGGCTGGCGCACCCGCTTCGACGACACCGCCACCACCAACACGGCCCGCACCGCACTCACCACCCTCGCCGAACGCCTCGACGCGCTCGAAGAGCTCACCGGCAAGTCCATCCGGATCGCCCTCGAACCCGAGCCGGGCTGCACCGTCGAAACCACCGCCGATGCGATCCGCCCCCTCACCGCCGTATCGAGCAGCCGCATCGGCATCTGCATCGACACCTGCCATCTCGCCACCTCCTTCGAAGAACCCGGTCCCGCACTCCACGCACTCACCACCGCCGGCATCACGATCCCCAAGGCGCAGCTGTCCGCCGCCCTGCATGCCGAGCACCCCCACCTCCCGGACGTGCGCGCCGCGCTCGCCGCCTTCGCCGAACCCCGCTTCCTCCACCAGACCCGCACCCGCACCGCCGCCGGCCTGCGCGGCACCGACGACCTCCACGAGGCCCTCGCCGCCGACGCCCTCCCCGACGGCGCCCCCTGGCGCGCCCACTTCCACGTCCCCCTGCACGCGCCGCCGGCCCCGCCGCTCACCTCCACCCTCCCCGTGCTCCAGGACGCCCTGGCCCGCCTCGTGGGCGGCCCCGCCCCGCTCACCCGCCACCTCGAGGTCGAGACGTACACCTGGCAAGCCCTCCCCGCCGAGCTGCGCCCCCGCAGCCGAGCCCAGCTCGCCGACGGAATCGCCGCCGAACTCACCCTCGCCCGCGATCTGCTCACCGACCTCGGCCTCAAGGAACTCCCATGAGCGACACCACCCCGAGCGACGCCACCCCGAGCGGCACCACGCGACCCACCCCCCTCCTCGTCCTGGATGTCGTCGGCCTCACCCCCCGGCTCCTGAACCACATGCCGCACCTGAAACAGCTCGCCACCACCGGCTCCCAGGCCCCCCTGGGCACCGTCCTGCCCGCCGTCACCTGCGCCGCCCAGTCCACCTTCCTCACCGGCACCCTCCCCTCCGAGCACGGCATCGTCGGCAACGGCTGGTACTTCCGCGAACTCGGCGACGTCCTGCTGTGGCGCCAGCACAACGGACTCGTCGGCGGCGACAAACTCTGGGACGCCGCCCGGCGCGCCCACCCCGGCTACACCGTCGCCAACATCTGCTGGTGGTACGCCATGGGCGCCGACACCGACATCACCGTCACCCCCCGTCCCGTCTACTACGCAGACGGCCGCAAGGAACCCGACTGCTACACCCGGCCCCCGGCGCTCCACGACGAACTCACCGACAGATTGGGCACCTTCCCCCTCTTCCACTTCTGGGGCCCGGGCGCCGACATCGTCTCCAGCCGCTGGATCGTCGACGCCACCCGCCACATCCTCCGCACCCGCACCCCCGACCTGGCGCTCTGCTACCTCCCGCATCTCGACTACGACCTTCAGCGGTACGGCCCCGACGACCCCCGCTCCCTCCAGGCCGCCGCAGACCTCGATACGGCCATGACCCCCCTCCTCGACGACGCCGCGCGTGAAGGCCGCACCGTCGTCGCCCTCTCCGAATACGGCATCACCCGCGTCACCCGGCACGTCGACATCAACCGCGAACTGCGCCGCGCCGGCCTTCTCGAGGTCCACACCCAGGACGGCATGGAGTACCTCGATGCGATGGCCTCCCGCGCCTTCGCCGTCGCCGACCACCAGCTCGCCCATGTCTATGTGCGCAGCCCCGAGGACCTCGACGCGACCCGCGAAGCCCTCATAGGTCTCCCCGGCATCGCCGAACTCCTCGACGACGAGGGCAAGAAGAAGTACGGCCTCGACCACCCGCGCTCGGGCGAGCTCGTCGCCGTCGCCGACCCGGACGCCTGGTTCACGTACTACTACTGGCTCGACGACGACAGGGCCCCCGACTTCGCCCAGCTCGTCGAGATCCACCGCAAGCCCGGCTACGACCCCGTCGAGCTGTTCATGGACCCCGAGGACCCGTACGTCCGGGTCAAGGCGGCCACGGCCCTCGCCCGCAAGAAGCTCGGCATGCGCTACCGCATGGCGGTCGTGCCGCTCGACCCCTCACCTATTCGCGGCAGCCATGGCCGCCTCCCGACGAGCGACGACGAAGGTCCGCTCATTCTGTGCTCCACCCCCCGCGCCGTAAGCGGCCGCGTCGCGGCCACCGATGTGAAGTCCCTGTTGCTTCAACTCGCTGGACTCCACTGAACCACAAGCCACCGACACCGAGGAGTTATCCACAATGAGCCGCACGAGCAGGACCCCCGACCCCGAGCTCACCCGCAAGCTCAGCAGACGCGGCATGCTCGGCGTCGCAGCCGGAGCCACCGCCGCCGCCCTTCTCGGCGCGTCGGCCACCGGGGCCTCGGCCGCCACCCCGGGCACAGCCGCCACCGGAGCCGGCCGAGGCCGCCCCGTACTGCCCCCGGGACGCCTCGGCATCCAGCTCTACTCGCTCCGCGACAAGGTCTCCACGCTCGGCTTCGCCGCCGTCTTCGCCGAACTCGAGAAGTACGGCTACGACGAGGTCGAGTACGCCGGCTACACCCAGGGGTCCGCGGGCCCCATCACCCTCGCCCAGCTCCGCCAACTCACCCGCGACCACGGCCTGCGCGCCATCGGCAGCCACGTCGGCTACTACTCGTCCGACCCGAACGCGTACACCTTCGCGCAGAACCTCGACAAGGTCCTGGACGACGCCGAGGCCCTCGGGCTCAAGCACATCGGCACCGCATCCGGTCCGTGGCGCTACGGCGCCACCGTCGACGGCTGGAAGCGCTGCGCCGAGGAGTTCAACGAGTACGGCGCCGCCGCCAAGGCCCGCGGCATGAAGTTCTACCAGCACAACCACGCCGAGGAGTTCTCCTTCGCCACCGACAGGCCCGACGTGCGGCTCTACGACGTCCTGCTGGCCGAGACCGACCCCGACCTCGTCCACCTGGAGATGGACATCTACTGGGCCTACGCCGGCCAGTTCCGCTTCTCCAAGCGCGCCGACGGCACGCCCGCCCCCTTCGACCCGCTCCGCTACGTCCTCAAGCAGCCCGACCGCTACCCGCTCTTCCACGTCAAGGACGGCGAACGCGACGACTCCGCCCGTGACGGCTACCGCATGGTGGACGTCGGAGACGGGGACATCGACTACCAGCGGTTCATCTCGGCCGTCACGAGGACCAGGGGCGGCCGTCTCGACCACCACTGGCAGGCCGAACACGACAACCCCGTCGAGTCGTTCACCTTCGCCCGCAGGTCCAGCGAGCACCTCCACTCACTGCGCGAGAAGGACTGCTAGCAGACGTCCGGCACACCCCCGCCCGCGGCGAGTCATCATGCGCCGCGGGCGGAGCCGTGCGCGGGAAGTCATCGAAACTTCTGGCTACTGACCAGTAGAGGGAATGTTGAATTCCGTCCATCATCGGACGCGAGCATGCCAAACGCCCCTCGCTCGGCAGCGCCGGACGAGGGGCCTCCCGTACATCCTCGACCCAGGAGAACCCCCCATGCATGCACGCAGATGGCGGACCGCGACGGCGACGGTCGCCGCCGCAGCGGCCCTCACCATGGCCGCCCCCGCGGCATCGGCTGCCACCCCGACGGTCCCCGCCGCCGAGCCCCTCACAGCCGCAACCGCCGCGCAGACGACCGACGTCGACTACGCGACCTGGCAGCGCGACGTGGCCGCCGTCGTCGCCGTCGCCCGCCCGTACATTGAGCAGCGGACCGCACAGGCGCCCGGCGAGAAGCAGGCGATCGTCCTCGACATCGACAACACCTCGCTCGAGACCGACTTCCACTACTTCTGGGAGCTGCCGACCCCCGCGGTCGCGCCCGTCCGTGACCTGGCCCGCTTCGCCGACTCCCGCGGCGTCGCGATCTTCTTCGTCACCGCCCGCCCGGGCATCATCTACTCGCTCACCGACTGGAACCTCAAGCGGGCCGGCTACCCGGTCGACGGTCTGTACGTACGGGACCTGCCCGACCTGTTCCACGAAGTCAGCGCCTACAAGACCGAGAAGCGCGCGGAGATCGAGGCCAAGGGCTACAAGATCATCGCCAACATCGGCAACAACACCAGCGACCTGGTGGGCGGTCACGCCGAGCGGACGTTCAAGCTGCCCGACTACGACGGCCAGCTGTCCTGAAAAGCCGGGTGGCCGCGGCACCGGATTCCCGGTCCCGCGGCCACCCCGCCGACCACGGCCTTGGGACTGGTGGGCCCGCATGTTGCGGTGTCGCGTATTCGGCAGCGGACATGTGTTCATGCCCTGAGGGTGTGACGGACAGTGATGTTCAGGAGTCTCCCCCTCCGCTGTTTGACCTCGCTCTGTAACTGCGAGCTTCCGCTTACTCCAGATAGAGAGCTGCCAAGCGGGGCAGTCGGCGAGTCATTTCGCTGTGGTCGTCGAAATCGAAGTTCCAGGTGGGGTCCAGCTCCGGGTATCGGATGGTGAACGCATCGTGAGGGAGTTGTTTGCCGGTCGCCATGATGTGTGCGTTCCAGACGATGCTTAGCGCCTCCTCGCACTCGAGATCGAGTCCGTCGGCCGCTGACGCTCGCACGATGGGCAGTTCGGCCAGGGCATCGGGGTCAGCGACTATGCGCTCGAAGGCCTCGCGTCCCTGCGCGATCAACCAGCCACGGAAGTAGTCGAAGCCGTCGTCGGAGCATCCACCATTGATCACGTAGGCAGCGGCCCACAGTGGGTTCGTGTAGGAGTCTGCCATCAGGTCCCACAGCACCTGCTGAGCGTCGACGATCTCCTCGGCCGGGTGCGTGGCCAGCTGCGAGGTTGCCCGGCGGGCGACATCTTCGCCGTCGTTCGGGTTGGACGCCTGATTGCGGGCTGCCTCAATGAGCTGCCAGAACTGCTGTTTGTTCATTGCGGCAGAGCATGCCACCTGGTACTGACATCGGGCCGGTCACGGGAGCTTGGCCCGCCAGAGAAGCCACGTCGCTCCTGTCAGCGTGTGTGGTCGCCGGGCGCATATCGGCTCCAGGTTCCTCCGGCTTCGGTGACCAGCCGGGTGGCGGTCTTGTCGTGGTAGCCCAGCGCCTTCGCGATGACCGGTGCCGGGGCTTGGAGGACGAGCTGGCGGATCGCGGAGGTCCCGCCGCGCTGTGGCGGAACGCCGATCTCACGCAGGTGGACCTGGAGGCTGACCGGGTTCATGGGCTGTCCGGTCTGGCGGCCGGGAAAGAGCCACAGTGCGCTTCTGCTGCTGGCGTAGGGCAGGTGCTGGCGGGACCGGATGTAGGCCCGCATCACGTCGGCGACGGGCTCCGGCAGCGGGGACGGCGGGTCTCCCAGTTGGACGGTGACGGTGGTCCCGTCGTCGGTGATGTCATCGACAGTGAGGCGGACGATGCGGCTGACGGGTTGCGCGTAGAGGAGAACGAGGGCGGCGGCGACCCGCGCCCGCAGGGTCAAGGAGTCGTCATTGAGGACACGCCTGAGCATCGCGAGCCGGCGGTGCTGGTGCAGCGGTTCACGGCGAGGGGTGCGCCGCCGCAGGTTCCAAGCGCCGGACCACTCTCAAGACCCTCCAGCAGCACCGCAAGGGCGAATCCGACCTGATCGAACGCGATGGTGTCTTCTACCTGATCGCCGTCTGCGACGTGCCCGAGGCCGAGCAGTACGAGCCGGCCGCCTTCATCGGCGTGGATCTCGGCATCGTCAACATCGCCACCACATCCACCGGCTACCAGGCCGCCGGGCGCGACCTGAACCGGCACCGCAAGCGGCAGCTCGACCTGCGGCGCAAGCTCCAGAAGAAGGGCACCAAGTCCGCCAAGCGACGACTCAAGGCCCGTGCCTGCAAAGAGCAGCGGCACGCCAAGAACACCAACCACATCATCGCCAAGACGATCGTGACCGAGGCTGAACGCACCTCGGCCGGGATCTCCCTGGAAGAACTCAAGGGAATCCGGCAGAGGGTACGGCTCCGCAAGCCCCAACGGGTCGCACTCCACTGCTGGGCCTTCGCCCAGCTCGGGGACTTCATCGTCTACAAAGCCAAGCGGGCCGGCGTGCCCGTGGTCTTCGTCGATCCCGCCTACACCTCGCAGCAGTGCTCCGAGTGCGGCCACATCGACAAGAAGAACCGGGCAAGCCAGGCCCTGTTCACCTGCCGGAACTGCGGGGTCGTTGCCCACGCAGACCGGAACGCCTCCCGCAACATCGCCCGCAAGGGCGAGGCTGCGTGGACTGCGGGGCGTGAGTCACGCGTCCCTGCCCCATAGGGGTGTCTGGACGGAGGAGCCCACCCAGCAGCCAGCTGGACACTACCTCCAAGCCCGGCCCTTTACTGCCGGGTCAAGTTGACTGCAGGTCGAGCAGCATCACGTCATGGAGGTCCGCGCCTGTCCCCCATGGCCGCGCCTCGCCGATCTTGCGGTATCCCCACGCCCGGTAGGCAGCCGACGCTGCCTTGCTGCCCGGGTGGACGTTCAACAACACCCGCTCGGCCTCAATGCTGTCGAGCAGCGTCTCGTGCAGACGCCGCGCGATGCCCTGCCCGCGCCACGGTCCGCGCACGGCAAGTTCCATCAGCCCGAAGGTGCGGTGTCCGTCCTCCCGTCGCATGTCGTCGGGCACTGGCTCGGTCAGTTCGTCCCACCAGCCCGTGTCGGGGTCGAGCAGGTAGCCGTACGCGATGCCGACCGGCTCGCCGTCCTCGGTACGGGCCAAGGCAGCGCGGAAGGTGTGCCTGCGGGCCTGGGAGGGGAAACGGCGGAAGGCGGCGACGACGTCGTCCTCGGTCTCGTTGTAGGGAGGCTCGGCGAACGCTTCGGCATAGGTCAGCCTGAACGCGTCCTCGGCCTGCGCTGCGGCTGATCCGTCCATGCGCTCTATCGCGATCGTCCCCTGCTGCGTCATGTGATGCCCCCTCGGACGGTCTCGCGGATGCGCTCGCCACACTCGCGGGTCGCGGCACTCTCGTCCCGGGACCACGGCTCGCTCAAACTCCCGGATCTTACCCGGCAACCGCGGAGAAGAGATGCCACAGCATGCGTTCAGAACCGGGTGCGAGTAGTTGAGGTACAGGAAATCCGGGTGAGATTGATCTTGCTGGGTCTGCCTCTTCGCGGGAGCTTCGAGCTGGCGGGGGACGGCGTCGGCGCGCAGTTGTCCGAGCGCGGCCCGTCAGCGACATCGGCGGGCGTTGAGCCGGGCGGCCTGGCGCGTCAGGTGGTCGCGCTCGGCGAGGTTGGGTGCCTTGTGGGCCGCCTCGGCGTACAGCCGTGCCGCCGTCGCCAGGTCGCCGTCGCGCTCGTGGAGGTACGCCGCCACCGCGGCGTGGCGGGGCAGTGAGGCGTCCAGCGCCGCGAGCGCCGCCAGGCCGGCGCGCGGTCCGTCGGCCTCCCCGACGGCGACCGCGCGGTTGAGCCGGACGACCGGGCTGTCGGTCAGGCGCGTGAGCTCGTCGTACCACTCGACGATCTGCACCCAGTCGGTCTCCTCGGCGGTGGGCGCGTCAGCGTGGAGTGCCGCGATGGCGGCCTGGGCCTGGAACTCGCCCAGCCGGTCGCGGGCGAGGGCCGCCTGGAGGATCCCGACGCCCTCGGCGATCAACGCACTGTCCCACCGGCCACGGTCCTGCTCGGCGAGCGGCACCAGGCTGCCGTCGGACGCGGTCCGGGCGGCACGCCGGGCGTGGTGGAGCAGCATGAGGGCGAGCAGCCCGGCCACCTCGGGGTGGTCGATGCGGGCCGCGAGCTGCCGGGTGAGCCGGATGGCCTCGGCGGCGAGGTCGACGTCGCCGGAGTAGCCCTCGTTGAAGACGAGGTAGAGGACGCGCAGCACGGTGGCGACGTCGCCGGGCCGGTCGAAGCGCACGCCGGAGACGGTGCGCTTGGCCCGGCTGATGCGCTGCGCCATGGTCGCCTCGGGCACCAGGTAGGCCTCGGCGATCTGGCGGGTGGTCAGCCCGCCGACGGCGCGCAGCGTGAGCGCGACCGCCGATGCCGGGGTCAGCGACGGGTGGGCGCACAGGAAGTAGAGCTGGAGCGTGTCGTCCACCGCGGGCGCCGGCCCGGGCGCCGGCTCCTCCTCGACGCGGTCCTCACGCCGGCGGCGGGCGGCGTCGGCGCGCGTCGCGTCGAGGAACTTGCGCCAGGCCACGGTGACCAGCCAGCCCTTGGCATCCCGCGGCGGGTCGGCTGCCCAGACCCGGAGCGCCTCGACCAGAGCGTCCTGCACGGCGTCCTCGGCCGCCGCGAAGTCGGCTCCGCGGCGGACGAGGACGGTGAGCACGCTCGGCGTGAGGCTCCTGAGCAGGACCTCGTCCACCGGTGACGTCACTCCGTAATGGTGGGCGGCGCGGCCAGGAACGGGCGCACCTCCAGCCACTCGTGGATCGGCTTGCCGCCCGCCCCAGGGGCGGCCGACAGCTCCCCGGCCAGCTCGACGGCGCGCTCGTAGCTGTCGACGTCGATGATCATCCAGCCGGCGATGAGGTCCTTGGTCTCCGCGAACGGTCCGTCGGTGACCGGCGGGCGCCCCTCACCGTCGTAGCGGACCCACGCTCCCTCGGGGGCGAGCGCCTGAGCGTCGACGAACTCGCCTGTCTTCTCCAGTCGGGCCGCGAAGTCGTTCATGTACTGCACGTGCGCCGAGATCTCCTCCGGGCTCCACTGGTCCATCGGCACGTCGTTGACCGAAGCCGGGGCGCCGCGGTAGTGCTTCAGCAGCAGGTACTTGGCCATCGTGGTTCTCCTCGGTGCTCGTGCGACCCATTGTGGTCGCGTTCACCCCGGGGACGGAGCCGGACGCGGGTTCTCGACATCGCCGTCCGATTTTTTGGGCTCTCGTGGATGAGCCTGGGTGAGCCGTCTCGCGGTGTCCGGGTCCACACCGTGGCGCGAGGGCGAGAGCTTCGAGATTGCATACAGTCTACAAATACTGTATGAAGTCCTTATCCCGCATCCGGTGGGTGGTGTCCAGGGGGCGTGAGGCACTTTCCTTGACAGGAGCCGGAATGGATCTTTTCGAGTACCAGGCACGCGAGATCTTCCAGCAGTACGGAATCGCCGTACCCGAGGCCGAGACCGTCGACTCTGCCGGCGACGCCCGCCACGTCGCCGAACACCTCGGCGGCCGCGTCGTCGTCAAGGCGCAGGTCAAGACCGGAGGCCGCGGCAAGGCAGGCGGCGTCGAACTCGCCGCCGACCCGGCCGCCGCCGAGCTCACCGCCCGCCGGATCCTCGGCATGGACATCAAGGGCCACACGGTACGCAAGGTGATGCTCGCCCAACCCGTCGACATCGACGCCGAGTTCTACGTTTCCTACGTCCTCGACCGCGCCGCGGGCCGCTTCCTGGCCATCGCCTCCGCCGAGGGCGGCATGGACATCGAGGAGGTTGCCGCCACCCGGCCCGAAGCCGTGGCCCGCATCCCCGTCGACCCTGCCGAGGGCGTCACGGACGACAAGGCCGCCGAGATGGCCGCCGCGGCCGGACTCCCGCCCGCCACGGCACCCGTCCTGCGCAAACTGTGGACCGTCCTCACGGAGGAGGACGCCCTCCTCGTCGAGGTCAACCCCCTTGTGCGCACGGCCACAGGGGACATCCTCGCCCTCGACGGAAAGATCACCCTCGACGACAACGCCCGTTTCCGGCAGGCCCGCTGGGGCGACGACACCAGCAGCCACGAGGACCCCCTGGAGGCCGCCGCGGCCGAGAAGGGCCTCAACTACGTACGGCTCGACGGCGAGGTCGGCATCATCGGCAACGGCGCCGGACTCGTCATGTCGACCCTTGACGTCGTCGCCGGCTGCGGAGCCCGGCCGGCCAACTTCCTCGACATCGGGGGCGGGGCGTCGGCCCAGGTCATGGCCGACGGACTGAGCATCGTCCTCGCCGATCCGGGCGTCGAGTCCGTACTCGTCAACGTCTTCGGCGGCATCACCGCCTGCGACGCCGTTGCCGACGGCATCGTCAAGGCCCTCGAGACCGTCCGGCTGACCAAACCCCTCGTCGTACGCCTCGACGGCAACAACGCGGCCCGCGGCCGCGCCATCCTCGACGCCCGCGCACATCCCCTCGTGGAGCAGGCCACCACGATGGACGGCGCCGCACGTCAGGCAGCCACGCTCGCCGCCGCAGCCGCCTCCATGGCGTCCACCGCCTCCACCGACCGCACCGCCCGCTGAGGAGACCAGACATGGCCATCTTTCTCACCAAGGACAGCAAGGTCCTCGTCCAGGGCATGACCGGCGCCGAGGGAATGAAGCACACCCGTCGGATGCTCGCCGCCGGTACGGAGGTCGTCGGCGGCGTCAACCCGCGCAAGGCAGGCCGTACGGTCGACTTCGACGACCGCGCGGTCCCCGTCTTCGGCTCCGTACAGGAAGGCGTCGAGGCCACCGGGGCCGATGTGACCGTCGTCTTCGTGCCGCCGCCCTTCACCGGCGCGGCCGTTAGTGAGGCGGTGGACGCGGGCATCGGGCTGGTCGTGGCCATCACCGAGGGCGTCCCCGTCCATGACGCCGTCGCCTTCACGGCGTATGCGAAGGAACACGGCACACGCGTCATCGGCCCCAACTGTCCCGGCCTCATCAGCCCCGGACAGTCCAACGCAGGCATCATCCCCGCCGACATCGCCCCGGCGCCGGGCCGCATCGGACTCGTCTCCAAGTCGGGCACGCTGACCTACCAGCTCATGCACGAGCTGCGTGACATCGGCTTCTCGTCGGCGGTCGGCATCGGCGGCGACCCGGTCATCGGCACGACCCACATCGACTGCCTCGCCGCCTTCGAGGACGACCCCGACACCGAACTCATCGTCCTGATCGGCGAGATCGGGGGAGACGCCGAGGAACGCGCTGCGGCCTACGTTCAGGAGCGGATCTCCAAGCCCGTCATCGCCTACATCGCCGGCTTCACGGCACCCGAGGGCAAGACCATGGGCCACGCCGGGGCCATCGTCTCCGGCTCCTCCGGCACTGCACAGGCCAAGCAGACCGCACTGGAGGCAGCGGGGGTCGCCGTCGGCTCGACGCCCAGCGAGACGGCCCGCCTGGTACGCGAGCATCTGCGGTGACAACGGGTGACATCACCCACACCTGACGCGACGGATGGACGCCCGATGGGCAGGGATCACTACGTTTCTGACTGAGTAAGCCATCACCCTCCCGCCCGACTGTGCACCGAGAGCGGAGAACACCCATGGCATCAACCCTCACTCTCAAGCCCGGTACGTCCTGGGCCGACGCTTGGCAGCGCTGCCTGGCCATCGCCCCCGAAGCCTTCCACGAGGACCGGGTCCTCAACCTGTGGGACAACCGCTGGCAGGCCGACGGCCGCGCCCTCCCCGGGACCAGCCCCATCGACGGAGGACCGATCGCCGGCCCGCCGCGCATCGACGCGGCCACCGCTCACCGGGCCGTCCGCGCGTCCCTCGACCGACACCGCGCCTGGCGCCACATCGCCCTCGCCGAACGGCGTGCCCGCGTCGCCGCCACCCTCGACGCCCTCACCGAGCACCGCGAAGTGCTCTCCCTCCTCCTCGTCCACGAGATCGGCAAGCCGTGGCGGCTGGCACAGGCCGATGTCGACCGGGCGATCGACGGAGTCCGCTGGTACGTCGACGGGATCGAGCAGATGCTCGACGGCCAGGCGCCCCTCGACGGCCCGGTCTCCAACATCGCCAGCTGGAACTACCCGATGTCCGTACTCGTCCACGCGATGCTCGTCCAGGCACTCGCCGGCAACGCGGTCATCGCCAAGACCCCCACCGACGGCGGCCTCTCCTGCCTCACCCTGGCCTGCGCCCTCGCCGCCCGCGAAGGCATCCCCGTCACCCTCGTCAGCGGCAGCGGCAGCGAACTGTCCGAAGCCCTCGTCCGCGCACCCGAGATCGGCTGCGTCTCCTTCGTCGGCGGCCGCGACACCGGCGCCCGGATCGCCACCGCCGTCGCCGACCTCGGCAAGCCCCACATCCTGGAACAGGAGGGACTCAACACCTGGGGCATCTGGAACTACTCCGACTGGGACGCCCTCACCGCCGTCATTCCGAAGCTTTTCGACTACGGCAAGCAGCGCTGCACCGCCTACCCGCGCTTCGTCGTGCAGCGCAGCGCGTTCGCGGACTTCCTCGCCGCGTACCTGCCGGCCGTCCGCTCGATCCGACTGGGCCACCCCCTCGCGGTCGCGGACCCCGCCGACCCGCTGCCCGAGCTGGACTTCGGCCCGCTCATCAACGCGGCGAAGGCCAAGGAGCTGACCGACCAGGTCGCCGAGGCCATCGACCGGGGAGCCGTCCCGCTCCACCGCGGCGCCCTGACGGACGGCCACTTCCTGCCCGGCCAGGACACCAGTGCCTACGTCGCTCCCGTCACCCTCCTGGGGCCGCCGCCGTCCTCCCCGCTGCACCACGCGGAACCGTTCGGCCCGGTCGACACGATCGTCCTCGTCGACACCGAGGCGGAGCTGCTCGCGGCGATGAACGCCTCCAACGGCGCCCTTGTCGCCACCCTCTCCACCGACGAACCCGAGACCTTCGAGCGGCTCTCGCCGCAGATCCGCGCCTTCAAGGTCGGCCGGGGCAAACCCCGCTCCCGCGGCGACCGCGAGGAGTTCTTCGGCGGCTTCGGCGCCTCCTGGCGCGGCGCTTTCGTCGGCGGCGAGTTGCTGGTGAAGGCTGTCACGGTGGGGCCCGCCGGCGAGCGCGTGCCCGGGAACTTCCCGGACTACCAGCTCAACGCATGAGAATGGGGGACCGCCCGGGGCCTTGTTCCAGGCTCCGGGCACCCCGGTCCCGAACACCTTCCGTATGAGCGCGGTCGCACTCCGTACCCTGGCATGGCCGTCCGCAGAGGCCGCGTCGATCGCCGCCCGGCACCGCACTGACCACGCGAAATGCGGTTCAGAGGCACCTCGAACCCCTGGTAGAGTTGTCCCTGTCGCCGCGGGGAGGACCCCGGGGCGGCGAAAAACACCTGGTCCGGGTGGCGGAATGGCAGACGCGCTAGCTTGAGGTGCTAGTGCCCTTTATCGGGCGTGGGGGTTCAAGTCCCCCCTCGGACACTCGCTATGACGATACGGATGCGAGGGCCTCGACCTTACGGTCGCGGTCCTCGTGGCGTTTTCGTAGCTGAGGGTGATGCCCAGGGCCTCGTAGAGGGGACCTTTCTTCTCCGCGTCGACACCGTGCGTCCCTGGCGTCGGTCTTGCCCTGGCCTCGATAGGCGGCCGATGCCTGGTGAACGGCGAGGCCGGTGAGGTAGACCATCGGCTGGTCATGGCCGAGTAGCAGGCCGATGAGCAGGGCGGCACCGCCGAGGTTGATGTCCACCGCCCCTAACGTGTCCTCGGAGAGGGCGAGGACGTCTCCGATTAGCTCCAGCAGCGCGGATTCGTCGTTAAGAACGCGGCGCGACAGGAGCGTTTGCTTGCGCGTCGATCACCACGCAGTGGTGATGCTCTTTGCCGATGTCCACTCCGGTCCAGATCTCGGGCACGGTCACCTCCGCCAGCTCGTCGTCACAGCAGTCCCGCAGACGACCTCGCCGACGTTGTGATCCCCTTCCGACCCGCACCTTCACGTTGATGGCGTCCACGAAGACGACCGGATAGACGCCGTCGAGCGGACGGGACTGCCATTCGGACATGCCATCCATCAGCGGAAGGCCTGCGGGGTGCTGGTCAAGGACACCCCCGGGAGCACGATTCCGGATCGCGCCGCCGCTGGTGATCGAGAAGGAGGACCTGTCCTGGGCCCTGGAGCAGCTGCGGGCGGTGCTCGGCGTCACCCGGTGACGTCAGGGGCGCGGGGTGCGGCTGTTCCGGAGCTAGACTTCAACGAGCATGTGGGGGAGACCGCGACGGGATCATCGCATGTCAGCCAAACGCCGCACCGCCGTCGTCACGGAATCGATAGCCGCACCGCCGGAGGCGGTGTGGCAGGCCGTTGCCGATGTGACCCGGATCGGCGAGTGGAGCCCGGAGTGCACGGGGTGCCACTGGGTGGGACCGGTCCAGGAGCCCCGTCCCGGGGTGCAGTTCGTAGGAAGCAACCGCAAGGGGGCGGTGCACTGGAACACCCGGTGCACGGTCACCCACTCTCAGCCCGGGAAGGTCTTCGCCTGGCGGGTCCGCTTCGGCATTCCGGTCGCCGAGTGGTCGTACCGGCTTGTCGCCGCCGGCGAGGGCACCCGGGTGGAGCAGTCGTGGCGGGACCTGCGGACGGGATTCCCCTGGCGGTACGTCGCCAGGATCGGTGACAGGCTGCTGAGCAACGGCGCCCGCGCAGAGCACAACGAGGCGAACATGCGGGCGACTCTCTCCGCCCTCAAGCGGAGCCTCGAATCCCGCTGAGGGAGCGGGGCGGGCTCTCGGCGTCACACGATGACGTGCGGCAGGAAGCGTGGGTGGCGCCAGCTGTTGTGCGGCGAAGATCCGTCCCGAGCCGAATATGGGATCGGCGGCGAGGCCGGCCAGCAGGCGGGCGGACCGGGGATCGTGGAGGCGGAGGAGATCCTTCGCCGCATCAAGCCGCGCGGACCTGTCGAGAGCGTGGTCGGTGGCCAAGCTAGCGAGCACGTCGGCGTGCCGGGGATCGGCCATCTCACCCAGTTCGCGGGCGGCCTGCACCCGGTCGGAGCCGTTCAGGGAAGGGTCGGCGGCGAACGCGGTGAGCCGGGCGCGTCCTCGAGGGTCGCCCACCCCGGCCAGGGCCTTGGCCGCTTTGATGCGGTCGCTGTCGTACACCGCCGGGTCGGCGGCAAGGACGGCAAAGGCGTCGATGTGCCGGGGATCTTCTAGGAGACGCAGGAGCGTGGCGGCTTCGAGGCAGTCGCCTGGCGAAGAACGCGTGGCGCCGCCTGTCGTCCGTGAGGCGGCCATGCCCCGTCGTTCGGTGCCGGTCGGCCGGACCGACAGGCGTCCGGGTGCCCGCTGGTAAAATGGAGGCACGCTTCGACACCGCCGGGGCCCATACCAATCGGTATGGGCTCCTGTGCGTTCTGGGCGCCAGACCGAGGAAGGTTCCCCCATGAACGCGCAGCCGTCGGCCCCTGGACTCTCCCGTGCCGGCAAGCCCCGGCGTGCGACAGCGCCGCAGGGGGAACTCTCGACGCCCCGGACGGTGGTCCCAGGCCTGCCGCCGGTCGAGTCCTTCGACCCACTCGGGCTGCCGCCGGAGCTGATGAAGACGATGATCGGCCTCGGGGTGAAGGAGCCTTTCCCGATCCAGGCGGCGACCCTGCCCAACGCGCTGGCCGGCCGCGATGTCCTCGGCCGCGCGCGGACCGGTTCCGGCAAGACACTCGCTTTCGGGCTTGCGCTGCTCGTCCGGACGGCAGGCCTGCGAGCGGAGTCGAAGCGGCCGCTCGCGCTGATCCTGGTGCCGACTCGGGAACTCGCGCAGCAGGTGAGCGACGCGCTGGCGCCCTACGCGCAGGCGCTGAATGTGCGACTGGCGACGGTGGTCGGCGGGTTGTCGATCAACCGGCAGTCGGCGCTGCTGCGGACAGGCGCCGACGTGGTCATCGCGACGCCGGGGCGGCTGGCCGACCTGGTGTCGCGTCGGGACTGTCACCTGAATCAGGTGCGGATCACGGTGCTGGACGAGGCGGACCAAATGTGCGACCTGGGGTTCCTGCCGCAGGTTTCGGAAATCCTGGACCAGGTCCGCCCCGACGGGCAGCGGCTGCTGTTTTCGGCCACGCTGGACCGCAACGTCGATCAGCTGGTGCGGAGCTACCTGCACGACCCGGTGCTCGCCTCGGTCGACAGGGTGGCGGGCTCGGTCACCACGATGGAGCACCACGTGCTCAACATCCACGCCGCCGACAAGTATGCGACCGCTACCGAAATCGCCGCGCGCGACGGCCGGGTACTGATGTTCCTGGACACCAGGGCTGGCGTTGACCAGTTCACCCGTCACTTGCGGGCCAGCGGCGTACGGGCCGCTGCCTTGCACAGCGGGAAGTCGCAGCCGCAGCGCACGCACACGCTCGCCAAGTTCAAGGACGGTGAGATCACCGTGCTGGTGGCCACCAATGTCGCGGCGCGGGGGATTCATATCGACGCGCTCGACCTTGTCGTCAACGTCGACCCGCCGGCCGATGCCAAGGACTACCTGCACCGTGGCGGGCGCACGGCACGCGCCGGGGAGTCCGGGAACGTGGTCACCCTGGTCACCCCCAATCAGCGGCGCGATGTGAATCGGATGATGTCCGACGCCGAGATTCGGCCCACTGTCACACAGGTGCGCTCCGGCGAGGAGAAGCTGACCACCATCACCGGGGCGAAGCGCCCGCCGATCGGGGCCAAGACCAGCAGTGGCAACGCCTCCTTCCGCGGCCTCGGCACCCGTCCGGGCCGCCCCGCGAAGGAGTCCCGCAAAGCCGCCGAGGCCCGCAGGACCGCAGAAGCCCGCGCAGCGGCCCGGGTACGCAAGGGCCGCTGACGCCGGACGAATCTGCCGGGACGGACGGATGAGGTATCTCGGGCTGCTTCCCACGTCCTCCAGGTCCATGAGGAGATTGCGTGCGAGCTGCACGATCCAATCCGCCGTCGGGTGCGCGGTGGCGCCCAGGATCGGGACGCGTCGGGTGGCGCGCTCGATGACGGCGAAGACCTGTTCCGGGGGAGCGAGTGGCCGTCGGGATGTTCGAGTGCCGGATCGCGACAACTAGTGGCTGCCGGGCGGTCAACGCCTTGCTGTAGACCGTGTGCGCGGTCCGGTGTTCATGACGTGGTCGGCCGCGGACTTGGAGATGCCGAACAGCGAAGCCAGCTGGCGCAGCGTCAAGTTCGTGCGCCAGTACGCCGTGACCAGCAATACCATAGGGATGTTTCAGCGGGTTGTGACTCAACGTCACAACCCGTTTTTCGCGTTCCCAGGGCTCCGGAAAGTTTTCCGAGGCAAGAAAATCTCCCCATCCTCTGGACATCCACGGCGTCTGCCGTAACCATGAAGGCGAACTCCATACGGTATGCAATCTACAGTATGGAGTTGGCGGACATGATGGTTGCCACCCTGCACCACGTGGCAGCTGATCAACGTCTCGTCAGACCCGGACGGGTGGTACCCGGATTCCTGAACCTGATCGTGTAGACGTGAGGAGCGCCGGCCATGAGCAAGGCTCTTGAGGGCATTCGTGTCCTTGACATGACACACGTCCAGTCCGGCCCGTCCGCGACTCAGCTGCTGGCGTGGCTGGGCGCGGACGTGGTGAAGCTGGAGGCGCCGGGCGGTGACATCACCCGCAAGCAGTTGCGCGACCTCCCCGACGTCGACTCGCTCTACTTCACGATGCTCAACTGCAACAAGCGGAGCATCACTTTGAACACCAAGACCGAGCGCGGCAAGGAGCTGCTGACCGAGCTGATCCGGCGCTCGGATGTGATGGTGGAGAACTTCGGTCCCGGTGCTGTGGACCGGATGGGTTTCACCTGGGAGCGCATACAGGAGATCAATCCACGGATCGTCTATGCCTCCATCAAGGGCTTCGGTGAGGGCCCGTACACCAACTTCAAGGCATACGAGGTCGTGGCGCAGGCCATGGGCGGGTCGATGTCCACGACCGGGTTCGAGGACGGTCCGCCGCTGGCCACGGGTTCCCAGATCGGTGACTCGGGCACGGGCGTGCACGCGGTGGCGGGCATTCTCGCCGCGCTCTTCCAGCGGGAGAGCACCGGGCGGGGGCAGCGGGTCAACGTGGCCATGCAGCATGCCGTGCTCAACCTCTGCCGGGTGAAGCTGCGCGATCAGCAGCGGCTGGCCCATGGAGCCCTTGCCGAATATCCCAACGAGGACTTCGGCGACGAGGTTCCCCGGTCGGGCAACGCGTCGGGGGGCGGTCAGCCGGGCTGGGCGGTCAAGTGCGCGCCGGGCGGCCCCAACGACTACGTGTACGTGATCGTCCAGCCGGTGGGCTGGGAGCCGCTCTCGGAGCTGATCGGCCGGCCGGAGCTGGCGACCGATCCGGAGTGGGCGACACCCGAGGCACGGCTGCCGAAGCTGGGAAAGATGTTCCAGCTCATCGAGGAGTGGACCAGCACCCTGCCCAAGTGGGAGGTGCTGGAACGGCTCAACGCGCACAACATTCCCTGCGGACCGATCCTGTCCACCAAGGAGATCATCGAGGACCCGTCGCTGGCGGCGAACGAGATGGTCGTCCAGGTCGACCACCCCGAACGCGGCACCTTCACCACCGTCGGCTCGCCCCTGAAACTCTCCGACTCCCCCGTCGACATCACCACCTCACCCCTCCTCGGCGAACACAACGCGGAGGTCTACGTGGGCGAGCTGGGGCTCGGCGACGAGGAGTTGCCGCTGCTCAAGGCGCAGGGAGTGATCTGACCGATGACCGTGGTCCTTTCCCCGTAGCGGGCCGTGCGCCGACCCGCGCCGAGGCGGTGCAGCGGCCTTGACGGCCGCGCCCCGCCGCGGTGCTCCATGGCGCACACCCGCACACCCGAGATCGTGCGCGTGGACGACGGACCGGATCCGTCGTCCAGGCCACGGGTGCGTGGCCGGACGGTGATTCGAGGCGCCCCCTGGCACCGTCCGGCCCGCCTGCCTCCTGCCCCACGGACAGCCTGCTTTTGACAGCGCTTTTAAGCTGCGGGGCGGGAGCGTGCCCGCCCTGCAGTGTCCTTGCGGCGCCCGGATGTTCCGGCGTCGGCCACGGCATCGAAGCCGTCGTGTACACGAGAGAACTGCAGAAAGGCACAGGCAAGACCATGGGCACCATCGAAGACCCGACAGACGACCGTCTGGAGGTCACCCCGCCCAAGACCTGGGCGACCGGACTGCCTGCGGTGACGCACGCGATCCAGTACTCCCTGGGCCAGACCTCGGTCCGGCGGACCGCGCTGACCCTGCTGAACATCAACCAGACCAAGGGCTTCGACTGCCCTGGCTGCGCCTGGCCGGAACCCGCGCCCGGTCAGCGGCACATGAACGAGTACTGCGAGAACGGCGCGAAGCACATCGCCGACGAGGCGACCTCGCGCCGCGTGAGCGCCGACTTCTTCCGCAGGCACTCGATCCCGGAGCTGGCTCAGAAGTCCGACTACTGGCTCAATCAGCAGGGCCGGCTCACCGAACCCATGGTCAAGCGGCCCGGTTCGGGCCACTACGAACCGATCGGCTGGGACGACGCGCTCGACCTGCTCGCCGAGGAGCTCCGTCGGTTGGACTCCCCGGACGAGGCCCTCTTCTACACCTCGGGCCGGCTGGCCAACGAGGCCGCGTTCCTCCTCCAGCTGTTCGCCCGTGCCTACGGCACCAACAACCTTCCCGACTGCAGCAACATGTGCCATGAGTCCAGCGGCGTCGCGCTGCAGGAGACACTCGGCATCGGCAAGGGCAGCGTGAGCCTGGACGACATCCACCACGCAGACCTGATCTTCGTCGTGGGCCAGAACCCCGGCACCAACCACCCGCGGATGCTCTCGGCCCTGGAGGAAACCAAACGCAACGGCGGCCATGTCGTCGCCGTCAACCCGCTGCCCGAGGCCGGGCTGATCCGGTTCAAGCACCCGCAGAAGCCCCGCGGCCTGGTCGGCCGTGGCACCCCCATCGCCGACCAGTTCCTGCAGATCCGCCCGGGTGGCGATCTCGCACTCTTCCAGGCGTTGAACCTGCTGCTGCTGGAGGCCGAGGACGCCGGACCCGGGACCGTGCTGGACCACGGTTTCATCGAGACGTCCACGACGGGGTTCGCCGAATTCGCCGAGCACGCCCGAAAGGCCGCCTGGGAGGACATCCTCACCGCCACCGGGCTGACCCGCGAAGAGATCGAGCAGGTCCACGAGCGGGTGGTGCGGAGCAAGAGCGTCATCGTCTGCTGGGCGATGGGCCTGACCCAGCACAAGCACGCCGTCCCCACCATTCGTGAGGTCGTCAACTTCCTCATGCTGCGGGGCAACATCGGCAAACCGGGAGCGGGCGTCTGTCCGGTGCGCGGCCACAGCAACGTCCAGGGCGACCGGACCATGGGCATCTGGGAGCGGATGCCGCAGGACTTCCTGGACGCGCTGGGGCGCGAGTTCGCCTTCACCCCGCCCACCCGGCACGGCTGGGACTCGGTGGACTCCATCAGGGCCATGCGCGACGGCCGGGCGACGTTCTTCCTCGGTGTGGCAGGCAACTTCGTGCGGGCCGCCCCCGACAGCGAGGCCACCGAGCAGGCGATGCGCCGGTGCAGACTGACCGCTCACATCTCGACCAAGCTGAACCGTTCCCACACGGTCTGCGGTGAGACGGCGCTGATACTGCCCACGCTGGGCCGAAGCGACAAGGATGTCCAGGCCGGCGGTGAGCAGTTCGTCACCGTCGAGGACTCCATGAGTGAAGTCCACGCGTCCCGCGGCCGTCTCGAGCCGGCCTCCGGCACACTGCTCAGCGAGGTGGCGATCATCTCCCGACTGGCCCGCCGGACCCTCGGCAGCACACCGCCCATTCCCTGGGAGGAGTTCGAGGCGGACTACGGCACGGTCCGGGACCGGATCTCGCGGGTCGTGCCGGGTTTCGAGGACTTCAACGAACGCGTGGCCGAGCCGGGCGGCTTCCGTCTGCCGAACCCGGTCAATCACGGAACGTTCCCCACCGCAAGCGGCAAGGCGGTCTTCACCTGCAACACCTTCGAGATGCTGCGCCCGCCCGAGGGGCATCTCGTGCTGCAGAGCCTGCGGTCCCACGACCAGTGGAACACCGTCCCGTACGCGATGAACGACCGCTACCGGGGCATCCACAACGCCCGCCGGATCGTGCTCGTGAACCCGGTCGACCTCGATGCGCTCGGACTCGCCGACCGCGACCGCGTCGATCTGGTGAGTGTGTGGCGGGACGGGGTGGAACGCCGCGCACGGGACTTCCGGCTGGTCGCCTATCCGACGACACCGGGCTCCGCTGCCGCGTACTACCCGGAGACCAACGTCCTGGTGCCCTTGGACAGCGTGGCCGACCTCAGCAACACGCCTACGTCCAAGGCCATCGTGATCCGGCTGGAGCCCGCCGGCGTCCGTATCTGAGGCTTCCCTTCCGAACTTACGGAAACCCTCGTGCACACCTCTAGACAGCAGGACCAGCCAGTATCCAGAATGCGGACTGCCAACGAATACTGGCTACTCCATATCGTATGCACATTGAGGGGTCTGGGCTGCAGGACCGAGCCGTCAACCCCCGTTCCCGTAAAGGAGATCCGCTGATGACGTGATGGGGCGACAGGGTCCGCGGCGTCACCGCCGAGGGCCCCGCAGAGAACCGGACAGGGGGCGCTGGCCAGGTTCTTCGACGCAGGGGATTCGACATGACAACTATCGAGATCCAGCCACCAGTCCGCTACCAGGAGGTGACGGACCAAAACGGGCGGAGCTATCGGATCGGTGAGTCCGACCGGGACATCATGGGCCGTCCGCGATGGACCATGGTGCTCTTCCCATGGATGGGCATGCTGGGCATCAGCTCCTCGGAGTACGCGTTCACCTCCGCCGAGGACACGCTGCACGAGGCCCACCTGTGGAGCAGTGGGCACATCTTCTGGCTGATGGGCGTCTGGGTGTTCTTCCAGGCCGCCGTCGCCTTCCCGGCCGGGCAGCTGCGGGAGAGCGGGAAGCTGCCCGCGCGCAACGCGATGATGCTGGGCGCCCTCGGCACGATCCTGGGCTACCTCTCGCTCGCGTACGCACCGCACGTGATCGTCGCCTACATCGGCTTCGGCATGTTCAGCGGCATCGGTGCCGGTCTGGTCTACGCGACCTGCGTGAACATGGTCGGCAAGTGGTACCCGGAGCGCAAGGGCGGCAAGACCGGCCTGGTCAACGGCGGTTTTGCCTATGGCTCCGTGCCCTTCGTGTTCCTCTTCACGGCCTACATGGACCTGAGCAACTACCAGGGCGTCCTCGTCGCGGTCGGCCTGATCTGTTGCGCGGTGGTCGCCCTCGCGGGCTGGTTCTTCAAGGACCCGCCCAAGAACTGGTGGCCCTCCCACGTGGACCCGCTCAAGGTCTCCGACGACCCGCGCATCGTGCGGGCGCTGGAGAAGAACCCGCCGGCGGTGAAGCAGTACACCCCGCGGGAGGCGGCCCGTACGCCGGTGCTGTGGATGATGTGGTTCTGCCTGCTGTGCACGGCGGGCATCAACATCTTCGGCATCGCCTTCCAGGTCCCCTTCGGCAAGGACATGGGATTCGCGGGCGGGATCGTGGCCACCGCGATGTCGCTCAAGGCGATCGTCAACGGGACCGGGCGAGGCGTGATCGGCTGGATCTCCGATCGCTACGGCCGGCGCAACACGCTCATCATCGTGTGCATCGTGCTGGGTTCCGCCCAGTTTGGCGTGCTGGTCTCGGGCTCCATGGGGAGCATGCCGTTCTTCCTGTTCTGCTCGATGGTCTCGGGCTTCGGCGGTGGCGCGATCTTCCCCCTGTTCGCGGCCATGACCGCGGACTACTTCGGTGAGAACAACAACGCCAGCAACTACGGCATGGTCTACAGCTCGAAGCTGATCTCCGGTCTGCTCGGCTCCGGCATGGGCGCGGTCGTCGTCTCCGCCTGGGACTACGAAGGAGCGTTCATCCTGGCCGGTTCCATCGGACTCGCATCCGCCGTACTCGCCCTGTTCCTCCGGGCTCCGGGGCGGCCGCGACCCGGACAGGCCGCAGCCGCGCAGCCGGTCGTCGGGGAAGCCACGTGAGCCGGTGAACCGCTCGTAGCCGGTGTCGCCGTCCGCCCGAGCCCGGGTGGAAGTGGGTGCCACGCTGACGGACCAGGATCTCACCGGCGTTGACGACCTGACCGCC
>NZ_JBSFHO010000025.1:90940-119191 GCF_053597075.1 Streptomyces sp. NPDC001514
CAGGTACTGGCCCGGCGCGAGCGCGGGCGCCCCGCCGCGATCCGGCGTGCCCTCGACCCGCTCGCCCCGGAAACGGTAGGCGGCACCGAGTTCGAGGTGGTGCCGAGCTCGAGGTGGTGCCGCGATGCGACTTCCGCTCACCGTCACAGGCAACCCGACGCCATCAGTGGTCCTTTCGAAAACAGACCGGAGTGAGGTAGCCCAACATGTCGACGTCAATGCACCGTTCTGCGTCGCCCACCGGCACCGCCCTGGCCGGTGAGACGGTCATCGACCGCCTCGTGGAGGCCAACCGGCACTACGCCGCCGGATTCACCGACCCGGGCATGGGTGCCCGGCCGGTCCTGCAGGTGGCCGTCGTGGCCTGCATGGACGCCCGCCTCGACCTGCACGCCGCGCTCGGTCTGGAGCTGGGCGACTGTCACACCGTCCGCAACGCCGGCGGTGTGGTCACCGACGACACGATCCGCTCCCTGACGATCAGTCAACGCGCCCTGGGCACCCGCAGCGTCATCCTCATCCACCACACCGGCTGCGGTCTCGAGAAGCTGACCGAGGACTTCCGGCACGAACTGGAGATGGAGGTCGGACAGCGGCCGGCGTGGGCGGTGGAGGCCTTCCGCGACGTCGACCAGGACGTCCGGCAGTCGATGCAGCGGGTGCGCACATCGCCGTTCCTGCCCCACACCGATGACGTCCGGGGCTTCGTCTTCGACGTGTCGACAGGGCTGCTCCGGGAGATCGACCCGCTGTCCTGAGCTGCCTGGACCGAATGCGGCGCCATTCTGGCGCAGGCGCGAGACCCAGTGGCATACTGTATGCAATCACGCGGCACGCGCTCACGCGCCGTCCGCGGAGAGCCACCGTTCGAAGGACGAGGGCGCCTCATGGTGCGAGGCCCTCGTCGCCGGCGCAGCGCGGGTGTCACCCAGGGCCCTCCCGGTGAGCGCCTGCACCGCACCTTCCCCGGCTGCGCCCTGCCCGCCGCCTGACAGCAGACCGGAAACCACACGTGAGGGGGTCACCCGTGTCGTATCGCACCGCTTTCTCCGACGTACTGAGCCACGTCATCGCGCCGTCCGCGGAAAGGACCGGCAGAGAGGGGAGGTTCCCGCGCTGCTCGGTGACGGCCCTCGGCCAAGCCGGACTGCTCGGACTCACCGTCTCCGCAGAGCTCGGCGGCGGCGGGCTGGGTCTGCCGGACGCCGCCGAGGTCGTGGCGCAGGTGGCCCGTGCCTGTCCGGCGACAGCGGCCGTGCTCCAGTCCCACTATGCGGCGGTCGCCGTCATCGAGACGTACGGCAGCCGCTGGCTCCGCGGCGAGATCGCCGCCGGCCGCCACCTCAGCAGCCTCGCTCTGGCCGAGGCCGCCCCCGGCGAGCCGGGTGTGCAGGCCCAGGAGGCCTGGGAACCCCGCTCCACCGCCCACCGCTCCGGTGGTGTGGTCGCCCTGCGCGCGCGCAAACGCGAGGTGGTCGCGGCCGGCGAGGCCGACAGCTACGTCTGGTCCTCCCGGCCGCTCGCCGCGCAGGACGGGCTCACTCTCTGGGTGGTCCCGGCACACGCCTCCGACCTGTTCGTCCCGGCCGGACCGGACGGGGGAGGGCCGTGCGGCAGTGCGACGTCGACCGTCTTCGCCGACCCGGTCCTCGTCCCCGAAGACGCGATGCTCGGACCGGACGGCGAAGGGCTCGACATCGTGCTGCGCACCGTCCTGCCGTGGGTGCACGAACTGGAGGCCGTCGTCGGTGCCGCCGCCATCCATCCCTCGGTGGCTGCCGCCTCCGTCGCGCCTGCTCGCCGCCCCACTGATTCCCTTGCGATGTCGTGAATCCTGCCCGCGGGCGGTGGCACGGCCGCGCCGAGGCTCGGTCTTCGAAAAACCTCCTGCCAGGATTCTGTATACAGAAGCTTGTATGCGATATCGTTCGCACTGTATTGCCAGCACCGATGGGAAGCGGAGCGGCTCTGTTCGTCGGTCACGAACCCCGCTCGCCCGCAGGAGAGGTGAAGGGGCCTATATGTACGTGAATCGATCTTGTCGGACTGTTGCGGGAATCTCGCGCTCGTCCTCCCGCGCGTGACGGAGGGCGGAGCGATCATGACGACCAGCGGGAGTGACGTGAGCGTCGACAACGTGGTCCGGACAGTGGTGGCGGCTCACCGGGGACAGCGCGGCTCGCTGCTGCCGATCCTGCACGCCGTTCAGGCCGAGTTGGGCCATGTGCCGCAAGAGGCGATTCCGGTGCTCGCCGACGAACTCAACCTCTCCCGGGCGGACGTCCACGGAGTGGTGACCTTCTACCACGACTTCCGCCGTGAACCGGCGGGCCGCACGACGGTCCGGATATGCCGCGCCGAGGCATGCCAGGCCCTGGGTGCCAACAGCCTGGTGGGCTACGCCCGCGAGGCCGGACTCGCCCTGGGCGAGACGACCGCGGACGGCTCGGTCACCGTCGAGCAGGTCTTCTGCCTCGGCAACTGCGCTCTCGGACCGGCGGTAGAGGTGAACGGCCGGCTGTACGGACGAGTGGACGCGGCCCGGTTGGGCTCGATCCTCAAGGGGACGGTGTCGTGATGAAGGCTTCTTCGGACTCCGCGGTGACGGTCTACGTCCCCCGCGACTCGGCGGCCAGGTCCGTCGGCGCGGACGAGGTCGCGGACGCCCTGCAACGTGCGGCGACCGCTGGGGGCCTCGACATCGACGTGGTCCGCAACGGATCACGCGGCATGCTGTGGCTGGAGCCGCTGGTCGAGGTGGTGACGCCGAACGGCCGCGTCGGCTACGGCCCTGTGGCCCCCGCGGACGTGCCGGGCCTCCTGGCCGCCGGCATGCTCGAGGGCGCGGACCATCCGCTGCGGGTCGGTGTCGTGGACGAACTGCCCTGGCTGGCCCGCCAGACACGGGTCACCTTCGCCAGGATCGGCGTGACCGACCCGCTGTCGCCCGAGGACTATGAGCAGCACGGCGGACTGGTCGGGCTGCGCACCGCACTGCAGCTCCCGCCCGCGGACGTGGTCACCGAGGTCACCGACTCCGGCCTGCGTGGCCGTGGTGGCGCGGGCTTCCCGGCAGGCGTCAAGTGGAAGACCGTGCTCGAGTGCACCGACGAGCTCAAGTTCGTCTGCTGCAACGCCGACGAGGGTGACAGCGGGACCTTCGCCGACCGCATGGTCATGGAGGGCGACCCCTTCGTGCTCATCGAGGGCATGACCATCGCCGCCCACGCGGTCGGCGCGACCGAGGGCTACATCTACATCCGCTCGGAGTACCCCGACGCGGTCGCCACCATGCGCGCGGCGATCGGGATCGCGCGCGAGCAGGGATGGCTCGGGACCGGCATCCTCGGCACGGAGCTCACCTTCGACCTGTACGTCCGCGTCGGCGCCGGCGCGTACATCTGCGGTGAGGAGACCTCCATGCTGGAGAGCCTGGAGGGCAAGCGGGGCACGGTCCGCGCCAAGCCGCCGATCCCGGCCATCGAGGGCCTGTTCGACAAACCGACCGTGGTGAACAACGTCCTCACCCTGGCCACCGTGCCCGTCGTCATGGCGAACGGGGCGAAGGCGTACCAGGCGCTCGGCGTCGAGCGGTCGCGCGGCACCCAGGTGTTCCAGCTCGGTGGCAACATCGCGCGCGGCGGAATCGTGGAGACGGCGTTCGGCGTCACGCTGCGCGAACTCGTCGAGGACTACGGCGGCGGGACGCACTCCGGGCGCCCGGTGCGTACGGTGCAGGTCGGCGGTCCGCTCGGCGCCTACCTGCCGACGTCGATGTTCGACCTGCCGATGGACTACGAAGCCTTCGCCGCGGCCGGCGCGATGGTCGGCCACGGTGGTGTCGTCGTGTTCGACGACACCGTCGACATGGCCGCCCAGGCGCGCTTCGCGATGGAGTTCTGCGCCGAGGAGTCCTGCGGCAAGTGCACACCGTGCCGGGTCGGTTCCGTCCGTGGCGTCGAGGTGATCGACCGGATCGTGGCCGGTCAGCGCCGGGACGAGAATCTGGCCCTGCTCGAGGATCTGTGCGACTTGATGACCGATGGTTCGTTGTGCGCGATGGGCGGGCTGACGCCGATGCCCGTGCGCAGCGCCATCGCTCATTTCCCCGACGATTTCCTCGCTCGTGACGCAGCAGGCCAGGAGATCCAACCCCCGCAAGCGAGCGGCGCGAGGACGGAGGGCACGGCATGACACTCCTCAAGGAACCCGACTACGGCACCCCGGAGAGGCCCGGCGAGGCCACGGTCTCGGTGGAAGTGGACGGGCTGCCGGTGACCGTGCCGGAGGGCACGTCGGTGATGCGCGCCGCCGCCCTGGCCGGCGTCGAGATCCCCAAACTGTGCGCGACCGACAGCCTCGAGCCGTTCGGCTCCTGTCGGCTGTGCGTGGTGGAGATCGACGGACGGCGGGGTACGCCGGCGTCCTGCACCACGCCGGTGGCGGACGGGATGCGGGTGAGCACGCAGACGCCGAAGGTGGAGAAGCTCCGCCAGGGCGTCATGGAGCTCTACATCTCCGATCATCCCCTGGACTGCCTCACCTGCCCGGCCAACGGCGACTGCGAACTGCAGGACATGGCCGGCGTGGTCGGGCTGCGGCAGGTCCGGTACGGCTACGAGGGCGAGAACCACCTCGACGCCGAGAAGGACACGTCCAACCCGTACTTCGACTTCGACCCGTCCAAGTGCATTGCCTGCTCCCGTTGCGTGCGGGCATGCGGCGAGGTGCAGGGCACGTTTGCGCTGACCATCGAGGGGCGCGGTTTCGACTCCAAGGTCTCGGCGGGCGCCGGTGAGACGTTCATGGACTCCGAGTGCGTCTCCTGCGGGGCCTGCGTCCAGGCCTGCCCGACGTCGACGCTGCAGGAGAAGTCGGTGGTCGAGCTCGGGATGCCGACCCGGTCGGTGATCACCACCTGTGCGTACTGCGGTGTCGGCTGCTCGTTCAAGGCCGAGCTCCGCGGCGACGAGCTGGTGCGCATGGTGCCCTACAAGGACGGTGGCGCGAACGAGGGCCACTCCTGCGTCAAGGGCAGGTTCGCCTTCGGCTACGCGACGCACCCCGACCGGGTGCTCAAGCCCATGGTCCGCGACAAGATCAGCGATCCGTGGCGTGAGGTCGAGTGGGACGAGGCCATCGGCACGGTCGCGCGCAGGATGCGCGAGCTCCAGGAGCGCTACGGATCGAGCTCGATCGGCGCCATCACCTCGTCGAGGTGCACGAACGAAGAGGTCTACGTCGTACAGAAGATGGTGCGCGCGGCCTTCGGCAACAACAACGTGGACACCTGCGCCCGGGTCTGCCACTCCCCGACGGGATACGGGCTCAAGCAGACCTTCGGCGAGTCGGCCGGCACCCAGGACTTCCGGTCGGTGGCGCAGGCCGACGTGATCATGGTGATCGGCGCGAACCCGACGGACGGGCACCCGGTGTTCGCCTCGCGGATGAAGCGCCGGCTGCGCGAGGGCGCGAAGCTCATCGTGGTCGACCCGCGCCGCATCGATCTGGTGCGCTCGCCGCACATCGAGGCCCAGCACCACCTCCAGCTCAAGCCCAGCACCAACGTCGCCGTGGTGAACGCCATGGCGCACGTGGTGGTCACCGAGGGCCTGGTCGACCGCTCCTTCGTGGACCAGCGCTGCGAGGGCTTCGACGAGTGGGCGGAGTTCATCGCTCGCCCGGAGAACAGCCCGGAGGCGGCCGAACCGATCACCGGCGTCCCGGCCGACGAACTGCGGGCGGCGGCACGGCTGTATGCGCAGGCGCCCAACGGGGCCATCTACTACGGCCTCGGCGTCACCGAGCACAGCCAGGGCTCGACCATGGTCATGGGTATGGCCAACCTCGCGATGGCGTGCGGCAACATCGGCCGTGACGGCGTCGGTGTGAACCCGCTGCGCGGCCAGAACAACGTGCAGGGCTCCTGCGACATGGGCTCGTTCCCGCACGAGCTGCCCGGCTACCGGCACGTCTCCGACGACGCCGTGCGCAACGTGTTCGAGAACCTCTGGGGCGGCACCATCCTCGCCGAGCCCGGGCTGCGGATCCCGAACATGTTCGACGCGGCGATCGACGGGACCTTCCGCGGCCTGTTCGTCCACGGCGAGGACATCGCCCAGTCCGACCCCAACCTCAAGCACGTCACCGCCGCGCTGGAGGCCATGGAACTGGTCGTGGTGCAGGACCTGTTCCTCAACGAGACGGCCAAGTTCGCGCACGTCTTCCTGCCCGGTGCGTCCTTCCTGGAGAAGGACGGCACGTTCACCAACGCAGAACGCCGGATCAACCGGGTGCGCGCGGTGATGAAGCCGAAGACGGGCAAGCACGAGTGGCAGATCGTCAGCGAGATCGCCACCGCCATGGGCTACCCCATGTCCTACGACCACCCGAGCCGGATCATGGACGAGATCGCCATGGTCACTCCGACCTTCACCGGCGTGTCCTTCGAGGTGCTGGACAAGCTCGGCAGTGTCCAGTGGCCGTGCAACGAGTCGGCTCCGGAAGGCACGCCGATCATGCATGTGGACGAATTCGTCCGGGGCAAGGGCAAGTTCATGGTCACGTCCTACGTACCGACGAACGAGCGGAGCACCCGGCGGTTCCCGCTGGTGCTGACGACGGGGCGGATCCTCAGCCAGTACAACGTCGGGGCGCAGACGCGCCGCACCGGCAATGTCGCCTGGCATCCCGAGGATGTGCTGGAGCTCCATCCGCACGACGCCGAGGTCCGCGGCATCACCGACGGCGACCGGGTGACGCTGGCCAGCCGTGTCGGGCGGACCACGCTGCGCGCGGAGATCTCCGACCGGATGCCGGCCGGGGTCGTGTACACCACGTTCCACCACCCGGTGACCGGCGCCAACGTGGTGACCACCGAGAACTCGGACTGGGCGACCAACTGTCCGGAGTACAAGGTGACAGCCGTGCAGGTGGGGCTCGCGCAGCCGCTCCAGCGTGGCGACACGGAACAGGCCGAGGACGACGTGCTCACGGTGGTGGACTGAGATGGCACACGGCGCGCCGTCGGAGCACAGGATGGCCAACGACATCGCCGCGAACCTCGGGCACCTGCCGGACGGGCGGGCGGCCGAGGAAGTCGCCGGTCATATCGGCAGGTTCTGGGACCCGCGCATGCGCACCCGGCTCTTCGCGCTCGTCGACGCCGGTGCGGACGGGCTGGATCCCCTGGTGGTCGACGCGGTGAAGCTCCTGCGCTGAGCCGAGGAGCCACCCCCTGAAAGGCGAGAGTGCCTTCTGGGCCGGGACGACGGGAATCGATCCGCAGGATTCTCGGCAGTCCGACCCAGGAGGCACTTCGGCATGTCCAGGAGGCTGAGCGTGCCCTGGGCGCAAGCGGCAGGGACGGTCGGTGGGGTGCGCTCCCGGCCCGGTCGGGCTCGCCCGGCCCCCCGTCACATACGCTGCGCGGCCGCGGCGGCGATCTGCCGGCAGTAGAAGTCGGTGGTGCTCTGGGTGTGCCGGCGCATCAACTCCTCGGAACGCTCGGCGTCACCTTCGGCGATGGCGTTGATGAGGGTGGCGTGCTCGTTCCAGGCGTCCTTGCCGCGGGGCCGGGCGATGGGCATGTAGTACCAGCGCACCCGTCGGTCCACCTGGCGGATGAGCTCGGCGAGGACCTTGTTGCGGGACAGCTGGGTGATGAAGCCGTGCAGGGCGGCGTTGGCTTCGACGATGCCGCGTGCGTCGTCGGCCGTCAGGGCCGCGATCCCGGCCTCCTGCAGCTCCCACAGCCGGGTCACGTCCTGTTCGGTGGCGTGGAGCGCGGCGCCGTGCGCGGAGTGGGTCTCCAGTACGGCACGGACGCTGAGGAGTTGAGCGGCCTCCTCCGGGGTGGGGGAGTGGACGAAGGCGCCCTGGGCCGGACGCAGATCTACCCAGCCGTCGCTCTGCAGTCGCTGCAGGGCCTCGCGTACCGGCTGGCGGCTCACTCCCAGTTGCTCGGCGAGCTCGGACTCGATCAGATGCCGGCCGGGTGTCAGGGAGCCGTTGACGATCAGTTCGATCAGGGCGTCATAGACGGCCTGGCGAAGCGGGACCGGCCGGGTGACCCGCAAACCGGCTGCCACGGAGCGTATGTCGCGCATGGGCCCCCCTCATGGGATTGCGGCGGAGAGGACAGGGACAGGATACAGATTTTTGTATGGAATCTACATTCGTAGTGCGATGTGCGCCGCAACCGGGACCGCGGGGTCAGCCTCCGATGGCGGACATCGGGCGTCGGGGCTGGAGGAAGGACGGGGCGTCGAGCCCGGAGCCGGCGTTCTTGCCCCGCATCGCGGCGCGCCACCGTTCGGCGATGTCCTGGTCCGGTGCGCCGGAACGAAGGGTCGTGCGCAGGTCGGACTCCTCGCGGGCGAACAGGCAGTTGCGGACCTGGCCGTCGGCGGTGAGCCGGGTGCGGTCGCAGGCGCGGCAGAACGGCCGGGTGACGGAGGCGATCACGCCGACCCGGGAGGGCCCGCCGTCGACGAGCCAGCGCTCGGCCGGCGCGGAGCCGCGCACGGAGGACACCTCGGGGGTGAGGGTGAAGCGTGCGGAGAGTCTCTCGAGGATCTCCGCGGCGGTGATCATGTCGCTGCGCTGCCAGCCGTGCTGGGCGTCCAGCGGCATCTGCTCGATGAAGCGCAGCTCGTAGTCGTGCTCGAGGGCCCAGCCGAGCAGGTCGGCGGCCTCGTCGTCGTTGACACCGCGCATGAGCACCGCATTGACCTTCACCGGTGTGAGGCCGGCCGCGTGGGCCGCGCTCAGTCCGTCGAGGACGTCGTGGAGCCGGTCGCGGCGGGTGAGGGTGCGGAAGACCTCGGGACGCAGGGTGTCGAGGGATACGTTGACCCGGTCGAGCCCGGCGGTGCGCAGCGCCTCGGCGGTGCGGGCCAGGCCGACACCGTTGGTGGTCAGGGAGAGTTGGGGGCGCGGGTCGAGCGCGGAGCAGCGCTCGACGATGCCGACCAGGCCCGGGCGAAGCAGCGGCTCACCGCCGGTGAAGCGGACCTCGGTGACACCCAGATCCGTCACCGCGATCGAGACCAGCCGCACGATCTCCTCGTCGGTGAGCAGTTCGGGCTTGGACAGCCACTGCAGGCCCTCTTCCGGCATGCAGTACGTGCACCGCAGATTGCACCGGTCGGTCAGCGAAACCCGTAGATCGGTCGCGATCCGACCGTAGGTGTCGAGCAACATGGACTTCCACCTTTCCCACGGGGCGGTGTTGTCGGTGGGGCGGGGAGCAGATGCTGCCCGGCCCCACCGCAACGTGAGCGGGCGGCGCCGACGGGGTGTGCCGGCGCTCGCGCGAGAGGTGTCAGGCGTGCGCCGGCTGTTCGGCCGGACGGGAGCCCGAACGCGGCACCGCGGACCCGGAGTCCGCCGGGCCCAGCGCGCGCAGAATGTTCTCCACGCTCTGCTTGGCGTCACCGAAGAGCATGCTGGTGTTCTCGCGGAAGAACAGCGGGTTCTGCACGCCCGCGTAGCCCGAGGCCATGGACCGCTTGAACACGATGACGTTCTCGGCCTCCCAGACCCGCAGCACCGGCATGCCGGCGATGGGGCTGGACGGGTCGTCGGTCGCAGCCGGGTTGACGGTGTCGTTGGCGCCGATGACCAGCACGACCGTGGTGTCGCCGAAGTCGTCGTTGATCTCGTCCATTTCCAGCACGACGTCGTAGGGCACCCTGGCCTCGGCCAGCAGCACGTTCATGTGCCCGGGAAGCCGTCCGGCCACCGGGTGCACGCCGAAGCGCACCTCGACCCCGCGCTCGCGCAGGACCCGGGTCAGCTCGGCCACCGGGTGCTGGGCCTGGGCCACCGCCATGCCGTATCCGGGGGTGATGATCACGGACGTGGCGCTCGCCAGCAGCTCCGCGCTGTCCTCGGCGCTGATCTCGTGGTGCTCGCCCTGCTCGGTGTCGCCGCCTGCCACCGCCTCGACGCCGAATCCGCCGGCGATCACCGAGAAGAAGGAGCGGTTCATCGCCTTGCACATGATGAAGGACAGGTACGCGCCGGAGGAGCCGACGAGCGCGCCGGTGACGATGAGCAGGTTGTTGTTCAGCAGGAAGCCCGCCGCCGCGGCCGCCCACCCCGAGTAGCTGTTGAGCATCGAGACGACGACCGGCATGTCACCGCCGCCGATGGAGGCGACCAGGTGCCACCCCAGCGCGAGCGCCAGGACGGTGACGGCGATCATCAGGCCGAGGCCCGGGCTCACCGTGAACCAGATCGTCAGCGCCACGAAGGCGGCCAGCGCACCCACGTTGAGGGTGTTCTTGCCCGGCAGCGTCAGCGGCCTGGACTTGATCCGCGCCGACAGCTTGAGGAAGGCGATGATCGAGCCGGTGAAGGTGACCGCGCCGATGAAGATGCCGATGAACACCTCGGCGTGATGGATGCGCAGCAGGTCGTGGGCGACCTCCGTCTGCGCGGCGCCGTGCGCCTCGACCCCGAAGTAGCTGTTCCAGCCGACCAGCACCGCGGCCAGGCCGACGAGGCTGTGCAGGACGGCGATGAGCTCCGGCATCTGGGTCATCTCCACCTTGCGGGCCCGCCACAGGCCCACGGCGCCGCCGATCAGCGTGGCGACGACGATCAGCGTGACGGCGCCGGCCGAGATGCCCCGCGCGGCAACGACGACCGTGGCGACAAGCGCCAGCGCCATCCCGCCGATGCCGTACGCCACCCCGGCGCGGGCGGTGTGGTGCTGGGAGAGCCCGGCCAGGCTGAAGATGAACAACAGCGCAGCGACGATGTCGGCGGCCTGTGCCGCCGTGGTTGCGTTCATCGATCCTCAGCCTTTCGAGAACATGCCGAGCATGCGGCGGGTGACGGCGAATCCTCCGAAGACGTTCACGGTGGTCAGCAGGATCGCCACGAACGACAGCACGGTGACGGCCGCGTTCCCGTGTCCGATCTGCAGCAGCGCACCGACCACCACGATCCCGGAGATCGCGTTGGTGACCGACATCAGCGGGGTGTGCAGGGCGTGGTGGACCTTGCCGATCACGTAGTAGCCGATGACCACGGCCAGGGCGAACACGGTGAAGTTCGCGGCGAGTTGGGCGGGGGAGAAGGCGATGAGCAGGAACATCGCGATCATGCCGAGGCCGGTCAGACCGTAGCGGACGGCCGGCGAGACGCGGGATTCCTTCGCCTTCGGGGCCCCGGCCGGCGCCGCCGCCGGCTTCGCGGGCGCTGCCGACACCTGCACCGGAGGTGGCGGCCAGGTCTTCTCACCGGCGCGCACCACGGTCACGGACCGCTGCACGACGTCGTCGAAGTCCAGCGTCACCTGCCCGTCCTTGCCAGGTGTGAGCAGCTTCAGGAGGTTGACGAGATTGCTCCCGTACAACTGCGACGCCTGCGCGGGCAGCCGGCCGGCCAGGTCGGTGTAGCCGATGATCGTCACGCCGTTGTCGCTGACGATCGCCCTGCCGCTGACCGTGCCCTCGACATTGCCGCCCTGTGCCGCGGCCATGTCCACGATGACACTGCCGGGCTTCATGGACGCCACGTGCTCCGCCGTGATCAGGCGGGGTGCCGGGCGGCCGGGGATCAGCGCGGTGGTGATGATGATGTCGACGTCCCGGGCCTGTTCGCCGTAGATCTCCGCGGCGCGCCGGTCGTACGCCTCGGACGTGGCCTTGGCGTACCCGTCGGCGCCGCCGGACTCCTGCTCCACCTCGACGGCGAGGAAATCACCGCCCAGCGAGCGGACCTGATCGGCGACCTCCGGCCGCGGATCGGTGGCCCGTACCACTGCGCCCAGGCTGCCGGCCGCGCCGATCGCCGCGAGACCGGCCACGCCCGCACCGGCCACCAGGACCTTCGCGGGCGGCACCTTGCCCGCCGCGGTGACCTGGCCGGTGAAGAACCGTCCGAAGGCGTGCGCCGCCTCGATCACGGCGCGATACCCGGCGATGTTGGCCATCGAGCTGAGCACGTCCAGCGACTGGGCCCGGGATATACGCGGTACGGCGTCCATCGACAGGACGGTGACCGGCCGCCGTGCGAGGTCGTCCAGGAGGCCGGGGTTCAGCGCGGGGGCGATCAGCCCGACCAGCGTCGCCCCGTCCCGCAGCTTCTCGATCTCCTCGTGCGAGGGCGCGTTGACCTTCAGGACGACGTCCGCCTGCCAGGCGTCGCCGATCCGCGCGCCCGCCTCGACGTAGGCCTCGTCGGAGAATCCCGAGGCCTCTCCTGCCTCCGATTCGACGACGACCTCGTAGCCGAGCCCCAGGAGTTGGCGGACGCTGGCTGGTGTCGCGGCCACCCGGGTCTCCCCGGCGGTGGACTCGGCGACGACACCGATGTGCTGTGGCGGTGAATCCGACATCGCTCTCCTTTTCCGTCTTTCTCGACCGGCCTGGCTCGGCAGTGGCGGGGACTGGCCAACTACCCGAAGCGAGCCTCTTTTTTGCGGTGCGACTGTACTTCCGGCGAGAACACTGCATACAGTATCCACTCCTCCCCCCTTAAATCGAGAGGAGCCGCCGTGAAAATCGCAGTCCTCGGAGCCGGCGCAATCGGCGCCTTCGTCGGAGCGGCACTGCACCGTGGTGGCGCTGACGTCCATCTGATCGCCCGAGGCGAGCATCTGCGGGCGATACGTGCCCACGGGGTCCGGGTGAACAGCCCACGCGGTGACTTCGTGGCCCATCCCCACGCCACGGACGACCCGGCCGAGATCGGTCCCGTCGACTACGTGTTCCTGGGACTCAAGGCGCACTCCTACCCGTCCTCCGGATCGCTGGTCGCCCCATTGCTGGGGGACCGGACCGCAGTGGTGGCCGGGCAGAACGGAATTCCCTGGTGGTACTTCCACAAGCTGGCCGGTCCCTACGAGGGACGGCGGATCGAGGCGGTCGACCCGGGAGGCGCCACCAGCAAGGTGCTGCCACCGGAACGGGCGGTCGGCTGTGTGGTCTACCCCGCCACGGTCATCGAGGCTCCCGGTGTCATCCGGCATCTGGAGGGCACCCGCTTCTCCATCGGCGAGCCGGGAGGCGAAATCTCCGACCGGTGCACGGCGTTGAGCGAGGCCATGGTCGCGGGCGGGCTGAAGTGCCCGGTGGAGCCGAACCTGCGCGACGACATCTGGATCAAGCTGATGGGCAATGTCGCCTTCAACCCGATCAGCGCGCTCACCAGGGCGACGATGGTCGAGATCTGTCGGCACCTCCCCACGCGCCGGCTGGTCACCCAACTCATGGAGGAGACCCTCGACATCGCGGCCAGGGTCGGCAGCACTCCGGACATCTCGATCGAGAAGCGGCTGCGAGGTGCGGAAGGCGTGGGGCACCACAAGACCTCCATGCTGCAGGACCTCGAGGCCGGCAAGCAGATGGAACTCGACGCCATCGTGACAGCGGTGGTGGAGATGGCCGACATCACGGGCGCCGACGCGCCCACGTTGCGTGCGGTCCACGCCGCCACCGACCTCCTGGCACAACGCTCCACCGCTGGTACGGAGAACGGCGGCAGGACCCCGGAGCCGGTTCCCGCCTAGCGCGGGACATCGCGTACCCGGAACGGACCACCGAAAGATCACCGGCTCGCCGTCCGGACGACCACTGACCACCCCTTACGACGTCGCGGCATCCGGCCCCGTCCCGGCTGAGTCCGGGCCGGGGTCCGGCACCGCCAAGGTAGCGGGCAGGCGGTGTACCCGGTACGACAAAGCCGGCACGGACACATCGGAGAACGCCCGGAACGAAGGGGCCGCCACACCGCGCCCCTTCGTCCGTTCTCCGGCCGCCGGGGACCTTCTCCACGTCCGGGGAGTTGACCAGTGGGAACGGGCGGTCTTGACTCCAGCAGGAAGTGCCCGCGCAGCCGCGGCCCGAGGCGAAAGAGGAGCCGTTCATGCTGTTCCGTCAGCTGGAGTACTTCGTGGCGGTGGCCAGGGAGAGGCACTTCGCCCGCGCGGCGGAAGCCTGCTTCGTGTCGCAGCCGGCGCTCTCGGCGGCGATCGCCAAGCTCGAACGGGAGCTGAACGTCACGCTGATCAACCGTGGGCACAAATACCAGGGCCTCACCCCGGAGGGCGAACGGCTCGTCGTGTGGGCCAAGCGGATCCTCGCCGAGCAGGAGGCGTTCAAGGCCGAAGTGGCCGCCGTCCAGTCGGGCATCACCGGCACGCTGCGGCTGGGCGCGGAACCGACGGCATCGACGACCGTGGTCCTTCCCGTGGCCGCGTTCTGCGCGGCGCACCCGCTGGCCAAGGTGCAGGTCCGCTCCCGTTTGTCGACGACCGAGCTGACCCGGCAGCTGCGCGCCTTCGAACTGGACGCCGCGATTGCCCACTTCGCCCCCGACGACCGGGAGAGCCTGCAGGTGGTGCCGCTGTACGAGGAGAGGTACATGCTGCTCGCGTCCAGCGGCCAACTGCTGCCCCGGACCGACACCATGAGCTGGGCGGAAGCGGCCCAGTTGCCGCTTGCGTTGCTGACACCCGACATGAGGATCCGCCAGGTCATCGACAGTGCGTTCGCGGACAGCGGGGTCGTGGTGACCCCGCAGGTGGAGACGGACTCCGTCGCCACCCTCTACGCCAACGTGGGCATCGGTGCGTGTGCGAGCATCGTGCCGCACACATGGCTGCGTGCCATGCCGGCGACGGCCAGGATGAGAGCCGTCCGTCTGGTGGAACCGGAGGCCAGGGCACAGGTCTCGGTGGCGATCCACGCCGCGACCCCCGGTTCGGTCGCGGCCCGGGCGTTCATGACCGCGGCAGCGGGCCTGTCGCTGGACGAGTTCTTCGATCAGCCGCTGCCGTCCGATCACCTCGTCAGGTGAGACCGGCCCCCGCGGCGTCAGCGTGCGTGTCAGTGTGCGTACCGGGCCTCCACAGCACGCCGGTCGAGTCCTCCCTTGGCGGTGTGGGGCAGAGCGGTGACGACTTCGAGCCGGTCGGGTATTTCGAAGGCGGCCAGTCGGCTGCGGCAGTACCGCAGGATCTCCTCGGGCCCGATGCTCTCGCCTTCGTGTACGACCACAGCGGCGCCGACTCGTTGCCCGTACGTCGGGTCGGACACGGCGAACACGGCCGCCTCGGCGACACCGGGACACCCGGCGAGGATGTCCTCGACATGCTCGGGCGAGATCTTCTCGCCTCCGCGGTTGATGAGGTTCTTGATGCGCCCGGTGAGGAACAGGTTCCCGTCGTCGTCCAGTGAGCCCAGATCGCCGGTGCGGAACCACCCGTCGACGAAACTGCGCGCCGTCTCGGCCGGATTGCCCAGGTAGCCGCGGGCGACGGTGGGACCGTGCACCCACACCTCGCCCTCCGTGCCGGCCGGGTACGTATGTCCGTTCCGGTCGACGACACGAAGGTCCACTCCGGTCGACCGGCCGACCGACCCGTGCTTCAGGGATCCCTGCTGCGGCAGCGGCTCGCTGGTCGCCTGATGCGTGGACTCGGTCATCCCGTACGCGGACAGCAGCGGCGCGCCGAGCGTGCGCTCCAGCGCCCGCTGCGTGGCCGTGTTGAGGGGGGCACTGCAGCTGCGCACGAACTTCAGGGGCGGGACCTGCGGGCCTGGGTGATCGACCGCTGACCGGTCCAGAAGGATCTCGTGGATGGTCGGGACCGCGGTGAACCACGTGGCGGCCGCGGCTCGCATGTCGTCCCAGAACGTGTGCGCCGAGAACCGTCCCCGCTCGGGCAGCAGTACGCATCCCCCGCCGGCCAGGGAGGCCAGGAGCGCCGCGAACAGCCCGTGACCGTGGAAGAACGGCATCACGGCGACCGTCGCGTCGCCCGGTCCCAGCTCGTAGGTGGCGCAGATGCCCTGCACGGAGGCGGCCACGTTGGCGTGCGTCAGCGGGACCATCTTGGCCTGGTCGGTGGTTCCCGCGGTGAACAGGACGAGGGCGTCATGGCTCGAGAGCTCGTGTGCCGCTCCCCGGACGCGTCGTACCACAGGCGCGCCGGTCCCGAGCGCAGCCGTGGCCGTCCCGCCGTGGGAGACGTCCACGCGCAAGGTCCATGTCGGGACAGGGAACTGGGCGACCGGCGCGGCGCCGGCCGCCGGTGGACCGACCAGGATCGCCTGCACCCCCAGCGCCTCGAGCCGGGCGGACATCTGTGACTCGGGCAGTGCGGGGTCCATCGGGGCGACCACCAGCCCCGCCCGTGCCCCGCCAAGGAGCGCGACGACGAACTCGGCGGTGTTGGCGCAGACGAGGCCGACCGCGTCCCCGCGGCGCAGCCCTCTGCTGCCCAGTCGGCCGGCCACGTCGTCGGCCAGTGCGGCAAGGGCGCCGTAGGACAGTTCCACCCGGTCCCCGGTGACGACGAGCGCTCGCGCGCGGGGACGATCGCGCACGGGCCCGTCGAGGAGATCGGTGAGGCCCGTGATCGCCGGCGGCCGGTACCGGTTCGTGTCGCGCACGGATGCTGCGGCCGGAACGGCCATGACCCCACCTCCTCGCGCCAGGTCTGATGAAGCGGTCGACTGCGAGCCTGCGTGGGGGGTGAGACGCCCGTCCAATACGCACTGGCGAACGCGCGATAGCGGGTGGCTATCAACCGAGTTGGGGACCGGCGCGGCACGACTCGATAGACGCTGGTTATCGGCTGGTCGCCGATAGGTCTTGGACGCGGGGATGCGCGCTGCGGAAGGTGGGATGAGCAGCCGCTCCGGCATGACTTGCCCAAGGAGGACCTCGGACCATGACCGCCCCCTCACCACTGGAGACCGCGGCGACCGCCGACGTTCCGGCCGAGCTCACCGACGGGTACCACCTGGTCGTCGACGCTCTGAAGATGAACGATGTCGACACCATCTACGGGGTGGTCGGCATCCCGATCACCGATCTGGCCCGCCTCGCGCAGGCGCAGGGCATCCGCTACATCGGCTTCCGTCACGAGAGCAACGCGGGACACGCGGCGGCGGCGGCCGGCTACCTCACCAAGAAGCCGGGCATCTGCCTGACGGTGTCCGCTCCGGGCTTCCTCAACGGGCTGGTCGCACTGGCGAACGCCACCACGAACTGCTTCCCGATGGTGCAGATCTCGGGATCGAGCGAGCGGCACCTCGTCGACCTCAGGCAGGGCGACTACGAGGAGATGGACCAGCTCGCCGCCGCGCAGCCGTTCTGCAAGGCTGCGTACCGCGTGAGCCGGGTGGAGGACATCGGCCGCGGCATCGCACGGGCCCTGCGCACGGCGATCTCCGGCCGGCCCGGCGGTGTGTACCTCGACATCCCGGCCGCGGTGCTCGGCTCCGTCCTCCCCAAGGAGGAAGGCGACAGGACGCTGAGCCGTCTGGTCGACCCGGCGCCGCGCCAGCTGCCCGCACCCGAGGCGGTGGACCGCGCGATCGAGCTCCTGGCGGGTGCTGAGCGGCCGCTGGTGGTGCTCGGGAAGGGCGCCGCCTACGCGCAGGCCGACGACCGGATCAGGGAGTTCATCGAGTCCACCGGCGTTCCCTATGTGCCGATGTCGATGGCGAAGGGCCTCCTGCCGGACAACCACCCGCAGTCGGCGGCCACCGCCCGCTCGCTGGCGCTGCGCAAGGCCGATGTCGTGATGCTCATCGGCGCCCGCCTGAACTGGCTGCTCAACCACGGCGAGGCACCGCAGTGGAACCCGGAGGCGAAGTTCATCCAGGTGGACATCGAGCCCAGGGAGATGGACAGCAACCAGCCCATCGCCGCACCGCTCGTCGGGGACATCGAGTCGGTGCTCGAAGCGCTCGCCGAGCGGACCAAGCCCGGCCGGATCGCGACCCCCACCGCCTGGCGGGAGGAGCTGGCGGCACGCTCCGCGCAGAACGTCGCCAAGATGGCGGAGCGCCTCAAGGCCGACCCGCACCCGATGCAGTTCATGGGTGCCCTGAAGGCGGTACGTGACGTCATGCACGAGCGCCCCGAGACGTACCTCGTCAACGAGGGTGCCAACGCGCTGGACATCGCCCGCAACGTGATCGACATGCACGTGCCGCGCCACCGTCTCGACAGCGGTACGTGGGGCGTCATGGGCATCGGCATGGGCTACGCGATCGCCGCCGCCGTCGAGACCGGCCGGCCGGTCGTGGCCGTCGAGGGTGACAGCGCCTTCGGGTTCAGCGGCATGGAGCTGGAGACGATCTGCCGCTACAAGCTGCCCGTCGTCACCGTCATCATGAACAACGGCGGCGTCTACCGCGGCGACGACGTCAACCCGCTCGACGACGCCCCGTCCCCGACGACGCTGATGCTCACGGCGCGGCACGACCGGATGATCGAGGCGTTCGGCGGCAAGGGCTACCGCGCGACCACACCCGCCGAGGTCACCGCCGCCCTCACCGAGGCGCTGGCCTCGGGCGGACCGGCGCTCATCGACTGCGCGATCGACCCCTCGGCCGGCACCGAGAGCGGTCACATCTCGCACCTCAACCCCAAGGGCATCACCGTCGGCAACATCGTGCCGGCCAAGAAGTGACCGCCCGTACCCCCGAAGCCCCGTTCTCCCGCACTGCCCACCCGCGCACCGCGAACATTCACAAGAAGGAAGCCACCATGAGTGACAAGCCGCTCGCCGGAATCAAGGTGATCGACTTCACCGGGGTCCAGGCCGGTCCCGCGTGCACCCAGATGCTCGCCTGGTTCGGCGCCGACGTCATCAAGGTCGAGCGTCCCCAGGGGGGCGATGTGACCCGCAACCAGCTCCGGGACATCCCCGACCTCGACGCGCTGTACTTCACCATGCTGAACAGCAACAAGCGCTCGCTGGCCATCAACACCAAGACCCCCGAGGGCAAGGAGGTCATGGAGAAGCTGATCCGCGAGGCGGACATCCTGGTCGAGAACTTCGCGCCGGGTGCCATGGACCGCATGGGCCTCGGCTGGGACCACATCCACGAACTGAACCCGCGCCTGATCTTCGGCTCGGTCAAGGGCTTCAACGACGACTCGTCCTGGAACGACCTCAAGGTCTACGAGAACGTGGCCCAGGCCGCCGGCGGTGCCGCTTCCACCACGGGCTTCTGGGACGGCCCGCCGACCATCAGCGGCTCGGCCCTCGGCGACAGCAACACCGGCATGCACCTGATGATCGGCCTGCTGACCGCGATCATCCACCGGAACAGGACCGGCGTGGGTCAGAAGGTGTCGGTGTCCATGCAGGACGCCGTACTCAACCTGACCCGTGTCAAGCTCCGCGACCAGCAGCGCCTGGAGAAGGTCGGCTACCTGGAGGAGTACCCGCAGTACCCGAACGGCGAGTTCGGCGACGCGGTGCCCCGCGGCGGCAACGCCGGCGGCGGTGGCCAGCCGGGCTGGATCCTGAAGTGCAAGGGCTGGGAGACCGACCCCAACGCCTACATCTACTTCACGATCCAGGAGCAGAACTGGAAGCGCACCGCCGAGGCCATCGGCCGGCCCGAGTGGGTCGACGACCCGGAGTACACGACCGCCAAGGCGCGTCAGTCGCACATCTTCGAGATCTTCGGGGAGATCGAGAAGTGGCTGGCCGACAAGACCAAGTACGAGGCGGTCGACATCCTGCGCAAGTGGGAGGTGCCCTGCGCGCCCGTGCTCAGCATGAAGGAGCTCGCCGAGGACCCCGACATGCGCAAGAGCGGCACCATCGTCGAGGTCGAGCAGAAGGGCCGCGGCACCTACCTGACCGTGGGCAGCCCCATCAAGTTCTCGGACTTCAAGCCCGAGATCAAGGGTGCGCCGCTGCTCGGCGAGCACGGTGACGAGGTCCTCTCCGACCTGGGGTACGACGCGGACGCGATCGCCGAGCTGCGCGAGAGCCAGATCATCGTCTGACCCGGACCGTCTCACGGCTGCCCCGCGCGATCCTCGTGCGCGGGGCACGCGGGCGTGGGGGACTCCGTACGGCGAAGCCCCCGTGCCGGACCGGCACGGGGGCTTCATCGCCTTGGCCTTGGACGGCCTTGGAGGGCCGGAGGTCAGGCCGTCGCCGCCTGCTCCGCCTTGGCGGCCGCCACCTTCTGGTACAACTCGCGCTCCCGGGCACGCCGCGCGGTCACGTCCCGGATGACCGCCCCGACGTAACCCGGACGGCCGTCCGCGTCGTTGAGGAGCACCACGCTGAACTCGATCGACAGTTTCTTTCCGCCGGCGCCCACAGCGGGCACGTTCAGCAGATCGTCGTCCCCGTACTTGGTGGTCCCGCTGGCCATGGACTTCTCGAAACCGTCCCAGTGACGCTGCTGGTGCCGTTCGGGAATGATCACGTCCAGGCTGCGTCCGGCGACCTCGGCCGCCGAGAACCCGAAGATCCGCTCCGCACCGTGGTTCCAGTAACGGATGAGTCCTTCCCGGTCGATGATCACTACGCCGTCAGGTGCCTGGGCCGTCATGCCCAGAACCACCTTGGGATCCAGATCTTCCATGTCTCCTCCGAGTTGGGGCAACAGGGCAATCCATTGGTGAGCGTGAGCACGATAGTATACAGAATACAGTCCCGCCAGGGGTTCGGGCCGACGCCCAATACCGCTCGGCCGGGCGGGCGTTACGGCGATGTCCTCGCCGCACTACCGGCGGATACCGGCGGATCAGGGACATGGTGGGGTCGGCCCCACCCGGCTGGAGATCCGCCCGCGGCTCTGAGTGTGACGCCTCGTCAGAGGTGCGTGTCACGGCGGCCGCACGCCCGGCCGACAGGCGGTGACCCGATAGCGAGCGCCCTCGGCAGCGTGCTGGTGGGCCCGGCCACCGTGGACGCTGCGCCAGGCCGGTGCACAGCCCAACAGCGACGTCCTGGCGTGGGGTGCCGGTCGGGTGCGGTTCGCGGAGGCGCTCGTCGGTGCGAAACCGGTACGCGACCTGGTCCGCCAACTCCTGGCCCTGGACGAGCGGATCAAGGGCAACGACCGGAGATCCGCGCGACCTTCCGGGCCGACGGCCGCGTCGAGATCACACGCCCGTTCCGGGGCGGGATCGACGACCATCGCACGGTCTACGGGGCTTGCACCGGGCCGGACGCGTCCCAGCCGGGGGTCAGCTCTTCCCGGTGGACGTCCTCGCCGTGGACCTGTTCGCCGCAGGTCTCGCAGACCGTGTGGGTGACGAGTTCGTGGTCCCGGTGACGGATCCGGCTGGGCGGCGCGGTGACGATCCAGCGGTCGCCCCAGCCGATGAGCTCGCGGGTGATGCCCCCCAGATCGCGCCCCGCCTCCGTCAGGTAGTAGCCGCTGTAGCGTGCGTCGTCCGGCAGCGGGCGCCGCTCGAGGACGCCGCTCTCCACCAGCGCCTTAAGGCGTGCCGCCAGGCGGTCCGTGGGGGCGCCGGTGTTCCTGGCGATCTGCCGGAACCGGTGGTTGCCGAGCATGACCTCGCGGATCGCCGGCAGGGCCCATCGGTCGCCGACGATCTGCAGGGCGGCGGCGAGCGAGCAGGGGCGTCCGGCCATGTCCTGGGGATCGATGCGCGTGGTCACAGCCCCCAGTATCACCCGGGCAGGGTTTGATTTCCAAATCACCCTGTGCTTGGCTTGCGCCATGGCTACTATGCTTCGATTTTCAAAGCACCCTCGAGCGGCCGCGGCAGTCGTGCTGGTGGCCGTCTTCATGACCAACCTGGATCTGTTGATCGTCAACGTTGCGCTTCCGGCCATGGGAGAGGACTTCTCCGGGGGCGGCAGGGGCGCGACCCTCGGTTCGCTGTCCTGGGTCCTCAACGCCTACACGATCACCTTCGCCGCGCTGCTGGTGGTGGCCGGGCGTGCCGGTGACCGCATAGGCCAGCGGCCGGTCTTCCTCACCGGGATCGCCGTCTTCACCCTCGCGTCGCTGGGCTGTGCCCTGGCCCCGAACCTGGGGACCCTCGTCGTGGCCCGGGTGGTGCAGGCCGTCGGGGCGTCCGCCCAGATTCCGACGTCCCTGGCCCTGCTGCTGGCGACGGTGCCGGCCGAGCGCCGTACCCAGGCCACCCGGACCTGGGCTGCGGTCGGCGGACTCGCCGCGGCCGCCGGGCCCGTCGCCGGCGGCCTCCTGACCGAGGTGGACTGGAGGTGGGTCTTCGCCGTCAACCTGCCCATCGGCATCGCGGCGCTCGTCGCCGGCCGATCGGTCCTGCCGAAGCCGGCCGCCCGGGAGGCCGGACCGCTGCCCGACCTCCTCGGCGCCCTGCTGGTCATCTCCTCGGTCGCGGCGCTGTCCGGAGCGCTGGTACAGGCACCCGACTGGGGCTGGACGAGCGGCAGGACCGTACTGCTCCTGGCCCTTGCCGTGATCAGCGGCGCCGCGTTCGTCCACAGGTCCCTGCGGCACCCCCGCCCGCTGTTCGAGCTGGACCTGCTGCGGCTGCCGCGCTTCGGAGCGGCGAACGCGGGCAGCCTCGTGTTCGGCGTCGCCTTCGCGATCATGCTGCTGTCGAACGTGCTGTGGTGCCAGGAAGTCTGGCACTGGAGCGCGCTGCGCACCGGTCTCGCCCTGGCCCCCGGTCCCGCCCTCGTGCCCGTCGTCACCCTTCTGACCGCCCGCGCCGCACAGCGCTTCGGGCACGGACCGCTGGTCGCCACGGGCGGGTTGCTCTTCACCGGCGGCATGGTCTGGTTCGCGTGCTTCGCGTCCGTCAGGCCGGACTATCTGCGTGACCTGCTGCCCAACCAACTGTTGACCGGTGCGGGTGTCGGTCTGGCCCTGGGCACTCTGGTGGCCGCCGGTGTGCACGCCGTGCCGGGGCACCGTGCGGCGACCGGGTCGGCGCTGGTCAACTCCGTCCGCCAGATCTCGACCACGGTCGGCGTCGCCGTCCTGGTCGCGGTGGTCGGCTCCCACGTCGGTGCCGCCTCACGTCACGACTTCCGGATCGTCTGGTGCGCAGCCGCCGTACTGGGCCTGGCGACGTCGGCGATCGGTGTGCACCTCAGCCGTGGGGGCGGCTCGGGCCGGACGGCGTCCGCCGCGTCGAAGGAGCCCGAGGCGGATGCGCAGGCTCTGGCGGACGCGTCCTGACCGACCATGCAATCCGCACGTAGGTCTGCGCCAGGGTGCCAGGGCAAGGGCCTTTCCGCACGGTTGTCGCGACCATCGCGACGCCGCCGGGCGTGATCGACGCCGAAGCGGGTCACAGCCGATGTGCGTGGGGCGGCGACAGCTTCTTCGCCAGCGGTCGACGGCTCGATCGAGCGGGTGGTGAATCCACGGTCACGACCCGCGGTCTGCAACGCCCGGGGGCCGGCACCAGTTGCTGGTGCGGATGGCCTCGGCTGCGAGGTCCTGGTCGAAGCTGGTCGGCACGGTGAGCCGGCCCGCGATCTCGTCGGCGAGTTCGTGAGCGCGCAGGGTGTGGGGATGGTGCGGGCGGCGTCTGCGATCACATGGCCATCGTGGGCATTGGTCTTGGCCTCGCTGGGGTAGAGGTCGGCAATCCGGCGCATCGCGGCCCGGGCAGGTATGCGACCTCGCATCCGGACGCGGGCCTATCAGGCGTCCGCGGGGCGGGCCGTGAAGACGCGGTCCAGTAGGGCGTACAGGGTGGCCCGGTCCTTGTCGTCGAGCGTGGCCAGGCCCACCAGTGTGGTGTGCATGTTGGCGCGGATGGTGTCGATGGAGTGCTCGCCCTCGGGGGTGATGACGACGTTCTTGACGCGGCGGTCGCCGGGGCTGGGCTCGCGGCGGACCAGGCCGCGCTTTTCCAGGCGGTCGACGATGCCCGTCATGTTGGAGGCGTCGCAGGCCAGCGTCTCGGCGAGCACGCGCATCGCGGCGGGGCCGTGGCGCAGCACGCTGAGCGTCCTGCCCTGGCTGGCCGTGAGCTTCTCGCGGGCGGCCGCGGCCGTGAAGTCGCCGTGGTAGGCGCCGAGCGACACCGAGAGCAGCTCCATGAGCTGGCCCGTGCCAACGCGCGGGGGTCCTGACATGTGATCCACCATACAGCCAGAAACTTGACGATCTCAAATATTGATGTCTACCGTAAAGCCATTAGTTGGTGTTCTCAAGCTTCCATGTTCTTAAGTAGTTGGGAATGAGTTCCGTGTCTCAGGCACAGCACAGGGCATCCGCACGGCCCTCCGGACAGACCGTCACTGCGTCCTCCGCCTCCCGCGCGGCCGAGATCCTGTCCCGGCCCGTCACGCTGAACGGCCTGACCGTCCCGAACCGCATCGTGATGGCGCCGATGACGCGCATGTTCTCCCCGGGCGGCGTCCCCGATGAGGAGGTGCGGTCGTACTATGCCCGTCGCGCCGCCGCGGGTGTGGGCCTGATCGTCACCGAGGGGACCTACGTCGGCCACGAGTCGGCCGGGTCCAGCGACCGTGTGCCGCGATTCCACGGTGAGGAACAGCTGGCGGGGTGGGCGAAGGTCGCCGAGGCCGTTCACGCGGCGGGCGGCACGATCGTGCCGCAGCTGTGGCACATCGGCATGGTGCGCAAGCCGGGCGATGCGCCTTACGCCGACGCCCCCGCCGTCGGCCCTTCCGGCATCCGCGTCGACGGCACCGAGGGCACTGGCAAGGCGATGACCCGGCGCGACCTGGACGACGTCATCGGTGCCTTCGCCGAGGCCGCCGCGGCCGCCGAGCGCATTGGCTTCGACGGTGTCGAACTGCACGGCGCCCACGGCTACCTCCTCGACCAGTTCCTGTGGTCGGGGACGAACCGCCGTACGGACGCCTACGGCGGCGACCCCGTGGCCCGTACGAAGTTCGCGGCCGAGATCGTGGCCGCGGTCCGCGAGAACGTCTCGCCCGACTTCCCGGTGATCTTCCGCTACTCGCAGTGGAAGCAGGAAGCCTACGACGCGCGGCTCGCCGAGACCCCGGAGGAGCTGGAGGCGATCCTGGCCCCGCTCGCCGCGGCCGGCGTCGACGCCTTCCACGCCTCCACCCGCCGCTACTGGCTCCCGGAGTTCGAGGGCTCGGACCTGAACCTGGCGGGCTGGACCAAGAAGCTCACCGGCAGGCCCACCATCACCGTCGGCTCGGTCGGCCTCGACGGCGACTTCATACGCGCGTTCGCGGGCGAGGGCGCCCCGGTCCAGGGCATCGACAACCTTCTCGAACGCCTGGAGCGCGACGAGTTCGACCTGGTCGCCGTCGGCCGCGCCCTGCTCCAGGACCCGGAGTGGGCGGCGAAGGTCCTGGGGGACCGGCTCGAGGAGCTGAAGCCGTACGACGCGGCGGCGCTGAAGACGCTGAGCTAGGCGTACCCGGTTGGCCCCGTCGAAGGGATCGAATCCGCGTGACTTCCGTCCATCGACTACGCCTCGGTGGCGGACGTAGCAGCCTCGTATGACGAAGGGCACCGGTTCTCACCGGTGCCCTCCTGTCGTTGCAGGTCAGGCCGTCCTCTGTCAGGACCCGCTCGATGCGGTCAATGCCCGATGCGGCGAAGTAGGCCGCGGCCCTGCGGAGGAAGGCGGCGCAGGTGGCGAGCCCGGCCAGTGTCAACAACGCTCGTGATCAATACACCTGGACCTACCGCCCGACAGCGACCGGCCCGCCCGACAGCGACCGGCCCGACCGGCCCGACCGGCCCGACCGGCCCGACCGGCCCGTACCGCGACGGCACGACGCCAGCGGTGCAGACGGGCGGGGCGTGGCCGGCCTGGCTCAGAGGCGGGGGAAAATAGCTGCGGCGGGCACTCCCACGAGTGCCCGCCGCAGTTCATCGTGATGCCGTCACAAAAGGGTGTCCGGCTCGGAGCTCATCGCCTCGGTCGTCGCGGATTCTCGTCCGCTTCCACGCCGGCGAGGACATCGAGTTCGACCTCCTGGGCCTCGCCCCCAGCGACATCCTCGAGCAGCCGGACAAGTGCCTCCACGTTCGGCTTGGAGCAGCCGGTTCGGATGAAGAACTCCGGTCGTGACAACAAGGACAGCGACTCAGCCAAGACTCCCGAGATCCGTAGCAGTTCAGCGGGAGGGAGTGAGATCACAATCCGGCCGTCACGTTCAGCTGCATGCATCTGAAGCCACCACCTAGTCCTTGGCCTGGCGCTTCGCGAAGTCGTCGGCAGACTCCTTGAACGCGGTCATCGAGTATTCACTGCGCTGGATCACGGTCACCTTGCGCACCGGGTCGTACCAGCCGACACCACCGGTCTTCAGGGCCTTGCCGTCGCCCCGACCTGCGAAGCCATCGAGGTAGTCAGCCAACTCGTCGTCCGTCATACCCAGTTCGTGGTTGTTGGGCTTGCCCGCCTTCCGCTCCTTCTCGGCCTCCTCGCGGATGTGCAGAACGCCCTGGTAGGCGGCGTCACCGCAACCTTCCATACCGCCTGTGTTGTGGACCAGGACCGCAGCCCCACCCACCAGGACATAGTAGGTGTGAATGCCGTCGACGCTGAGGTTGTAGACCTTGCGGACCTCGCTCCACGCACGGGTGTGCACCACCTCACGCAACTGGCCTTCGGGCGTGCGGAGCAGGTCTCCGGCCTTGAGCTCACCAGCCCTGAGCCACCGTCCTCGGTTGTCCACCCAGAACGGGTGCCCCTCCGTGGCCGTGACCGTGTCGATCGCATCCCCAGCCGCGCCGTCGGTGTCGACGGTGACCTGGAGCATGTCCTTGCGGCCTTCGCCGACGATCACCCTGGTGATTGCACGGGCCTCGGTCTTTCCAGATGCGGGGTCGGTCGCCAGAACCCGCTGCCCGACCTGTAGGCGCGCGATCGGTACGGGCGAGCCATCAGCAGTCACCACTCGGGTGTCCGATGTGAAACTGTTGGGCTCGTCGTCGACCTTGACCGGGCAGTCGGGCGTCTTGCGGAACTTCTTGAGGGCTTCTTCGCTCTCGCTGATGAACTTCTTGGCCTTGGTGGAGTTCTTCAGAAAGTCGTCGATGCCACCCACCACGCGCGAGATGGCCTTGGCGACCGCCGGCATCTCCTTGATGATTTTGAGCGCCTTGCCCCACGGGAGGGCGCCGATCACGGCCCAGAAGCAGCTTTCGATGTTCGGCTCGCTGAAGCAGTCCTTGATGTCGCCGAAGAGGAGGTCGACGAGGATCTCGCCGCCTTCCTCAAGGAGGAAGTCCTTGAGGTCCTTGTCAGCGAAGGCACGCCACTTCTCGTACTCTTCCGGCGACAGACCGGCCTTCTTCAGCGCCCATTCGTCCAGCTTGGACAGCTTCGAAGCACCGGTCTTGGTGCCCGCCTCCTTCGCCGCCGCCTCGCGGGCCTTGCGTTCCTGCTCGCGCTGGTACTCCTCGGCCTTCTTCGCCGCCTCGTCCGCCTCGTGGGCGTACGTGCTGGCGTTCTTCGCCGCGGCCTCCGCCGACTTGGCGTGGCCCTCGGCCGACTCCGCGAACTTGTTCGCGTCCCCGGCGTCCTTCTCCGCCTGGGTGGCAGCGCCCTGGGCGACGCTCGCCTCGTGCTCCGCCAGGCTGGCGGCGCTGTTCGCGGCCACCGCGTGGCTGTCGGCCTCAGCGGCAGCGCCCCGGGCACGGGCCGCCTCCGCCTCCGCCTGGTTGGCAGCGTTGCGGGCCGCAGTCGCGTCCGCGTAGGCCTGGTTGGCGGCCTGGCGGGCGAGCTTCGCGTCGGCCTGGGCCTGCGCGTCGGCCTGGTTGGCGCGTGCCGCGGCCGCGCGGGCCTTGGCACCTTCCTCGGCGGCCTGCGCCGCCGACTTCATGGCAGCCGCAGCGGAGCGTGCGGCGTTCGCGGAGGAACGTGCCGCGTCCGCAGCGGCCTTGAAGGCCGGGGCGACCTGGGCGTTGGCCCGCTTGGCCGCGGCCTCGGCGGCCTCGGCGGCCTTCACGGCCTCCGCAGCCTTCGCCTCGGCCGAGGCGACCTGCTCCGCACCCATCTCCTCCGCCGCAGCGGCGACCGCGGCGGCGAAGTCGGCGTCGACGTCCTTGCCGGCGAACGGCGCGGTCAGCTCGATGGCCGTGTTGGCCGGCTCGGCGATACCGGCGGCCGTGCTGCGGGCCGCAGCGGACGCCTTGACGGCGATGGTGGCCTGGACCCGCGCCATGGCCGCCTCGCGGACGGCGCCCTGCGCCTCCTCCTTGGTGCGATTCGCGGCCTGGAGGGAGTTGTTCGCCTCCATGGCGGCGAGCCCGGCGAGACGGGCGGCTTCGTGCGCGGCGATGCCGGCGCGGGCTTCCTGGGCCGTGGCCTCCGCGGCCTTCTGGTCGGCGCGCTGGGCAGCTGCGTGCGTGAGGGCCGCTTCCGCCTCTGCCCGGTTCGCCGCGGCGTTGGCCGCGGCAGCAGCCGCTTCGGCCTTGTTCGCCCGCGTCGCGGGGTTCGAGGTGGTCTACCAGGGCATCCGGCTCACACCTGAGCAGATCGTCAATGCCGCGCTCGCGGAGGACGTGCACTGCGTGGGCCTGT
>NZ_JBSFHO010000026.1:0-118449 GCF_053597075.1 Streptomyces sp. NPDC001514
GCGGCCAGCAGCGCTTCCTCGATCCGCTTGGGGAAGGCCTGGTAAGTGGCCACCCACTGGGTGTTGCCGGCACCCAGCAGCGCGAACCGAACGTTGGACAGCGAGCCCTGCGGGAGTCCGGCGGCGAGCAGGTCGTCGAAACGCTGCGCGTTGTCCGGGGCCTTGCCGTTGTAGCTGGAGGCCACGACCACGAGCAGGCCCTCGGTGGGCAGGTTGTCGCCCAGCTCGTCCAGGCCGACCAGGGTGGTGCCGAACCCGGAGCGCTCACCGCGGTCGGCGATGGTGCGCGCCAGGTCCTCGCACGAGCCGAGGCTGGAGCCGTAGGCGACGGTCAGGTTCACCCCGACACCACTGACCGCGGCCTGTGCCCGCGTGTCGTCCCTCTGCAGGTCCACGGCGCCGAAGACGGTCCGCTCGTGCTCCTGACGGGCCCGCACGTTCAGTTCGAAGCCGCCGGGCTTGCGCGTCAGCGCTTCCTTGACGTCCATCTTGTAGTCGCTCATGTCGGCGAACTTGAACTTCTGCAGCACCAGTGCGAGGGCCAGACGGGCCTCGGTGAGCGCGAACTGCCGGCCGATGCAGGCACGCACGCCGTTACCGAACGGCTTGTAGGCGTGCGGGTGGTGCTTGACCCGGTTCTCCGGCAGCCACCGCTCGATGTCGAACTCGTCGGGCCGGTCCCACGCCTTGGGGTGGGTGTGCAGCGGGCCCTCGAGGAGGTTGACCCGCGCTCCCTTCTTCAGCTCGTAGCAGCCGCCGATGACGGTGTCCTCGATCGGCGACTTGCCGATCATCGGGATGGGAGCCCACAGGCGCAGGGTCTCCTCCAGGATCCGCGGGATCACATCCATCTGCATGATCGTGTCGTAGTCCGGGACTGTGTCACCCGGCAGCAGCCGGTCCACCTCGGCGTAGGCCTGCGCCAGCACCTGCGGGTTGCGCATCAGCGAGTAGGTGGCGAACGACAGCAGACCACTGGTGGTCTCGTGACCGGCGATCAGGAACGTGACCACCTGGTCACGGACGTTGTCGTCCTCCAGCCCCTTGCCGGTCTCCGGGTCCGTTGCCTCCAGCATCAGACCCAGCAGGTCATCCTCAGCGGTGCCCTGCCCCCCACGGCGCTCCTTGATCACACTCTCGACCAGGTCACGCATCAGCTGGATGTTCTCGCTGTACTTCTTGTCATCGGACTTGCGCATCTTGGTCATCATCGGCAGCTCCTGCGAGCGCCGCAGCGACTCAACCAGCGCCTCCAGCAGCGCGTTGAGGAAGGGGTGCAGATCCTCCTTGGCGAAGGAGTCGAACCGGTAACCGAACCCCGACAGGGCGATGGTGTCCAGGGTCAGCCGGGTGTAGTCGTCGGTGATGTTGACCGGCCGACCCTCCCTGCGCTCCCACTTGCCCACCAGGTTCTGGGCGATCTCCAGCATCTGCCCGAAGTAGCCCTTCATCGCCCGCTGGCTGAAGGCAGGGAGGAGGACTCGGTGCGCCATGCCCCATTCCTCCTCGTGCTGGTGGGCCGTGAACAGGCCGGCTCCCGCGTAGTCCCGGACATGGGCCAGCGGCGTCTTGTCGATCTGCTTGAAGAACCGCGTCTCGTCGCAGACCTCGGCCACCAGGTCCGGGTCCCAGACGAAGACCTGCTCGATGCCGGCGATCTCCATGCCGTAGAGCCCCTCGGGGAACTGCTTGGACAGCTCACCGAAGTACGCGACCGGGTTGGTGCTGGGGATCTGCGGCGTGTGGCCGAGGAAGGGGACCCCGCGCGGAGACCGGATGGGTCGCAGGTCGTTCCTGGACTGTGTGGTCATGCTTGCTCCTCTGTGCAGGGAGGGGATGGGCAAGGGCGCCGGCGACGCCGTGGTGCACCACGGAAACATACGCCGTATGGAATTGGTACCATACGACGTATGGAAAGTCGACCACAACCCGGAGCCATGCGGGCGACCGTCATGCCGCCGTGTGGCCGAGGTCATTTCCATACGCTGTATGAAACTGATACCGTCCGCGTATGGAAAAGGCGAAGCGTCCCCCGCGGGGAACAAGAAAGAGGGACGTGCCTCTGACCGAGGCCGGGATCTATGCCGCCGCCCTGCGGCTCATCGACGCGGACGGGGTCGAGGCGCTCACCATGCGCAAACTCGCGACCGCGCTCGATGCGAACCCGATGTCGCTGTACCACCACGTGCCGAACAAGGACGCCGTGGTGCGCGGCGTGGCGAGAGTGGTCGGCACCCAGTTCCGCACCGTGACGCTGGAGGACGCTCCCTGGCAGGAGCGCATCCGCCTGCTCGCCACGGATTTCCGGACGCTGGCGCACCGCCACCCCAAGCTCATGGCCTACTCGTTCAGCCACCAGGCGGACTTCATCCAGCCCGAGGACCCGTTCTGGGTTGCGCTCACCGCGATCCTGGAGGCCGCAGGGGTGCCGCACTCGGAGCTCCCGCAGATCTCCGCTCTCGTGGGCGCCGTCATCACCGGTGTCCTCAACGCCGAACTCAGCGGCGCGATCCACCGGTGGTCGAGCCTCAAACCCCCCACTGTCGGCGAAGACGGGCTCACCGTTCCAGGCCGTGACGAGAACCGCGTCTTCCGCCTGACGCTGGACACGATCATCATGGGCCTGGAGAGCCGACTCGCCGCCGATGGTGACGCCCAGGGCATCGGCCATTGATTTTGCAGCCCTGAAGCGTTGCGGCCTGAGGCCGGCCCGTGGTCGGCCTCAGGCCGCGGTGCGCATGAGGAGGCACCCACCACATCCGGAAAGGCCCTCTCCATGCGGCCGTGGCAGATGCGCGGTGTGCTGCGGCTGGGCCGGGCGACCGATCTGTGGCCGACCTGGTGGTGTACACCGTCGGCGGATCCATGTGCGCGTCCTACGGGCACACCCGGCCCTACGCAACCTCGCGCTCACCCTTGCCGCTGGTTCGCTCGCCCGGATGGCGTGCATGGCCCCCGGTCTCGTACGGTCCCGGGAACCGCAGCATCCGGCAGTGGCCAGGGCCCTGGACGCTGCCGGACGGCTCGGTCGCACTCCGGACGACGACCCTGCGCATGACTCGGCCGGCCGAGCTGCGGACGCGGCAGCAGCCTGGCGCACGGTGCCGCCGGTACGCGTTCACCCCCCGGTCGGCTGGGCCTCCATGTCACCAGGCGTCGGCCGCCCGTGCCGACGGGCGCTCAACCGGCTCTTCGGCAACTGCAACCGTCCCCCCGACCTCGCCGATCTCGTCCATGCCGGTTGCCGTCCGGCGAGCGCCGTGGCGGAGTTGCGCGGCGTTCCGGCACGAACGAGAAGGCCGCCGCAGACTTCGAGCGGCTCGGCACCTGTCAGCGCAAGGGTGAGTCGGCGGTGGGCGTCAGCACGGACTCGGCGACGCCGACGATCTGGCTCATGTCGAAGCCCTCCATGTCCGCGCGGAATTCGGGGCTGGACAGGTACGCCTCCAGCCGCTCCTGAACGTCGTCGGCGTCCCGATAGGAAACGAGGGCGTACAGCCGGGGCACCTCACTCCCGGGAGCTGCGGGCCCCGTCCAGACGCCGTGTGTGGCGATCCTGTGCTTGGCCATACCGGGAATGTGCTTGGACCAGATGTTCTCGTAGGCGACGAGCGCCTCAGGGCTGCGCAGTGTGTAGACACGAAGCTGGTACTGGGACATGAACACTCGTTCCTTTTCTTCTGAGCATGATTGTCAGTGGTCCGGCGTGGCGCAGTGGAGGCCGTGTCCGGATCCTTCGGCCGTCGACAGCGGATGAAGGGGCGTGCAACGGATTCATTCCGCAAGCCAGTTGGGAGGCTTCTCTCAGCCTTTCGCGAACAGGTTCGCCCGTTCGAGGTTCCAGTCGATGTGTCCGGACTCGGTACCCCGTGGCACCAGCGCCTCCGTGTTCTCCAGGAAGGTCCTGACGTCCTGCACGGGAACCTCGAGCAAGGCGGTGCCCGCGGGAGACCCGAGAACGATGTACATCGCTTGATCGCCACGGCCAACGGCCGGCCAGATCCGGATGTCCCCACAGCCTGCGGAACCCCTCAGGCCATCGGCGAGAAGATCACGCCCCAGGACCCATTCGACCGGTTCGTCAGCGTCGGTGAAAAAGGCGGCACGGACGACGTAGGGATCCGTGGGCTCGTAACGCAGGCTCATGCACATGGACAGCGAGCAGGTGCGCGAGATGACAAGCTGCACGGCCACCCCCTGCATCTCGGTCTTCAAAGACTCCATCGACTTTCACTCCAAGGTGTCTCTGCCTCGGCTGCGCCCCGCCGCCGGACCGCCGCTGGGTCGGCAGCGAAGGGGCAACGAAGGGAGAGGCGTTACAGCAGGGCCCGGGCGCCGGAGCGCCGGCAGCCTGCGCGGCGGTCAGCGACCGCTGATCTCATCCCGGCCGTCGTGGTCCCAGCTACGGATCTCGTCCCAGGAGTAGCCCTGCACGAAGAGCAGGTAGCCGACACCGTGGTCCCAGCGGTAGCCGTCGGCGTTGACGCTGACGGCCGGGCGCTGGACATGCGCGGATGCAGAAGTCGCGGCCGAAGCAGTGCCCCCGGCACCAAGAACGGCGACACCCGCGACCGCCACGGAAGCGATGACGGCAACGAGCCTCGTGAGCTTCTTCATGATCTTTCCTTCCCGATCGGTGCGATCTGCACCATCGACTGCATGCGGGCGATGTACGGCGCCTGGCGTGGTCGGAGCAAACTCTTCCATACGGCGTATGGAAGCGCCCTCCAAGGATTACCATACGACGTATGGAACTGTCGAGGCGGCGAAAATGGCCCGCACGGCCGGCAGCGGCATGAGCAGCTCGACGTCCTCGCCGAGACCGCGTCGGCCGCCCGGACGAAGTCCGCCTGGCCATCGAGAAGATGTTCACCTGCATCGACCATCTTGGGCGCTACACCGAGGAGATCAGTCACATCAGCGAGCAACTGGGCAGCAATTCCCGGTGGTTCACCCACCCTGCTCTCATCGGAGCGACCTTCGGACTCGACCACGCCCTGGGCTGAGCCGTCGCCCTGGGCGGACGAGCCGCCCGGGATTTCCGTCTCCGGAGCCGGGGCGTGCGGGCGCCCAAGTCCGGCCCCATGCTGGAAACGAGGGGGTGACGGCGGACCCCTCGCCCGCGTCGAGGCCCACGCCGCGCTCGGCGCACTGCTCCCCCACCTCGGCACGGCACGCCACGCCGGGTCCAGGACCCTCCGTGCCGTGCCTACCGCCAGAACGCCATGCTCCGCGGACCCCGCCACCTGCCCATCCGACTCGGAGGCCGCGGGGCGGCGACAGCAGGCGAGAGAGACCACCCACCCCGGTGCATTACGCAGGCCGCGGGAACCGGTGCGCAGTCGGCGCCGACCGGCCCGGTGCGCGACAGGATCCTCTTCACGTTGCAGCGGGAAGGGGCCGCCGGGCGAGGTCTCGGGCCTCATCCGGGCAGAGGCCGAGCATGTGCAGGATCATCTCGGCCATTGCGCCTGCGGCCTGGTCGCTGTCGGCCTCGGGCTGGTTGCACCACAGCTCCAGGAGCGCCAGCAGGCTGCCGTTCAGCACTGTCAGGGCGACCACCGGGTCGACCACCGTGAACCGGCCTGCGGCCATGCCCTGCTCCACGTCGCGCTTCGCGCCCGGGGCCAGTCCGTCGACGGCGTATATCCGACCGAGCTGGCTGTGGCACAGGATCTGCATGATCTCCGGGTATGACTCGGCCATGCACGCGCTGAGCCGCACGCCCCCAGCAACGCGCTCGGCGGGATCATCGACGCCGTGCAGGCGTTCGTCGACGGCTTGGGCGTACTCCTCCAGTGCATCGGCCACTGCCGCGTCGAACACGTCCGGCTTGCCCGCGAAGTGGTTGTAGAACGAGCCGAGACCCACGTCCGCGCGCTCCGCGATGGCATGGATGCTGGCGCTGGCGCCACCGGACTCGGCCAGGATCTGCCGCGCGGCGCGGACGAGTGCCTGGCGGGTCTCAGCACGACGGCGTTCGAATCGGTTCCTGCGTGGAGCTGGCATCGGCGTGCTCCATAAATGAGAGCAGCAGTTCTGATCAATTCATCATTGCACTGCCCACCTCGACCGTCCACCCTGGCCCACCAAACCCGACTCCGCGGTTGCGTGACGTGACAGCGCACGGTCACATCTGACTATTTCATCAGTTTCGTGGGACTTGACGTTTAAGGCGGTCGTATCTGACTATTTCATCAGAAGTGGACAAAGTCGTCCAAGCTCGGCATATGTCGCGCCGGTGACCCGCTCCACCGTCGGCGAGGTCGCTCGCTACATCGCACGCCCGGCGCGGCCGGTCCTACCCGGGCGATCCTCAGCCCCTGGTCATCACCGTTCCACCACGGCTACGGATCGGGCCGACGCCGCACATGCCGACGCTGTCCTCACACCGCGCACCGATGGGAAGAACCGGATGACGAAGACCGACCACACGCCACTCGCCGAGCCGGTGAGCCCCCGAGAGATACCCGATGCGGCAATAGCGATGCTCGATGCGGAGGGGACCGTGGTGGGGTGGACGCACGCCGCTGAGCAGCTTGTCGGGTACTCGGCCGGGGAAGTGGTGGGCCGGTCCGCCGCACACGTGGTGCCGCCGCCCGCCGAGGACGCCCCGAGTGCTTCAGCGTTCGCCGAGCAGTGCCGTGCCCAGGATGGCTGGTCCGGCGCCGTGACGGTCCGCCACCGCGACGGCCACGCCATCAAAATGACGCTGCGGATCTCGCTGCTGTGGGGGCAGGACGCCGGCACCCGGTGGCTGGTGTCCGTGACCAACATAGGCACCCTGTCCTCGGGGGCGTCCAACGGAGCCGTGCGGGAGTCGCTCCTGGCCCACGCACCGGTCGGCATCGTCGTCTATGACCCGCAGCTGCGCTGTACCTGGGTCAACGACGTCATGGAGCGCCACGACGGCACTCCTCGTGAGCGACGGTTCGGGCGCCGCCTGCGGGACTCACTGCCCGCCGTCGAGGCCGAAGCTCTTGAGGTGGTGATGCGGCAGGTGCTGGAGAGCGGCACCACCATGGTCCACGAGTACCGGGCGTGGTCGTCGACGGACCGGCGCCGGGAGCACGCGTACTCGGCCTCGTTCTTCTGCCTCCGTGACGCGGACGGCACGGCACTGGCAGTGTGCTCCATGAGCGTGGACGTCACCGGCAACCGGCGGGCGCGCGAGCGCCTTGCCATCCTCAGCGAAGCCAGCACGCGCATCGGCAGCACCCTCGATGTCATGCAGACCGGGCAGGAACTGGCCGACCTTGCCGTGCCCCTGCTGGCCGACCACACAGTCGTCGACCTGATGGAGTCGGTTCCGTTCGGCGTGGATCCCTCGGCGGGGACCGGCAAGGCGAACGGCACCCCACCTGTGCTGCGCCGTGCCGGTCTGGCCTCCATCGACCCGGGTATCCTCAAGTTGCCGTGGGTGCGCCAAGACGTGATCCGCCCCTTCCCGACCTCGCTGTTCGCCACCGCCCTGCGCACGGGCAGGTCTTACCTCGAATCGGTGCTGGACACCAGTTCACTCCCCTGGACCCACCACGACCCGGTGCGGACGCAGAAGCTTCGTGACAGCGGCGTCCACTCTTTGATGGTCGTACCCATCCGTGCGCGGCGCTGTGTGCTGGGACTGGCGGTGTTCGGCCGCTCCGAGGAGCCGACGCCGTTCCAGGAGGACGACCTCCTCCTCGCCGAGGAGCTCGTCACCCGGGCCGCGCTCAGCCTGGACAACGCTCTCCAGTACGCTCGCCAACGCACCGCGGCCCTGACGCTCCAACGCGACCTGCTCCCCCACCATGTGGGAGGCGGCGCCGCCGTCGATGTGGCCTCGCGCTATGTGCCGGCTGACATGGACCACGGCGTGGGGGGCGACTGGTTCGACGTGATCAAGCTGTCCGGCGCCCGGGTGGCCCTCGTCGTCGGAGACGTGGTCGGACACGGCATCAACGCCGCGGCAACGATGGGCCGAATGCGCACCGCCGTCCGCACGCTCGCGGACCTGGAACTGCCTCCCCACGAACTGCTGGCGCACCTTGATGCCACGGTCCGACGGCTGAACGATGAGAACGAGGAAGACGCCGAAGCCCAGGACACGGCGCCCGCGGTGGTGGGCGCCACCTGTCTGTACGCCGTCTACGACCCTGTCACCCGGCGCTGCTCGCTGGCCCGGGCCGGGCACCCCCCGCCCGCGATCATCGACCCGCAGGGCCACGTCACCTTCCCCGATCTGCCCGCCGGAGCCCCGCTCGGCCTCGGCCTCGGGATGGTCCCCTTCGAGTCCACGGACATGGAACTTCCCGAGGGAAGTGTCCTCGCGCTCTACACCGATGGCCTGGTCGAGTCCCGCGACGACGACCTCGACGTCGGCATGCGCCGCCTGGGTGCCGTCCTGGCAGAGACCGGTGCGTCCTTGGAAGACCTGTGCTCTCAGGTGATCGAGACCTTGCCGACTCAGGCCCCGGCCGACGATGTCACCTTGCTCCTCGCGCGGACTCGCGGACTCGAACCGGCCCAGGTCGCCTCCTGGGAACTGCCGAACGAGCCGACCGCCGTCCGCATCGCCCGGCAGGCAGCCGCCCGTCAGCTCAGCGAATGGGGGCTTGAGCATCTGGTGACCACCGTGGAGCTGGTCGTCAGTGAACTGGTCACCAACGCCGTCCGCTACGGCGACGGACCGATCCGCCTACGGCTCATCCAGCACCAGGTCTTGACGTGCGAAGTCTCCGACAGCAACCCCAGCCACCCACGCCCCCGTCATCCCCACATCATCGACGAGAACGGCCGCGGTCTCTCCCTCGTCGCTCAGTTGTCCCGCAGGTGGGGCTCCCGCGCCGCAACCGACGGCAAGGTCGTCTGGGCCGAACAAGACCTGCCCTCCAAAGCCGTTGCGGTGTGACGCGCTGCCGACCGGACGGCCGACGGCCGCCACAGCATGCCGATCTCTCGAGCCGCAGGCCCTCGGAAAGGAAGCCAGAGATGGAAATAGAGAATGTCAAGAACGCCTACTCGGCAGGTGCCTCCCAACGATCGACGGCCGTCTTCGGTTCCGATCCCAGCGGCGAGTTGTACGCCTTCGACTGTCTGGCAGCCGCCGTGGTCGACGAGCGAGGCGCGGTGGTGGGGTGGACCGGGATGGCAGAAGACCTGACGGGGTTCCGCGCCGAGGAGGTCTGCGGCCGCCCCGTGCAGGAACTGGTGGCCGACCTCCCGGACGAGCTGCGCGGCGCCACGGAGATGCCGGCGTCCGGCCGGGTACGGCTGTGGCACCAGTGCGGCGACACCATCGATGTCACTTTCCGGACCACAAAGGTGGGGGGCTCGGCGGAAGTCCTCGTCCTGGTGGCACCTACACACCATGTCGCCGACCACGAGCAGGGCGCAGCGCTCCTGCGCGCACTGTCCGCACAGAACCGAATCACGATCGCTCTGCACGACACGGATCTCATCACTGTGCAGACGAACGCCACGCCGGACCCTCTCGACGGCCGTCCGGTACAGCCCGGCACTCGGCTGAGCGACGTGCTGTGCGCCGACGACGCCGAGAACCTGGAGGCAGTACTGCGCCAGGTGCTCGAGACGGGTGTCCCGGTGGTCCGCAGAACCCAGCAAGTGAGCTGGCGGCACAATTCGGCGCGGCGGCACACGCTGTCGCTGTCCGCCTTCCGTCTGGAGGACGCGCGACGACGCCCCAGGGGGGTCGCAGCCCTGTACATCGACAGCGACGACCTGCGTGCCCGCCGTCATCTGGATCTCGCCCGCGAGGTGGCCGAGCGAGTAGGAGGATCCCTGGATGTCGCGCGCACTGCGCAGGACCTCGCGGACGCTCTCGCACCTGCGTTCGGGGATCTCGCCGCAGTCGACCTTGCGCACTCCGTTCTCGACGGGGAAGAACCCTCGAAGCGGCTGCACGGTGGAAACATGGGCAACGCGGCCCTTGCGCCGGCCACCGCGGTGTGGCCGGCCGGCATCAAGCGCGGCCAGCCCATCCCGCCCTTTACCGACCACCCCCTGCTACGCAGTTTCCGACACGGCGAGCCAGTCGTCTTCAGCCTTCACGACTTCATCGCCATGGTCAGCGACCCGCAGCTGGTCGAGTATCTCGTCCCGAAGGGCGCCCATTCGGTGCTGGTGGCACCGTTGCATGCCCGCGGGCTCACGCTCGGCGCCATAACGGCCTGGCGCTGCGGCCGATCCGACCCGTTCTCCGAGGACGAGGCGGATCTCATGAAGCAGATCGCCTCACGGGGTGCGCTCGCCATCGACAACGCCCGCCGTTACACGCGCGAGCACAGGGCGGCCGTAGCGCTGCAGCAGTTCCTCCTTCCCCCGGCCACGACCGACACTCCGGCAGCCGAGACTGCCAGCGCCTACCTGCCCGCAGGCGGCGGATCCGAAATCAGCGGCGACTGGTACGACGCCATTGCTCTGCCCTCTCTCCGGCTGGCTCTTGTCGCCGGGGACGTCGTCGGCCACGGTATGCCCGCAAGCACCACTGTGGGCCGCCTGCGCGCCGCCATCCAGACGCTCGCGGACCTGGAACTCGAACCGGACGAGTTGCTCACCCGGATCGCGGACCTGGTCCAGCGCCTCGCGGCCGAAGCCCCACCCGGCGGCCACGACATCGTCGGCGGCACATGCCTGTACGCGGTCTACGACCCGGTCACCCGACGATGCGCCATAGCCAGTGCCGGGCACCCGCCACCCGTCCTGGTACGGCCCGACGGGACCACCGAAGTCGTCGCGATTTCCCCGGGGCCACCACTCGCCGTCTGCGGCATGCCGTACGAGACCACCATGATCGACCTCGAGCCGGGCAGCGTCCTCGCCCTCTACACCGACGGCCTGGTCGAACTGCGCGACCGCGACATCGACCAAGGCCTGCGGCGCCTGACGGATGCCCTCGCCGCGTCCTGCCGTCCGGATCGCGCTCTGGACGAAACCGGCCGGGCTCTCCTCGCCGACCTGACAGACCGAGCGCCGCGCGACGACGCGACGCTGCTCCTGGCCCGCACCCGCGCCGTCCCGGCGGAGAACACCGCTCACTGGGAAATCCCGGCCGACTTTGCCGCCGTCTCCGAGGCCCGAGAATGGACAACCCGCCAACTCACCACGTGGGGGCTGGAGGACCTCCTCTTCACCACCGAACTCATCGTCAGCGAACTGGTCACCAACGCCATCCGCTACGGTCGTGCACCGGCGGAGCTGCGGCTCATCCGCCACAACGTTCTGGTCTGCGAGGTCACCGACTCCAGCAGCACCCAGCCTCGCCTGCGGCGCGCCCGCACCACCGACGAGGGAGGGCGCGGCCTGTTCATCATCGCTCAACTCGCCGCGCGCTGGGGCTGCCGCCATGGCCAGAACCGCAAGACGATCTGGTCCGAGCAGCTCATCGAGTGCCCCCGCTGACCGGGGCCTGCTCGTTGCGGCCCCGGTCGACGACGCGGTGGGCGCGTCGGTACACCATGAGCGCTTCGCCGGACCGGCGAGCCCGGCTCCGCCCGTGCGATCACTCGTGGCGGGCCGGGCCCAGCCGTTCCTCACCGTCCTCGAGGTGCTGAGACCACCACCCTCGATCGGCCTGCCAGTCCTGGAGCCAGGACACGAAGTCGACTTCTGGCTCTGCTTCCCCTCCCGCATCGGCGTAGGGGGCCGCGCATCCGTCCCCCAGCCACCAGACCCGGCCGCGTTGAGGTCCAGTCACAATGAGTATCCAGAACTCACAGCCGGGGTTGCTGCCCAGGAGGATCGAGCCGTGCTGGTAGATGCCGTGGAGTAGGGGTGAGTGCTGGTCGTGGTCGTAGTAGTCGTACTCCCACTGCCACTCTTCCTCGAGGGGAAAGGGCACGGCGGGCTTCCGCGGGGCCGTGCCATCGAATGGTTCGGGGCTGAGCCAACAGTCGGCTTCCCAGTGCTGCCAGCTCTTGGGGAGTTGCCCCAGTGGGAGCAGCCCATGTGCCGCGGATGGGCCTTCCCACGTGCCGTTGGAGACCTCAGCAACGAACGTGCGGTATGGCTCTGGCAGCTCGACGCCATGTACAGCTTCAAATGCCCGAATGCCGGGCCAGCCAAGGAAAGAGCGGCGAAGGTCGCGAGGAATGGCGTCGCTGAGGGCGGATATCGCAGCGCGGAGCCGCTCCTTGGCGAGGTCGGTCATGAGGCTCCATGGACGGGGAGGGTGTGCTTCGAATGGAGAGCCGGGCTCGGCCGGCCGGCCCTGCTCCTGGACCACCTTGATGCTCGCGGAGACGGGAGCAGGCCGAAGTCGACATCACAGACCCCCGCCGCGCAGCGACTTCCCGTGCAGCCAAGGTGCCAGTGCCGCGAACGCGGACGGTACAGATCACCACTCTCATCACCAAATAGGTGATGCCTCCGACCTGCGAGTTGCACGGCGGCGACACAAGTGCCGCCGCCGTGCAACTCACGCTGAGATTATGCAGCGAGTTTTGAGGCCCTACAGGTCGAGAGTGGCGTCAGCTCTGAGAGTCGCCTCCGCCGCGGGGGAAGGAGACCTCCACGCGTCGGTTCTTCTTGCGTCCCTCTTCATTGGAGTTGTCGGCGATCGGGAACTGCTCGCCGTAGCCGCGGACCTCGTATGTGATCCCGGCATCGCTGAGGGCCTTGGCCAGGATCGCGTGGACGGCGTCCGCACGCTGCTTCGAGAGAACGTCTCCGTGCTCGGACGAGCCGAGATTGTCCGTGAAGCCGAAGACGCGGACTTTCTTGGCGTCCTGCTTCTTGATCTCGTCGGCGATTGCCTGAATACGGGCGTTGGCCGCGCTGCTCAACTTGGCGCTGTCCTTGCCGAAGAGCACCTCGGCCTGGAGGGCGAACTTGACGTCGGAGTTGGTGTCCTCCCGACGTTCCTCGCCGCCTTCCGACTCGATGACGGATTTGATGTCCAGGACCTTGGCGGGAGCGAGCGTGGCTCCGTCCACCATCTTGAGCCCGGGCGAGTTGGCGTCGACCTTGACCGGTGGCTCGGCCGATGCCTCGGTGCCAGGCGGGACACTCGGCTTGTTGTCGGCCCGCGCTTCGGTTGCCGTCAGGACGTACGAGCCCGCCAGGACGGCAGCGGCGGTGAGAGTGCTCACAGCAAGGCGCGACGACGGCATGCGCATTCGGATATGAGTCATCACAGCACTCACCCGGTGATCTTGAGGGTGGTGGCCGGGAACGACGGAAGCTGGAAATCGACCTCACTGGTCGAATCCGGCGGCGCCGGGAACTGCATGAAGATCGGCATCTTCTTGCCTGCGTCGACCTGAGTGAACCCGGAGGTGCAGAGGCAACGACCCTCTGTGTCGCGGAGCACGTAGTAGCGCTTCTTGCCTGCCTTGTCGACAAGGGTCGCGCCGCCGACGGACTGGCCGCCGCCCTGCAGTTCCTGCTCGGTGCCACGCCATTCGGTCGTCGCGTAGTACGCCCCGCTGCCCGTGTTCTCCACCTGCCCGTTCACCGTGACGAACCCGCCCGAGTCCCGCTGGATCGAGTTGATCGTCAGAACCATCCCGTCCCGGCCCTTGACCGTGGCGATGACTTGGCTCGTATCAGGCTGAGCGTTCGAGCCACCTGAAGCCTTCTCACCCTTGTCAGCAGGCTTGGAGGACGAGGTCGATTCCCCTCCCTTGTCCCCCTCACCGCCGCAGCCGGCCACTGTGAGAGCCAGGGCGGCGGTCATCACCACCGCTGCCGCCCCCCTGCGGGCCTTCAGGATGCGCCGAGTGCTCATGTCTAAGGTTCCTTTGCTCGTCGTTCGCTGTTAGTCGACCAATTGGACGTCGAAAAGATCCTTTGCCCCCGGCAAATCCGTGAGGCTGTCCTCGAGGTCCCAGCTCTTGTGCTTGCACTTGAGCGTGGGGAGGATTTCGAGGTCGTCGGGAAGCTCGAAGGTGCAGAGTGGCTTGATCGCAGCCTTGGCGTCGGCCGTCCCGAACTTGTTCTCCGTTCCCGGGATGACCGACTTACCGACCGGCTTCTCTGTCTTGACGTTGACCGTGTAGGTCAGCCACGGGTCCAGCTCCGAGTAGCAGCCGTTCGGTCCGTCGAGGACGGCGTCGTTCTTGTCGGCGAACTGAGCTGCTGCCCCGCATGACGGGTCCAGCGTCACAGTGCCGTCGAAGATGTCCTGCCACTTGGTCGGGTCCGTAAGAGAATCGAGCCACTCGCCCGCGAGCTTGTCCCGCGCGTCCTGGGCCGCCGCCAGCGCTGCGGCATCCGCCGCTCCCTGCGCCCCGTTGCGGGTCGCGGACGCTTGACCGACTGCAAAGAAGGCGAACGCGAGGAAGAGCAGGCCCGCCACCATCACAACGTAGATGGGGAAGGCCTGCCCTTGATCCTGCGACTTGCGGTTCGGCAAGCGGCTCAGCCGGCCTTGATCTTGTCGACCTGCTCGTTGATCTTCTGCGTGATCTTGCCACCGATACCGGTACCGACGATCGCACCGATGATCACGACGACCACCATGATGATGCCCAGGTACTCCAGGGCGGTCTGACCCTTGGAGCGCTCGCGGTCGGTCATCCGGCTGATGACGGTGTTCTTCCAGCCGTTGACGCGGATCTGCGTGTCGACGGCGGCCTTGAGCAGAGTGTCGTTCGACATGGTGTTCCCCTCCGGGTTCGGCCGACCGCTTGCCGGCCGACGCGTAAGTCTCTTTGTTGTCTTGGGCGTTACCGGCTTCCTCCTGGCCGGTGCCGCTTTCGACATGAGAAACGTACGCCGGAAGGGCGGACCCAGAAGAGGGTCCCAGGGCCCAATCCAAGGCCCAAAGCGAGACTTGGGCCCTACCCGTCCTGGGGTGGGCCCAGCGGCCCACCCGGAAGTTTTCCCGATCAGCCACGGCCGGCTGCCCCCCTCTCGGAACCCGTGCCCGTGTGCGCCGTGCCGAGCCACACCGCGATGGCCTCGCTCCTGCTCACACTGTGAAGCTTCGCGAAGATGCGGTTGATGTGGTTCTTGACCGTCTTCTCACTGATGAAGCAGGTGGCGGCGATCTGCTGATTGCTCATGCCCGACGCGATCAGGTCCATCACCTCCACCTCCCTTGAACTCAGTCCGAACTCTTCTTTGCTGCGGGCGGGTTGGGGTGCGCTCGGGAGGACCCCCGGGTCGGACCCGTGACCTGTCCAAGACTGTGCCACATTCGATTGCAGATGCGAAGCACTTTCGCTCGGATTCAACGAACTCGAGACATTCGGAGCGTGCTGAGGCTGCGGCTGAGGCGGTACGCCGGCCGGGTTCCCGCCGCTGTGCACACCGCCTTGGTGCGGTGCGTTCTGGTACGCCCTGCCGAGTCCGTCCGGCAGTTGCTGGGCGCCCTCGGGGCCAGGGCCGGGGCCACCGCCCCGGAACTGTGCGAGGAGCGCGTTCGCGGCCGTGGCGGTGAAGTGGGCGCGGCCCTCCTTCACATCCCGTACGGCGGCGACGAGCTGATCCGCCGTGAACTCACCGTGCACCAGATAACCGCCGGCGCCCAGTCTCAGGGCCTCCTGCACGATCTCGTTCTCGCGGCTGTACGTCAGCATCATCACCGGCGCCGCCTGTACCAGGTACGGCAGTGCCGAGATGCCGTCGACGCCCGGCATCCGGACATCGAGCAGGATCACGTCCGGCCGGTGCTCGTGGGCCGCCTGCAGCGCCTGCTGGCCGTCCGCGGCCTCGGCGACGACGGCGATGTCGTCGCGCCCGCCGAGCAGCACCGTAAGACCGGCTCTGACCACGGGATTGTCATCGGCGATGACCACCCTCAGCGGTGCCTGCGGAGCAGGGCTCCGAGGCTGTGACGGGAAGGGCGGGGCCGACTGAGGGACGGGGATGTGTGGGGATGTGTGCTCCGAATGGAGCGGAGCGGAGTGGGACGACGTGTGCTGTGAGACATGCGGGGTGATGAACTGCTGCCCCGATGTACGTGAGATCTCGTCCGGCATCTTGCGGCCTCCTCTCAGGGGTTGGGGACTGTGTGGGGGGTGTACGGGGTCAGTGGCCGGCCATGGCCGCAGCGGTCGGGTCGGCCGGCAGGATCGCGGCCACGGGCAGGTCCAGGCGTACTTCGGTGCCCGAGGCCGTGCGGCCCCGGCCGATCCGGATGCGTGCTCCGATTCCGGCCGCGCGCTCGACCATGCCCACCAGGCCGAAGTGACCCGCTCTGCGGAGCTCCTCGAGCGTGGTGCCGGGCGGCAGGCCACGGCCGTTGTCGAGGACGCTGACGCGCAGCGCTCCCTCGATGATTCCGGTCTCGACCGTCACATGGGTCGCCTGGGCGTGCCGATGGGTGTTCTCCAGTGCCTCGGTTGCGACCGTGAGCATCTGGCGGGCGACGGCGTGGGGAACGGGGGGCACCGGGGCGGTTCCGGTGCGCCGGAACTCCGCCGCGATGCCCGTTCGGCGGCCGAAGTCGGCGACGCGGGCCGAGAGTTCCTCGGGGACGTCCACCCCTGACGACTCCAGGTCGCCCTGGCGGCGTAGGTCGCTGAGCAGCTCGCGGGACTCTGCGGCGGCCCGGCGGGCGGACCGGGCCACCAGCTCGGCCTGGTGCTTGACCGTGAGCGGGTCCATCCGGTCGGCCGTCGATGCGAGACCGTCGGCGGCCAGGGCCAGCCCGTGCAGGGTCTTGGCGACCGAGTCGTGCATCTCCCGGGCCAGCCGGGCCCGCTCGCCGCCCACCGCCTCGTTGACGGCGAGGCGCGCGCGGGCCTCGGTCAGGGCCTGGCTGGCCGAGCCGAAGCGCAGGAGCAGATTGCGCAGGGTCACGCCGACCGCGCCGGCCACGACACAGAGGCCGGGCAGCAGCAGGGAGTTGCGGATCGTGGCCTCGGCGTCCGAGTCGGCGCCGTACACCGCGAAGAGGATGAGTGCCTGGAGGCAGGCGAAGAAGCCCGCCCCGCGCCAGCCGTAGACGAGCCCGGCCAGCAGCGGCGTGCAGATCGTGACGTATCCCAGAGTGCTCTCCGGTCCCGCGGTGACGAGCAGCACGGAACCGAAGAGGGAGTCCACGGCGAGCAGCGCGGGGTGGCGCAGCAGTAAGGGCCCGAACCGTTCCCAGTCGCGGAAGAGGACGTACGAGCCCATGAAGGTGACCAGTACGCCGGATGCGACGAGGTAGGTGGGCAGGCCGCCGCTCGCGGCTCCGAGTGCGATGGGGGCGGACAGCGCGATCATCGCCAGACGGAAGCCGAAGACCTGGCGGCACAGGGCCTGAAGGGCGTTGACCTGAATCGCCAGGGTCGGTACGCGGTCCGGATTGTCCGCTGCACGAGCGAGGGAGGCCGTTCCGAGGCCTCCGGTTATCCTCCCGATCTGCAGTGCCACTGCGGTTCCCCCTCCGCTTTCACGGTTTCAGCCTCCGATTGAACTGAAGTCGGCGTTGGCGCCGAACACGAAGGCTGCGACGAGCAGGATCATGGTGGCCGGGACCATGATCGACGTGATGGTGAGCGTGGCCTTCGGGACGGCCTTCGCGGCCCGCCGGCGGGCGTTCTGCGCGTCCGTGCGGCGCATGTCGTTGGCGATCTGGATGAGTGTGTCGACGATCGGCGCGCCGAGCTCCTCGCCCTGCTGAAGGGCGGTGACGAACTGGGCCACCTGCTCGGAGTCGTTGCGCTTGCGCAGCTCGTCGAAGGCCTGGCGACGGCTGACACCCATGTCCATCTGGCGCAGAGTGATACGCAGTTCGTCGGACCACGGGCCTTCGTACTTCTCGGCCACGCGCTCCAGCGCCTCGCGGAAGCCCAGGCCGGCGCTGACGACGACGGCGAGGACGTCGAGGAAGTCCGGAAGCGTGCGCTCGATCTGGTCCTTGCGCTGCCGGATGGCGGCGAAGATGCCGATCTCCACCCAGAAGGCCCCGAACGCGATCATGAAGAGGGCGAGGAAGGTCTGACCGCGCAGGATCATGGCGAAGGCGCCGAAGGCCCCGAGGAAGCCGTAGACGGCCCGGCGTGCGGCGTACCGGTCGATGGTGAGACCGCCGGGGTTACCGGCGAGGTCGATCTTGCGGCGCACCTTGTTGACCCGGGCGGGGCCCATCATCCGGAGTACGGCGGGGGCGTACCGCATGCCGAGGCGGTCGACGGCCGAGCCTACGGCGGTGGTACGGGTGGCGCCGACTTCGAGGGCGACGGCGAGGTCGCCGGGGAGCTTCGCGTCGGCGCGGTACATCCGGACGCCGTGGAAGGCTCCGGCGACGCAGAGCGCGAGTACCAGGGCGAGAACGAGACCGGTCATTGCTGTGTCCTCTCCCTCAGACGTCGATCTTGGACATGCGGCGGATGACGAAGACCCCGACGCCGTACAGGACAAGTGCGGTGATGACGGCGACCTGGCCGATGAAGGAAGCGGTCATCCGGTCGATCGCGCCCGGCATCACCTTGTCGAGCAGCAGCAGTGCGCCGAGCCCCATGGCCGGGACCGCGTAGGCGGTCATGTTGACCTGCGACAGCTGGGTGCGGACCTCGCGCCGGGTCTCCTTGCGCTCCTCCAGCGTCTCGGTGAGGTTGCGCAGCGAGCCGACGACGGTACCGCCGGCCCGGTTCGAGAGGACCAGGGTGGTGACGAGCACGACGAGCTCGCGGGAGGGCAGCCGGTCGGCCAGTTCACCCAGAGCGTCGTCGATGGAGTGTCCGACGGCCAGCTTGTCGGCGACCCTGCCGAGCTCCTCTCCTGCCGGTGCTTCGAGTTCCTCCGCGGCCATCGACAGGGCCGTGCGCAGGGCGAGTCCTGCCTGGGTGGCGTTGGCGAGGATCCGGGACAGCTCGGGCAGCTGGTTGATGAACTTCTCGATGCGCTTGTTCCGTTGCCAGTTGAGGAAGCCGAAGGCGGTCCAGATGCCGAGCAGTCCGGCGATGGGCCCGAAGAAGGCGGAGAAGACGGCCTGCGCGATGAACCACAGGCCGACGATTCCCGTCACCATGTAGACGAAGAACTCGCCCGGGGTGATGTCGAGACCCGTGGCGGCGAGCCGGAGCTCGATCTTCTTGCCCAGGCTGGTCCGCCGGAGCCTGCGGTCGACGCCGCGGAACCGTCGGCGCCGCCCGGTGAAGCCCTCGAGCTGGCCCGTCTGGGAGAGCCGGTCGACCAGCGCCTGACGCTGGGCCTTGCCCGTTGCGTAGGCGTGGACGCCCATCACTCCGAGCACGCCGAAGAGCAGCGTGCCGCCTATCGTCAGCAGAGCGAGATTGGTCATGTCGGGTCTACCTACTTGGCCTCTCGGGTGGCGAGTTGGTCCTCGTGTGTCGCGACGCCGAAGGCCTGCGGGATGGGCTGGCTGGCCATGAAGAGGCGGTCGGCGACTCGGCGCGGGAGCGGGAAGTACTGGAATTCGCCGTGGATGCGCCCGTCGGCGGCCATCGGCCGGGCGTTGAACCGGGCGACCGTGGCCAGCCGGAAGGGCTCCCGGCCGCGTGAGTCGAGCACGGCGATCTCGGTGATCTTTCGCGCGCCGTCGGCGTTCCGGGTCAGCTGGACGATGCAGTCGATGGCGCTGTTGATCTGGTCGCGCAGGGCCTCGAAGGGGATCTTCACCTCGGACATGGAGGCCAGGGTCTGCAGTCGCATGATCGCGTCTTCGGCGTTGTTGGCGTGGACGGTTGCGAGCGAGCCGTCGTGACCGGTCGACATTGCCTGGAGCATGTCAAGCGTTTCGCCGCCACGGACCTCACCGACGATGATGCGGTCGGGGCGCATACGCAGCGAGTTGCGGACCAGGTCGCGGATGGTGATCTGCCCCTTGCCCTCGACGTTCGGCGGGCGGGACTCGAGCCGGATCACGTGCTGCTGCTGGAGCTGGAGCTCGGCGGAGTCCTCGATGGTGATGACGCGCTCCCCCTCGGGGATCAGCCCGGACAGGGCGTTGAGCAGCGTCGTCTTTCCGGTGCCGGTGGCGCCGGAGACGATGATGTTGAGCTTGGCCTGGACGAGTGCGGAGAGCAGGTAGAGCATCTGCTCGTCCAGCGAACCGAACCCGATCATCTCGCGCAGGGTGAAGGCCCGGGGGAAGCGCCGGATCGTGAGTGTGGCGCCGGAGAGGGCGAGCGGCGGGATGATGACGTTCACACGCTCACCGGAGGGCAGTCGGGCGTCGACCATGGGGTTCGACTCGTCGACCCGGCGGTTGACCGTGGAGACGATGCGCTCGATCGTCTGCATCAGCTGCTCGTTCGAAGCGAAGCGCATCGGCAGCAGTTCGACCCGGCCACCGCGCTCGACGAAGATCTGATCGGGTCCGTTCACCATGATTTCGGTGATGGACGCGTCCTCGAGCAGCGGTTCCAGCACACCCAGGCCGAGGGCCTCGTCCACGACACGACGGATCAGCTGCGACCGCTCGGTGGCGGAGAGGACGGGACCCTCGCGGCTGATGATGTGCCCGAGCACGCGCTCCAGCCGCGCCCGGCGCTCCGCCGCGGCGAGCGCCGACATCTCCGCGAGGTCGATCTCCTCGAGGAGCTTGGCGCGGTACGTGGCCACCAGGTGGCCGTCGTCCCGTCCGCCTCCTCGTTCCTCGGGGGCGCTGATGCGTGCCCGCAGGCTCATGTGCGTACTCCTCGGTCGTACTGGGTGTGGTGCTCTCCGGGTCAGTCGCTGGGCATGGTGGAGCTGCGCTCGGCGTCCCCCCAGTCCTTGATGCCCGGAACGAGGGAGGGAATCTTGATCCTGACGGTGACGGTCACTTCGTCGCCGCCGTTCCGCGGGCTGTAGTCGAACTCCTGGAAGCTGTCCTGCAGCCAGTCGCTGACGACGTGCCGCGCCGTGTACTCCCCCTGGGTCCTGAAGTCGTCGTCGGTCTCGGCACGCGCCCCGGCCCGTGCCGCGGTGCCTGCCTGCGATGCGACGTACGCCGCCACCCCGAGCTGGATGGCGCCCAGGCCGAGGATCAGCAGCAGCGGCAGGAATCCGGCGAACTCGAGGGACACGATGCCCCGGTCACGCCGGTTTCGGATGAGTGCGCTCATGTCCCTCAGCCCTCCTCGACGAAGCCGGCTTCGCCGGTGACCTTGAAGGGGAAGCTCACGGTGCCGGGAAAGAGGATGGGCACCTTCAACGTGACATGGGCCTCGTAGAGCCCGTCGAAGCCGTTGCCCGCGCCGCAGTCGACGTCCGAGCCGTCCAGCCAGGAGCCCAGTTGGCTCTCGACGGCTTGCCGGCACTCCTGGTCACGCTGGAACCCGGCGGCAACCGCTCCCGTCCTCGCGCCCTCGTCCGCCGCGTTCCCCGCGAGGATGTACGTGTAGCCCAGCAGGGCGCACTGCCACAGCAGGACGCACACGATCATGATCAGCGGAAACATGCCGAGGAACTCGACGGCCACCTGGCCACGGTCCCGCTTCCGGCGTCCGCCACGGCTGCTCGCCGCCGCGTAAGCAGCAGGTGGTGCGCTCAGCACACGCATCGGTCAACTCTCCCCCTCGAATCGGCCGCCTCGCCGGCGCCGCACACCGATGGAGCCCCGGTCGTTGCGGAACTTACCGGCCTTCTCGTTGCCCTCGGGTGTCTTGACGATTCCCAGCTCACCGGCCAGCCCCCACAGCGCCTGCTTCACCGTGGACCTGCTCTCCAGGTCCTGCATACGGCCCGCGTCGACGGCGGCCTGCAGTTCCTTGAAGTTGGCGGGGACGACCGACCGGGCGACACGGGTACCGGTGATCCTCTCCACGAGTGGTGGCTGGATCTCCGTGTTCCGGATGAACCGGTTGACCAGTGTGGTCGTCTCCTCGGCCTTGCGGATCTGCAGCCGGTCCCAGAGCCGGACCATGCGCTTGGCGGCACGGACCGCGACAACGTCCGGAGTCGTCACCAGCACAGTGATGTCGGCCATTTCGATGGCTGCCGCGTTGGCGCCGTTCATCTGCGTACCGCAGTCGATGATCACGACCTCGTAGCGGTTGCGCAGGGCGCTCACTATCTGCCGTACGGCCCTGTCGTTGACCTCTTCGCCCCGCTCGCCCTCACCCGGGGCGAGCAGCAGCCCTATCCCCGTCTGGTGGCTGAAGACGGCGTCCTGCAGCACGCGCGGCGAGATGTCCTGGATGCCGGCGAGGTCGACGATCGACCGGCGGAACTGCACGTCCAGGTAGGAGGCGACGTCACCGGCCTGCAGGTCCATGTCCGCCAGCGCGGTGTTCATCCCGGACGCCCGGGCGGCCAGCGCGAGCTGAACCGCGGTGAGCGTGGTGCCCACGCCGCCCTTGGCACCGGACACGGTCACGACGGTGCCGCCGGGTCCCGTGAACACGTCGCCGCCCTGGCCGAGGTGGCGGCGTACGCCGACGGACCAGGAGGCCGCCGCCTGTACGCGCTGGACGAGTTCCTCGTACGAGAGCGGGAGTCCGACGAGACCGCGTGCTCCGGAATCCATCGCCGCCGAGTAGAGGCCGGGGCTGGCGTCGGCGGTGACCAGAATGACCCCGACCGCAGGGAAGCGGAGGGCCACCTCCCGGATCAGCTCGAGTGCCGGTACCGGACCGATCCGCTCGTGGACGAGCACGACCTCGGGCAGCTCGTCGAGCGACTCGGCGGCCAGCCGCGCGAGCGTGTCGAGCAGTGACGTCGAATCACCGACCGGCCCCGCCGGCTCCGCCTCCGGGAGCTGGCTGAGCAGGGTGGTGATGGACCGGACGGCATCGGCGTCGCCGACGGCCGGGAGGATTCTGGTGCTCATTCGGTCCTCACTTGTTCCTGTCCTCGTCGAGGGTGTACTTGCCGTCACCCGGGCGCAGCGTGGTCGGGCTGCCCTTGGCGAGCAGGGCGAGGCGTACGTGTACGGCAAAGGACTCGGCATAAGCGACGCGCTGAGCGTCCGTGGTGTTCAGGGCGAAGGTGATCGGCACGGCCTCGGTGGCGGCGCGGTCCCGGTCGTCGCCCTTCGGCTCCAGGGCGGTCAGCTTGCCGACGTCGATGACCTTGGCGTTGGCGACGATGATGCGGGACTCGGCGGCCTCGCCCTTGTCCTTCCCCTCGGCGCCGAAGGTGGCGAAGATGTTGACCGTGTCACCAGGGGTGATCTTGCCGGCGACGCCGGTCGCGGCGTCGATCATGATGGCGATCTCCTGCTCGCCCGCCTGCAGCTCCGGGCGCTTGACGATCATGTCGTCCTGGAGCAGCGACCCCTTGCGCAGCTGGGTCACGGCGATCTTGCCGTCGACCACGGATATGTCGGTCACCGCGTTCTGGGAGAGCCAGCGCTTCGGCATCTTGATCTTCTCGAACTGCCCCGGCTGCAACGCCGTGTACGGAGCGACGTCCGACTTGATGCGGTAGGCGTCGACCTCCGGCCCGACCTTGGAATTCACATCGCTGACCACCGAGAGCACGCCTACGAACGCGCCGAAGGCGCAGAGGACCGAGAGGAGCAGAAGAATGACGCCGCGGCGCTGCCGTGAATTCATGAGTGGGACAACCTCGTTGGGAGACGTGGACTGACGGAGCGGACGGTGCGGGGGCGACCGGGCCTGCGCCGGGGCAATCCGCCACCGGCCCGAACGACCACCCGCGGGCTGCTACGACCCGTGGTGCATTGGTGTTCCTTGGTTCAGGACACCAGGAGCGTGGGATTGGTTCTCGGCCGGTGCGAGGGGCGCGGAGCAGAACCCGCAGCGGTCACCGATGAGTTCCATTCCGCACCAGGAACACATCTCCCGCCGTACGGAGGCGACCAGCTGGTAGATGACGGAGATGTCCGGGAGGTAGGCGGCGAATTCGATCATCTTGGCGGTACCCCACCACCGCGCCGATTCGGCCGGGAGGGCGGTCTCCTGGATGCCCTGGGCACGCCAGGCGGGAGCGAGGGTCGTGGCCACCCAGTCGCTCTGCAGCTGTCCCTTCGCGGTGAGCAGTTGAGTACCGAACTCGGGACCTGCGAGCAGGCCGTCAGCACCGATCTTGATCAGCTGCGGAGACGGATTCGCGAGGACGCCGAACTGTGAGCCGGGGACCCATGACTTGGCGTGCGATTTGAGGCTCACCGGCACCCGGTCGAGCTTGGCGACCGAGTTGAGCAGAGCTCCGGCATAGATGTAGTGCGAGAGCAGCCGCGCGGCGGAGGCCACGACTCCGGCGCTGAAATCGCAGATGGAGAGCTGCCGCAACTGCCGGACGAGCACGGCGACCCCGAGCGGGGGCAGGTCCAGCTTCATCAGAGCGATGCGGTCGCTCTCCAGGACCGAGCGGACGGTGTGCAGTCTGCGTTCGTGCGCGGCCGGGATCGAAGCGGGATAGAGCGCCACGACGTAGCCGTGCTGCTCCAGCAGGACGTGCATGTCGGCGAGCGCAGCCTCCAGCGGCTGCGCATCGGGTGACTGTAACAGCGCAGCTGTGGGCGTCTGCTGATCGGTTGGTGGTAGCACCAGGTCAGCACTGGTGACAGCTATGGCGGTCGGCACGCTCATTCCCCGTTCGGCTCCAGCTGCCGGGATGCCCGGCAACCGCAGTTCTCTCTGCTCGTGCTCCTGCCTCAGCACTTTATCCACGTCCTACGAGGCAGAGAACACCTTTCTGATCGGTGTGCGACAACACTCACGACATGCACACACTCAAAGTTGGACGAAGGCGTCAGTAGTTAACTTCCGTATTACCACGTGGAATTGGTGGTCCAGCCTCCGCTTTGGGCCCTGCGTGGGCCTTGGGGCCCATGCCGGCGCGGGATTCGCGGTCGTACGCTCCTCATTCCGATTCTGCGTACGGGAGTGCGTGACACGCCTTGGAGGCTGACAAATGACGCGGTACGGCTGCCCGGGGGCCCCCGCCCGACGGGACGAGGGGCCAGGGGCGGGGATCCTCGCACTGCTGCCCGGCTGCACCGGTATCCGTTCCGCGAGTCGGCCGTCCACCATCTGACCGCCGCACTCGCCGTACCGGTCGCGCCCAGTCGCTCTACCTGGTGACGCAGTGGCAGGAGCTCGACGCCGAAGGCCTGCTCCTGGCGAATGCCGTGGTGGCAGTGGGCTGTGTGGCGGGTTACGCGGCCGACCGGTTGCAGGACGCGGGCTGACTTGGCGGCGGGGGCTTCGCACGAGCCCCGGCCCGTTCACAGGAGCACGGTGCAGGCGATCCAGAACAGGATCACGAGGAACACGCCCGTGGCCACCAGCGCGCAGCCCGGCACCAGCACCGGCGCCATGTCGTCACGGCCCGCGATCGTGGCCGTCCGGGCCGGATCCGCCGGGTCGTAGTGGACCGTCGTCCGATAGCCGCGCGGGGTCCCCATGGACGCGGCGTCCTCGACGTACTCGATGCGCTGCCCTTCGCCCGTTTCGAACGCGAAGACGTGATGCCGGTGCGACGTTCCCGGATCGGAACGGGACGAGGTGTCACGCACATCGACACAGACGCCCTCCGCCTTCGCGCCGCCTGTCATCACACGGAGGATCCGCAGCAGCCGGCGCAGCAGACGGGCGAAGAGGAATCCGAGCCCGAGGATCGGCAGGCCGACCAGCGCGGCGAACGACAGCCACTCGATACCGCTCATGCACACCTCGTCCCGTCCGGATCACGCCTGTTCCCGACCATGGTCGCCGACCTCGTCATCGGGATGCCTGCCGGGGGGCGTAGCGGGCGCTCGTATACGGCCTCCCGCCACAGGTCTTGACAACCCGATTGGTCTGGACCAACTTGTACGCCCAGCGGTGGCCACCGTTCCTGTCCGTACCTCCCCCTCCCCCAACTCCCCACGGAGGCACCACATGGACCGACCCCCACGCATCCGTACCCGCAGACGCAGACTCCTCGGCGGAATCCTGGCGCTGGCCGTAGGCGCCGGGCTCGGGCTGGCCGGTGGGGCCGGGACCGCGCAGGCCGCCGATGTGAACAACGCCAAGAACGCGGGGTTCGAGTCCGGGCTCACGAACTGGTCGTGCACCGCCGGGAGCGGCACGATCGTGATGTCGCCCGTGCACGGCGGAGCCGCCGCGCTCAAGGGGACGCCCTCCGGGCAGGACAATGCGAAGTGTTCGCAGACCGTGGCCGTGAAGCCCAGCTCGACGTACCAGCTGAGTGCATGGGTGCAGGGCTCGTACGTGTATCTCGGGGCGAGCGGCACCGGGACCACGGATGTGTCGACGTGGACGCCCGGCGGTTCCGGGTGGTCGCAGTTGACCACGAGCTTCACGACGGGGGCCGGTACGACCTCGGTGACCGTGTACACCCACGGGTGGTACGGGCAGCCCGCCTACCACGCCGACGACATCTCGGTCTTCGGGCCCGACGGAGGCGGCGGCGGTGACCCGGACCCGGTGGTGCCGCCCACTCCGGGCGGGCTGGCCGTCGGGACGGTGACCTCGTCCTCCGTCGCGCTGAGCTGGAGCGGGTCGTCCGGCGCGACCGGGTACAACGTGTACCGCGACGGCACCAAGGTGCAGTCGGTGACGGGCACGTCGGCGCTCGTGTCGGGTCTGGCCGCGTCGACCTCGTACCAGTTCCAGGTGAGCGCGACCAACGCGGCCGGCGAGTCGGCGAAGTCCGCGGCCGTGACCGGGACGACGACGTCCGGCGGCGGTGGCGGCAATCCCGTCGTGCCGAAGCACGCCCTGACCGGCTACTGGCAGAACTTCAACAACGGCGCGACCGTGCAGAAGCTGCGCGACGTCCAGGCGCAGTACGACATCATCGCCGTGTCGTTCGCCGAATCGACCACCACAGCCGGTGAGATCACCTTCAACCTGGACCCGGCGGTCGGCTACGGCTCGGTCGACGAGTTCAAGAGCGACATCAGCGCCAAGAAGAGCGCCGGCAAGTCGGTGATCCTCTCGGTCGGCGGCGAGCGCGGCAACGTCACGATCAACAGCGACGCGTCCGCCACCGCCTTCGCCAACAGTGCGTACGCGCTCATGCAGAGCTACGGCTTCAGCGGCATCGACATCGACCTGGAGCACGGGATCAACTCCACCTATCTGACGAAGGCGCTCCGGCAGCTCTCGCAGAAGGCGGGCTCGTCGCTCGTGCTGACGATGGCGCCGCAGACCATCGACATGCAGAACACCAACACCGAGTACTTCAAGACCGCACTCGCCGTGAAGGACATCCTCACGGTCGTCAACATGCAGTACTACAACAGCGGTTCGATGAACGGCTGCGACGGCAACGTCTACTCGCAGGGCTCGGTCGACTTCCTCACCGCGCTCGCCTGCATCCAGCTGGAGGGCGGACTCGACCCGTCCCAGGTCGGCATCGGCGTCCCGGCGTCCACCCGGGGCGCGGGCAGCGGTTACGTCGACCCGCAGATCGTGAAGAACGCCCTCGACTGCCTCGCCCGTGGCACGAACTGCGGCTCCTTCAGGCCCTCGCGTACGTACCCGAGCCTGCGCGGCGCGATGACCTGGTCCACGAACTGGGACGCGACGGCCGGGAACGCCTGGTCCAACGCGGTGGGGCCGCACGTCCACAACCTGCCGTAGCAGCGAAGCACACCTGGCGCACGTGAACCGCCCATCGGCCTACTGAGCCGGTGGGCGGTTCGCGTTCGGATTCGCGTTCGCCAGGTAGTGCTGGAGCACAGGGCCCAGCTCCGCCAGCCACTGCTGCAGCTGCGCCTTGCGGCGGGCGACGACGCGGCACTCGTAGAGCATGCCTCCCGGGAGGGCGACGGCCACCATGAGGACCGTGCCGAAGGGTGCCGGGGCGAAGTGGACGGTCGAGATCGCCGCCCAGGGGAACTCCAGGGTGTGGCCCTGGATCTCCAGGGCCACACCCGTCGGGTCGACGATGACGGAGTTGTGGCGGTCGTGCGCGACGAACTCCGGGCCGGCGGGAAGGAGCGGCTGGGGCTGGTGGGGCGAGTGGGGTGCCTGCGGCGCCCCGGGCGGACCATAGGCGGGCTGGTGCGGCGGGGGCGGACCGTAGGACGGGGGCACGGGAATCGGAGGGCCGAAGCCGGGAGGTGCCTGGGGGTGGTGCTGGTCCGGGTAGCCGCCATAGGTCATGTACGTAAGTATGACCGGGCCGGGCATGACCGCGTCCCTACCAGGGCAGCTCCCGCACCTGCTGCACGCACAGCACGACGAACAGCAGTCCGGCCACCACCAGCATCCCGTTGCTCAGCAGCCCGTTGCGCCACTGCGCCGGCGTGCGCTCCGAGTTGAGCAGCCAGATCAGGGTGAGCGCGAGGAACGGCATGAAGAAGGCGCCGATCACGCCGTACACGATGACGAGCCCGAAGGGCTGGTCGAGGAAGAGCAGCGCGATCGGCGGGAAGGTGAGCCACAGGAGGTACGCCCGGAACGCCGGCGACTTCTCGCGGGCCGTCCCCGGCGGGGCGAGGGCGGGGCGGTAGTGGGACACGAAGTCCGCGAACATCAGGCTGACGCCGTGCCAGACGCCGATCAGTGAGGTGAAGGACGTGGCGAAGAAGCCGACCAGGAAGAGCTTGGCCGTGGCCGTGCCGTAGCGGTCGGCGAGGATGTCCCCCAGGTCCAGCAGGCCCTTGTCGCCCTTGGCGAGAGCGATGCCGGCGGAGTGCAGCAGCTCGGCACCGACGAAGAGCATCGCGACGACGAAAATGCCGGTCGTGATGTAGGCGACCCGGTTGTCGAGCCGCATGACCTTCATCCAGCTCGCGTCTCTCCAGCCCTTGGCGTTGACCCAGTAGCCGTACGCCGCGAGCGTGATCGTGCCGCCGACGCCGCCGATCAGGCCGAGGGTGTAGAGGAGCGAGCCGTCCGGAAGGACGGGTACGAGGCCGGCGGCGGCGTCGCCGAGGTGCGGGGTGACGCGGACCGCGAGATAGACCGTGACCACGAACATCACGCCGACCAGCAGCGTCATGACCTTCTCGAAGACGGCGTACCGGTTGAACCAGACGAAGACCAGTCCGACGAGGCCGCACAGCACGGCCCACCACTTGAGGTTCATCAGGTCCGGGAAGAGCGCGGCGAGCGGGAGCGCGCTCGACGACATCGCCGCGGCCCCGTACACGAAGCCCCAGACGACGACGTACACCGCGAAGTAGACCGTGGTCCAGGGGCCGAGGCTGCGCCAGCCGTCGAAGAGGGTGCGGCCGGTCGCGAGGTGCCAGCGGCCCGCCGCCTCGGCGAGGGAGATCTTGACGAGGCAGCCGATGACCGCGGCCCACAGGAGGGTGTAGCCGAACTTGCTGCCCGCGATCAGAGTCGCGACGAGGTCACCGGCGCCGACGCCGGTCGCGGCGACGACGATGCCCGGGCCGATGAGCCGCCAGCTCGCCTTGCGGGGTGGGGAGATCACCACCCCTTTGTCTGATCCTGTGTCTTCTTCGGTCGTGTCTGCCATGGTTGCGGCCGCCTTTCTGCTCATCATCGAACTCGTGGCCGAAGCACGCCCTTGACCGGGGCATGCCAGACCCCCACCATGTGCCCGTCACACCCGCACCACAAGCACGCCGTACACGTCGCACTGAGTCACCCCCACACTCCCTACCCAGGAGACAGCATGCGACTTCGCACACGCGGCAGCGGCAGAAGGTCCGTCACTCGGTCCGCCGCCCTCGCGACCCTGCTCGCGCTCGCCGTAGCGGCCCCGTTCACGGCGACCGCCGCGCCCGCCCCGGACCCGGACCGCGCCCGCGCGGCCGCCACCGACGCCAAGGCCGCAGCCGCCGCCGAGGCCGAGGAGCAGGTCCGGCAGTACGAGATCCACGGTCCGTCCACCGTCGCCGAGCGCACCGCCATCGCCGCGACGGGCGTCTCGATCGACGAGGTCGACGAGCACACGATCGTCATCAGCGCCAACGCCGCCCAGGCGAAACGCCTCCGCGCCGTCGGCCACGTACTCGAACCCCTGCCCGCACCGCCGGCCCGCAGGGCTCCGGGCGCGGCCGCCGGGCCGCTCGACTTCCCGTCCGCGGACGCGCGCTACCACAACTACGCGGAGATGAACGCGGAGATCGACCAGCGCATCGCCGCCCACCCCAACATCATGAGCAAACGGGTGATCGGCAAGTCCTACCAGGGCCGGGACATCGTCGCCATCAAGATCAGCGACAACGTCGCCACGGACGAGAACGAGCCCGAGGTCCTCTTCACCCACCACCAGCACGCCCGCGAGCACCTCACCGTCGAGATGGCGCTCTATCTGCTGCGCGAGCTCGGCGACGACTACGGAACGGACTCGCGCGTCACGAACGCCGTCAACGGCCGCGAGATCTGGATCGTGCCCGACCTCAACCCGGACGGCGGCGAGTACGACATCGCCACCGGCTCCTACCGCAGCTGGCGCAAGAACCGGCAGCCCAACTCGGGCTCGTCGTACGTCGGCACCGACATGAACCGCAACTGGAACTTCAAGTGGGGCTGCTGCGGCGGCTCTTCGGGCTCCACAAGCTCCGAGACCTACCGCGGCCGGGCAGCCGAGTCCGCCCCCGAGGTGAAGGTCGTCGCCGACTTCGTGCGCTCCCGGGTCGTGGGAGGGAAGCAGCAGATCAAGACCGGGATCGACTTCCACACGTACAGCGAGCTGGTGCTGTGGCCGTACGGCTACACGACGGCCAACACCGCCCCGGGCATGACCCAGGACGACCGCGACGCCTTCGCCACCGTCGGCGGCAAGATGGCCGCGAGCAACGGCTACACGGCCGAGCAGTCGAGCGACCTGTACATCACGGACGGGTCCATCGACGACTGGCTGTGGGGCAACCAGAAGATCTTCGCGTATACGTTCGAGATGTATCCGACGGGCTTCGGCGGCGGCGGTTTCTACCCGCCCGACGAGGTGATCGAGCGCGAGACGAACCGTAACCGCGACGCGGTGCTGCAGCTGCTGGAAAATTCCGATTGCATGTACCGGTCGATCGGCAAGGAGCAGCAGTACTGCACGGGCTGACGCACTGACAGGGCGGGGCGCCCGGGACAGGAAGTCCCGGACGCCCCACTCTCGCAGATCTGGACGGCCAGGCTCAGTACGCCGCCGCCACCGCGAAGCCCGCCACGGACAGGGCCTAGGGAGATCAGCTCAGGACCGCCAGGGCGTCGATCTCGATGAGCAGTCCGGCGGGGAGACCGACGTAGACCGTCGTACGTGCGGCGGGGGCCTCCTTGAGGCCCTGCTCCTCGAAGTACGCGTCGTAAATGGCGTTCATCTCGGCGAAGTGGGCCGTATCCGTGAGGTAGACGCGGATCATCATCACGTCGTCCCAGCTCGCGCCGCCCTCCTCGAGGACCGATGCGACGTTGGCGAGTGTCTGGAGGGTCTGCTCGCGCAGGCTCGGGCCGGCGACGGTGGGGGCCTGGCCCTCGACGGCGGGGAGGAAGCCGACCTGGCCCGCGACCTGGAGGATGTTGCCTTTGCGGACGCCGTGGGAGAACTTGGCGGGCGGGGTGGTGTGGGTGGCGGGGGTGATCGCGGTCTTCTCGGTCATGCGGTGTCCTTGCCTGAGTAATCGCGGGTGATGGCGTCGGCTGTGCGGCGCACCGACGGGAGCAGGGTGAGGAGTTCCTCGGCGGTGACGACGACGTTCGGCGCGGAGACCGACACGGCGGCGACGACACGGCCGTCCGCGCCGCGGATGGGGGCCGCGACGCAGTTGATGGACTCCTCGTGGCCACCGAGGTCGGTGGCCCAGCCCTGTTCGCGTACGGTCGCCAGCTCTTTGAGGAAGGCGGCGGCGTTCGGGATCGAGCGGGGCGTGTACATGGGGTAGTCGAGCTTCTCCGCGAGGGCGCGGCGCTCGGGCTCGGGGAAGTCGGCGAGGAGGAGCTTCGCCACGGCCGCGACGGTGATGGCGACGGGCTTGCCGATACGGGAGTACATCCTGACCGGATAGCGGCTCTCGACCTTGTCGATGTAGAGGACCTCGCCCTCCTCGTACACCGCGAGGTGAACGGTGTGCCCGATCTGCTCGTTGAGCGCGACGAGGTGGGGATGGGCGATCTCACGGATGTCGAGGTTCTCGACGGCCTCCTGGGCCAGGGCGAAGAGGCGGGCGCCGAGGCGGTAGCGCTGGTCCTGCTGACGGTAGACGAGGCCGTGCTCGTGAAGGGTGCGGAGGAGCCGCAGAGCGGTGGACTTGTGGACGCCGAGGCGCTCGGCGACCTGTCCGAGGTCTGCGGGGCCCTGCGCGAGCAGCGGCAGGATGCTCAGGGCGCGGTCGACGGTCTGGCTCATGACGCACGTACCTCCTCCATTGCCTGCGCGGCTGCCGTCCAGCCGGGGCCGAGGTGAAGTCTCTCCCAGGCGTCGTCGTCGAGGGCGGCAAGGCGGTCGGCGAGGGCGACGGGGGGTGGGGTGCCGAGGTCGCCGGGGACGGTGAGGGTGGCGGCGGCCATCAGGTGCCCGTGGCGGAGCCGCGCCGTGTCGCCGAGTCCGCGGAGGGTGGCGGAGAGGAACCCCGCGGCAAAGGCGTCGCCGGCGCCGACGGGGGCGACGACGTCGACGCGGGGGGCGGGGACGTGGGTGACGGTGTCCCCCTTCTCGGGGCTCCGCCCCGGTACCGGCGCGTGAGCCGGTGTGGCCGCCCTCGAACGCCGGACGGGCTCCAGGGGGCGGGCGTGGGCGGGGTGGGCCGGGCGGGCGTGGACCGTTGCGCCCCGCGCGCCCCGCTTCACCACCAGCACCTCCGGCTCCGGGCGCGCTTCCCGGATCGCCTCCGCGCCGCACAGGCCCCATGCCTCCTCCGCCTCGTCCTCGCCGACGAAGACGAGGTCGGCGCCGCGTGCCAGGTCGAGCAGGACGGACGGGTCGTCACGCCAGAGGCCGGGCCGGTGGTTGACGTCGAAGGAGAGGAGGGGGCGCCCGGGGCGGCGGGCGGTCAGGGCGCGCATCAGGGCGAGGCAGTCCGGGGACAGGGCCGCGGTGATGCCGGAGAGATGGAGGATGCGGCCCCGCGCGAGAGCCTCGTACGGGATGTTCTCCGACGACATGGCGGAAGCTGCCGAGCCGGCCCGGTAGTAGATGACCTCGTGCGTGTCCGTGGCACGGTCGGTGGCGGTGCGGAAGTAGATGCCGGTGGGCCGGACCGGATCGCGCCGGACGGCGGAGGTGTCGACGCCGTACGCCGCGACGGCGGCGATCAGATGGTCGCCGAAGCCGTCCGCGCCGACCCTGCTGACCCACGTCGCACGGTGCCCGGCCGCCGCCAGCGCACACGCGACGTTCGACTCGGCACCGCCGATGGTGCGGACGAAGGAGGGGACGTCGGCGAGGCGGCCGGGACGCGAGGGCAGGAACGTGACCATGGACTCGCCGAGGCAGACCACGTCCGCGTCGACGGCCGCGCGCACGGCGTCTCCCACGGCGTCTTCCGCGACGTCTCCCACGGCGTCTCCCGCGTCCGCGGCCGCGGCGACGCCACTGTCCACGAACTCCGTCGCGGCCGTGTCCACGGGCTCGGCCCCGGCCGCGCCCACGGCCGCTGTTCCGGTCACCCTGGTACTCCTCACCGGTCATGTGGGTCCATTGACCCGGCATTGGCCCGGATGTTAGACACCCTTTAGCGATATGCGCAATGACCGTTGCACATACTGCAACCGTACTCTTCGAGGAGGCTCCCATGCCCGCCGACAACGCCGTCGAGCAGCTCGCGAACGAGCGCGTCGACCATCGCTTCAAGGCGCTCCCGCCGGATGCCGAGGGCCTCACCGTCGGCGAGCTGGCCGCCCAGCGCCGCAACCTCTTCACCGGCGGCTTCACCACCCCCGTACTCGCCCTCTCCGCGGAGTCCCTGGAGCACAACCTCGCCCTCCTGGAGACGTACGCCGAGCGCCACGGCCTCGCATTCGCCCCGCACGGCAAGACCTCCATGTCGCCCCAGCTCTTCGTCCGCCAGCTGGAGCACGGGGCGTGGGGCATCACCGCCGCCGTACCGCACCAGGTCCGCGTGTACCGCGCCTACGGCATCCAGCGGATCTTCCTCGCGAACGAGGTCGTCGACGCCGCCGCCCTGCGCTGGCTCGCGGGCGAGCGGGAGCGCGACCCCGACTTCCGGCTCGTCTGTTACGTCGACTCCGTGCGCGGCGTCGAGCTGATGGACGAGGCCCTCACGGCGGCCGGCGCCAGCCGCCCCGTCGACGTCGTCGTCGAACTCGGCGCGGGCGACGGCGCCCGAACCGGCGCCCGTACCGAGGCCGACTGCGCGGCCGTCGCCGACGCGGTCGCCGCCACCGGGACCCTGCGCCTGGTCGGCGTCGCGGGCTACGAGGGCGAGGTCCCGGACGCGACACCCGAGCGGGTACGGGACTGGCTGCGCCGACTCGTCTCCCTCGCCACGGCCTTCGACAAGGACGGCCGGTTCGCGGGGACCGAGGAAATCGTCGTCAGCGCGGGCGGCAGCGCCTGGTTCGACACCGTCGCCGAAGTCTTCGCCGAAATCCCGGAGCTGTCCGTTCCGGTGCTGAAGCTCCTGCGCTCCGGCGCGTACGTCTCGCACGACGACGGCCACTACAAGCACCTCACGCCCTTCAACCGGGTGCCGCAGGAGGGCGCCCTGGAGCCCGCGTTCCGGCTCTGGGCCCAGGTCGTCTCCCGCCCGACGCCGCAGCAGGCGTTCACCAACGCGGGCAAGCGGGACGCCGCCTACGACCTCGATCTGCCCGCTGCCCAGGTCGTACGGGACGCCCGCGACGGCGAGCTCCGCCCGGCCACCGGCCTCACGGTCACCGGGCTGTCCGACCAGCACGGGTGGGTGCGGACGGAGGCGGGGGCGGATCTGGAGGTCGGGGACTGGCTCGGGATGGGTCTTTCGCACCCGTGCACGTCGTTCGACAAGTGGCAGCTGATTCCGGTGGTGGAGGCGGACGGCACGGTCACGGATTACATCCGTACGTTCTTCTGACACCAGCTCGGTTTCCGCACCCGCCCCTCCCCGCACCGGGGCTCCGCCCCGGCCCCGCGCCTCAAACGCCGGCAAGGCTGAATCCAGCCCGTCCGGCGCTTGAGGACGGACACCCGGGCCCACCGGCCGGTACCGGGGTGGGGCCCCGGCCCAGCCTCCCGGTCACGGGAAGGCGCGGGGCCCGGGGCAGAGCCCCGAAAGACGGAGAAAGGCACGCGCCCCATGGACCTCGTCATCCGCGACGCGCGCGTCATCGACGGCACCGCCACCGCCTCGTACCGCGCCGACGTCGGCATCACGGACGGGCGCATCACCGCCGTGCACCGCGAGGGGCAGGGCGGCTCGCGCCCCGGCGCGCAGCGCCTGCTGGACGCCGACGGACTCGCTCTCTCCCCCGGCTTCATCGACATGCACGCGCACAGCGACCTCGCGCTCCTCCGGGACCCCGACCACAGCGCCAAGGCCGCACAGGGCGTGACCCTGGAAGTCCTGGGCCAGGACGGGCTGTCGTACGCGCCCGTCGACGACCGCACGCTCGACGAGGTCCGCCGGGCGATCACCGGCTGGAACGGCGACGGGTCGGACGTCGACTTCGACTGGCGGACGGTCGGCGAGTACCTGGACCGCCTCGACCGGAACTTCGGCGGCCGCGGTATCGCCGTCAACGCCGCCTATCTCGTCCCGCAGGGGACGGTGCGGATGTACGCCGTCGGCTGGGACGACCGCCCCGCCACGGAGGACGAGATGCGCCGCATGAAGCAGCTCGTCGCCGAGGGCCTGGAGCAGGGCGCCGTCGGCATGTCCTCGGGCCTCACCTACACCCCGGGCATGTACGCGAACGACGCCGAACTCACCGAGCTGTGCCGGGTGGTGGCGCGCTACGACGGCTACTACTGCCCGCACCACCGCTCGTACGGCGCGGGCGCCCTGGAGGCGTACGAGGAGATGGTCGGCCTCACCCGCGAGGCGGGCTGCGCCCTCCATCTCGCCCACGCCACCATGAACTTCGGCGTGAACAAGGGCCGCGCGCCCGAGCTGCTCGCCCTGCTCGACGAGGCGCTCGACGCGGGCGCCGACATCTCCCTCGACACATATCCGTACACCCCCGGTTGTACGACGCTCGTCGCGCTGCTGCCGAGCTGGGCGGGCGAGGGCGGACCTGAGGCGGTCCTCGCCCGCCTCCAGGACGACGCGACCGCCGAGAGGATCCGCCACCACCTCGAAGTCCTCGGCTCCGACGGCTGCCACGGGGTGCCGATGGAATGGGACACCATCGAGATCTCCGGAGTGAGCGATCCGGGTCTCGCCGGTCATGTCGGCCGCCGCCTGGACGGCTGGGCGACCGCCCGCCGGCTGCTGATCGAGGACCGGCTCGGATCGACGATCCTCCAGCACGTCGGCCATGAGGAGAACGTCCGCGCGATCATGCGGCACCGCGTCCACACGGGCGGCAGCGACGGCATCCTCCAGGGCGACAAGCCGCATCCGCGCGCGTACGGCACCTTCCCGCAGTACCTCGGACGGTACGCCCGCGAACTCGGCGTCCTGTCCCTCGAGGAGGCCGTGGCCCGTCTGACATCGCGGCCCGCCGCCCGGCTCCGTCTCCCCGACCGGGGTCATGTGCACGAGGGCTACCGCGCCGACCTCGTGCTCTTCGACCCGGACACGGTCGCGGCCGGTTCGACGTACGGCGAGCCACGCACCCTCCCGGCCGGGATTCCGCACGTCCTGATCGACGGCAAGTTCGTGATCGAGGACGGGAAGCGCACGGACGTGCTGGCCGGGAGGGCGATCCGCCGGACGGCGTGACCGGAGGGCCACGGCCCGGGCCATGGCCGAGGGGCTGCTACGGCTTGGGGAGGGTGCAGCCCGGCCGGCTCAGGTCGATCTTGTTGCCGGTGCCGACACAGGGGACGACGATGTACGTCTGCTGCGCGTAGTTGATGCCCTGGCGGACGGTGACGTTGCCGTTCTCGTCGACCTCGCACGGGTTGTTGTCGGTGCAGCGGCCGCCGTCCTCGTTGCCGGTGTTGTTGACGGCGACGACCTTTCCGGTGGCGACGTCGATGACGGGCGAGCCCGAAGTGCCGCCGATGACGTCGCAGGTGGAGGTGTAGCGGACCGAGTCCTTCCAGGTCCAGGCGCCTTCTTTGAGGCGGTAGGCGAAGCCGTCGATGTTGCAGCTGTAGATGCGCTTCCAGTAGCCGGAGACCACCTTGATGGCGGTGCCCTGGACCGGGTGGGCGGCGTTCAGCTCCAGCGCCTTGATGCCGTAGCGGCTCTCTATCTGCGCATAGGTGCGGGTGAGTTCGTACAGCGAGATGTCCGTGTCGGTCATCGTCCCGTACGCGATCTTGCTCGCTCGGAGTGTGCCGACCCTGGTCCCGGCGGAGTTGAGCAGGCCGAAGGAGCGGGACGAGGGACGGTCGACCAGGACCTGGCCGGGCGCGGGGAACCCGGTCTCCAGGCAGTGGCCGTTGGACAGGACGAGCGCCGGGTCGTTCGGCTGGGAGTCGGGCGTGCGGACGACGGAGCCGGAGCAGTTGCTGAGCGCGACGGTGCCGGCGAAGTCGACGGCCTTGACGTCTACGGCCGGCGCCGTGGGCGGGGATACGGGTGCGGATGCAGGCACGGACGCGGGCGCGGACGAAGGCGACGCCGACGCGGGAGCGGCTCCCGCCCCGAGGAGGGTGAGGGCGAGCAGCGCGCCGACGAGAGGCTTGTTCATGTGGGGGTCCCCTCTTGCGACTTGAGTGACCGAAGTGGCCTTCGGTTTGTCATGCGCATTGTTGGGGCCCCCGCCCGGCCCGGCAAGGCACTCTTTTCGGTCAGCCCCCGGCCCTCGCTCCCGCCCTGCCTTACGGTGACTCCGTGAAAACCGACGACCGCATCTCCCCGCCCCTGCGCGGCAACGAGCGCGAGACCCTGCGCGCCTTCCTCGACTTCCACCGCGCCACCCTTGCCATGAAGTGCGCAGGGCTCACGGACGACGAGCTGCGCCGGACGTCGATGCCGCCCTCGACGCTCTCGCTGCTCGGCCTGGTCCGGCACATGGCGGAGGTGGAACGCACCTGGTTCCGCCGGGTGATCGCCGCTGAGGACATCCCGCTCGTGTGGTCGGACGAGGGCGACTACCAGGTGGCGTACGACGCGACGAAGGCCACGCGGTCCGAGGCGTTCGACGCCTGGGAGACCGAGCTCGAGCACTCCCGGCGCATCGAGCAGGAGGCGGAGTCGCTCGAGGTGACCGGGTACCAGCCGCGGTGGGGCGAGCACGTGTCGCTGCGGCTGGTGATGCTGCACATGATCCACGAGTACGCGCGCCACAACGGCCACGCCGACTTCCTCCGGGAAGGGATCGACGGGACGGTCGGGGCGTAGGGCGGGGCGGCCCAGGCCAGGCCCAGGACGGGCCTCCCGACAGCCTCCCCTCAGGCTCAGGCCTCCCGGCGGGAGGCCTGAGGGCCCCCGTCAGGTACGCACCGCGGCGCGGTCCTCGAGGACGTCCGTCGCCGAGCCCGTACGCTGCGTGCGCTGCCAACGGAGCCGATTGCCCGTCAGTGCCGTGACCACCGACTGGACGACCACGAGATACATGAGCTGGCGGTAGACGAAGATCTGGAGCGGCAGGGTCCACAAGGGCTCGAACTTCTCCCGGTCCAGCCGCAGCGCGTACACCGCACTGAAGACCTGGACCGCGGTGAAGGCGAGCCAGACCGCAACCGCCTGCCCCGCGCCGTGGAACAGCAGCCCGTACAGGGCGAAGACGTCGACGAGCGGGGCGATCAGCGGCAGGACCGTCTGGAACAGCAGCAGATAGGTCAGGCCACGGCGGCCGAGCTTGCCCGCGGCGCCCCGCTCCAGCACGGCGCCACGGTGCTTCCACATGGCCTGAAGCGTGCCGTAGCACCAGCGGTAGCGCTGCTTCCACAGCTGGCGCACCGTCGAGGGGGCCTCGGTCCAGGCGATCGCCGACTCCTCGTAGACGACGCGCCAGCCGGCCCGGCCCAGGGCCATGGTGAGGTCCGTGTCCTCGGCGAGGGTGTCGTCGCTGACGCCTCCGACGCCCACGACGGCGTCGCGGCGGAACGCCCCGATCGCGCCGGGAACGGTCGGCATGCACTCCATGACGTCGAACATGCGGCGGTCGAGATTGAAGCCGATGACGTATTCGAGGTGCTGCCAGCGGCCGAGTACGCCCTGTCGGTTGCCGACCTTGGTGTTGCCGCTGACCGCGCCGACGCGCGGGTCGGCGAGCGGCTGGATCAGGTTGAAGACCGCGTCGGGTTCGAAGACGGTGTCGCCGTCGATCATCACGATGATGTCGAAGTGGGCCCAGGCGAGGCCGGTGTTGAGGGCGGCGGCCTTCCCGGAGTTGGGCTGGCGGATCACCATGACACGGCGGTCGTCGATCGCGTCCGCGATCTCGAAGGTCCGGTCGGTGGAGCCGTCGTCGACGACGATGATCTGGACGGCCTGATGGGTGGAGGCCAGCAGCGAACGCACGGTCGCCTCGATGCCCGCCTCCTCGTTGTACGCGGGGACGATCACCGAGACCGGGTCGGTGAGCGGCGGGAACCGCGGGGCGCCGCGGCGCCGGGAGCGCTTGGCCCGTACGCGCTTCACATGCACGCGGGCGACCGTGAACAGCATCACCAGCCGGGCCGCCGTGATCACGCCCGCCGCGAGCAGGAACCACGTCATGGCGTCGGCGAAGGCCCGGGAGGCCTGCTGGGCGCGGACGACCGCGGCGCCCCGCCACTCGGCGGCAGTGCCGACGTCGTAGGTCGTGCCCGGAAGGCCGAGGCCTGCGCCGACGGTCGTGTACGTGATCCGGTCGCCGACCCGGCTGCCGCGGTCGGCGGTCAGCAGCCGCTCGGTTTCGGCGACGACTGCCGCCGAGCCGGTGAACTGGCGGACGCCGGTGCCGTCGGCGGCGGAGTTGTCGGGCTCGGCGGGGTCGGCGGCGGGGTCGGCGGTGACGAGGACGTAGCCGTCGACCATGGCCTGCCGTGCGGCCTGGGCCATGTCGCCGCAGAAGGAGGCGGCACCGGCGGTGTGCGGGAAGCGCAGCAGATGCGTACCGATGCCGGCGGTGCCCGCGAGGACGTTCTGTGTGAGGGCGAGTTCGAGCCGGGCCCGGGGCTCGGAGACCGCGGCGAGATTGGCGTCGGTGTAGGTGTGCGAGCCGAGTTCGTGGCCCTCGTCCCTGATCCGGCGTACGAGGTCGGGGTGGGCGGCGGCCTGGGTGCCGGTGAGGAAGAAGGTGGCCTTGGCCTGGTGCTGCTTCAGCAGGTCGAGCAGGCGCGGGGTCCAGGCCGGGTCGGGGCCGCCGTCATAGGTGAGGGCGACGGTACCGGAGGGCATCCGTCCGGCGGCGATTCCGCCGGTCTTGGGGTCCTGCCGCAGGATGGGCCCGCTGTCGAACCCGGGATCGGGGGCGCCCGGGCAGCGGGTGGCGGGCGCGGCGGTCGGGGCTATCTCGTGCCGCCCGTATCCGCTGAAGAGCAGGGCGGTGGCGGCGACGACCAGGGTGAGCGTCAGCAGCACCCAGTGGGCCCGGGGATCCCGGCGTATGGCGTGCCGGGTCACTTGGGTCCCTTTCCGGCCGCGGTGGGCGAGTGCCGGGGTGCGTTGCCCGAGTTCCCGGGCGGGACGCTCGCCGCGGCACCGCCCGCCGTGGGCGCCTCGGCCGTGGGGGACGTGCCAGTACCGTCGGTGCCGGGGCTCCTGGACGCGTCGGGGCCCGGGGAGCCGGAGGCCGAGGGAGCGCCCGTATCCGATATCGGGTCGCCGCCCTCTTCGCCGTCGCCGGGTTCCCCGGATTCGGCCGTGGACGGCGTCGGCTCCTCGGCCGTCGGGGAGGACTCCTCCCGGCTCTGACTCCAGGGCAGCGGGCCGCCGGCCGGCCCGGCACCGAAGAGCCCGCCCAGGACAACAGCGACGAAACAGACGCACGCGATACCGAGGGCAACCGACGCATACCTCACGAGGCGGCGGCGGCGCCCCGAGGCGTCGACGAATACCGGATTCTCCTGGCGGCTCACAGCCGCGGATTCTATGGACTCAAGGACTCCATTTCGAAGCCGGGTGCGAAACCCGACATCATCGACGCCATTCCGATCACGCTCCGCGCAGCGGTCGCCCGGGCGGGCGGCGTGGCGGCGCATCGCCCCTGGAACGCGGACCGGAGTCCCGTAACCCGGGCCCCCCGCCCCGACCCACACCGCAGGGCGTTGGGGCCGGGGATCGGGGCAGCGCCCCTGACCGCCGTGGCGGGCGGGCGCGGCCCATGACGCGGCCAACCCGGGACGCGAACCGGACGGGACACGGCCGGGCCCGGTTTGTGGAACAGGCCGGCCCGCACCGCAAGGCCTTGGGCCCGAGGCTCGGGGCTCGGGGCAGAGCCCTGGCCACCCTGGCGGGCGCGGTCGACGACGCGCGGATCCTCGGACGCGAACCGGACGGGGCGCGGTCCATCACGCCCGAGAGCGAAGGGGGAGCGTGACATCCGGGGTTCGGGTCAGAGCCCCTCCGCCCAGCCCCGCCGAAATGCGCCACGCCCGCCGGGCGCAGGGGGACGAGGCGCGGGCGCCCGGGGGCTCGCCGCAAGGCGACGCCCAAGGGCCTAGCGGCTCGCGCCCGAGAGGAAGTCCGCTTCCGTGCGGGGCCGAGGTAGTGCGGGCCCCTCGGCAGCGGCGGGCTCCCTGTGCCGCCGCAGTGCCGGCACCGCGGCCGCAGCCGCGACGGCGGCCAGTACGAAGCCGTACGCCGGGGTGTGGCCCGAGGGCTGGGTCTCGTAGACGAGGGACACGGAGAGGACCATCAGAATCCGGACAACTCGGTCGCTCTCCACTGCGGTCGCGGCAACCGTCGCCGTACCCCACAGCAGATACCAGGGCTGCACCATCGGCGAGAGCGCGACGAGTGCCGACAGAGCGAGGCCCAGGCCGCGTACGGGATGCATCCGCCCGCGCAGGGAGCGGTAGGCCAGGACGGCGATGACCGCGACGGCGGCGGCGAGGCCGAGAGTCTGCGTCACGCTCTTGACCGCTGCCGGGTCCACATCACCGGAGAGCAGGCGCGCCGCGTACCCGGCCGCGAGGCCGAGGTCGCTGGTGAGCGAGAGCGGCGTGTGTATCGCCGCGGCGACGCTCTGCGTCCGCAGCCAGCCGAAGCCGGTACCGCCGAGCACGGTGGTCGCGACCGCTATCGCGGCGGCGACCAGCCCGGGGCCGAGGACGCCCTTCACCGCGCGCAGCGCGACCGGCCGCCGGGACGCCCGGCCGGCATCACGGATGACGATCACGCCGATGAAGAGCAGGGCGACCGCGGCCGGCGACTTGATCATCATCGCGAGGGCGACGACCGCACTGCCCAGCAACCACCGCCCGCGCAGCGCGCAGACGACGCCGGTCAGCATCAGGGCGATCATCAGCCCGTCGTTGTGCATGCCGCCCACGACATGCACCAGCAGAAGCGGATTGAGTACCGCCAGCCACAGTGCGCGGCTCTCACCGACGCCGCACTCCGCCGCCAGGTGCCGCACCGCCCACACCGTCAGGACCAGCGCACCCACCGCTGTCAGCCGCAGCCCGAGAACGGCCGGCACGATCTCCCCGCCCGTCGCCCAGGTCACGCCCTTCGCGAACAGCAGGAAGACCGGGCCGTACGGCGCGGGCGTCTCGGTCCAGTTCCCGCCCACGCTCGCCGCGGCGTCGGCCCCGAGCGAGCCGGGGCCGAGGACCGAAGGCCCGTGCGCATAGGCGTCATGGCCTTCGAGGACCATCGCGCCTTGCGCTATGTAGCTGTACACGTCGGCGCTGTACAGCGGCGGCGCCAGGACCAGCGGCGCGGCCCACCAGCCGAGGGTGACGAGCACATGACGCACGTGGCGCACGTCGTGCACCCCGTCCGCCTTCGCCGCCTCACCTGTCTCGCCCGTCTCGCCCGTCTCCCCCGCGGCGAGCTGACGCCCGTACGCCCACCAGGCCAGGACCAGCAGGGTCAGCCCGAGATACGCCAGTACGGCGGCGGTGACCGTCACCCCGTGCCCGTACGGGACCCAGAGCCCCCACGGCTCACGCGCGGGCAGCGTCCCGGCCGCCAGACCGCCCACAGCGATCGCCAGCGAGCCGGCGGCGCCTGTCCGCCGTGGCCCGGCCTTACTCAGCATCCACATGAGCAGTCAGTTCATCCCCACCCGGTCCGCACGGATTCGCCGAGCCTACAGCGCCCGCCTGGGAGCGGGCCTCGTCGTGCGGCCGGCCGGCCCACGCCTGTCACCCCGACCGACGGGCCGGGGTGACCGGCCGGAGTGACGGGCGTGGGCCCGGGCCTCGCTACTCCCAGGCACAGTGGACGTGGTTGCCCTCGTCGATGGCCTCGGTGGCTCCGACGCCTGAAAGGCCGTGCGGCGGCTGATGCGCAACGGCTCCCGTACGGCCTCCACGGGAGCCATGCACGCGGCGTACGCCGCCCCGGCCCCCCGGTCGGCACGGGCCGCCTCATCCGCGTCCTCGATGCCCTGGACCGTGCGGTCGACGATGCAGCTGCTCGCGGCCTTGGTGCGGATCGTGCCCTGCGACTCGTACTCACCGGTGGTGATGTTGGTGACCACGCACCCCTGGGTCGCGGCGGTGGCGGCCGGCGCGATCGCCACACAAGTGGCGGCGACACCTGCCGGCGCGAGGGCGCCTGCGGTCAGCGTGGTCGTGCGAATGCGACGCATGCCGTAACTCCTTGTGCCCGACGGATGGTTCACGCTCGCCCGGCGTGGATCAGGCCCGCCGGGACAGGCCGCATCCTGACCGCGGAGTGACCGGGATTCACCTGTCCCACAGGGCAGTTGGGACGAGCGGCATCCTCTTCTCCGTCCAGGGCTCGGCCGCGCCGACCCGCTTCGACGGAATTTCACATTCTCGCGAAATCCGGACCCTAAAACCCCGAGGACATTTACCTTTTTCCTGCGAATGGAAATAAATGCGGCTTTCGCTAGGAATTATGACGTTCGCGGTAATATAGATGTCTACGCAGGGGGCCTGTTGAGCGGCGCCCAGCTCGCACCCCTGGCCTGGCCATGAGCTTGATCTGGAAGGTGGACATCACGATGAAGACACCCCCGATCGTTTCGCGGCAGGAGTGGGAGGCCGCCCACGAGCAGCTGCTCGTGAAGGAGAAGGAGCTGACCCGCGCCCGTGATGCGCTGGCCGCGCAGCGTCGGCGGATGCCGTGGCTGGCCGTGGAGAAGGAGTACGAGTTCGAGGGGCCTGCGGGCAAGGCGAGTCTGCTCGACCTGTTCGAGGGTCGTCGTCAGCTGATCGTCTACCGTGCCTTCTTCGAACCCGATGTGTTCGGCTGGCCCGACCACGCTTGCCGCGGCTGCTCCATGCTGGCCGACCACGTTGGCCACCTCGCCCATCTGAACGCCCGCGACACCACTCTCGCGTTCGTCTCGCGCGCGCCGCAGCCGGAGATCGAGCGCGTGAAGGCGCGGATGGGCTGGACGATGCCCTGGTACACCATCACCGACGAGTTCGACACCGACTTCGGCGTGAACGAGTGGCACGGCACGAACGCGTTCATCCGCGATGGCGACAACGTGTTCCGCACCTACTTCATCAACGCCCGCGGCGACGAGGCGTTGGGGAGCACCTGGAGCTACCTCGACATGACCGCGCTCGGCCGGCAGGAGGAATGGGAGGACTCGCCCGAGGGCTACCCCCAGACCCCACCGTACGAGTGGTGGAACTGGCACGACGAGTACGGCGACGCCGAGCCCGCGCAGGAGTGGGTGGCCCAGACGCGCCGAGGCACGCAGGGCCAGTGAACGTGACGAGGACGGCCTGAGTCTCCGTCGGCCCTCGACCGCGGCCCACTCCTCATGGCGCGCTACAGGCGCAAGGTCGGCTGAACCCACGCGCTTGTCGAACCACGAGGCGGCACCACCGCCGCCGCTCCCGCCTGGACCGCGTTCGTCGCCGAGATCCGGGATTCGGGAGCCGCGCGCCTTATGTAAGGAATGGGTGGTGGGTCCAACCCACCCACCCTCCCAAGTGCCTCCCGCACCACGGGAGATGACCTTTCGTGACCGGCTTGCCACGGGCTGTCGCGACCCTCTAGCGTTCGCAACAACAAACGACCCCGACCGGGTGCTGGAACACCCGCCGGGGTCTGACCTTCAAGATCGTCAGGAGCGATCTCGTGGCTGCTGAAAACAATAGCCCTGCCCTGCCCACGCCCGCACACCCCATGGCCAAGCCGGGCTACGGCAAACGCACCGCTCCCGGCCAAGCCCCCCGCCGCAAGGGCGACTTCGCCCACCTCCCCGTCCGCGAGGCGGAGATCGCCGCCTTCATCGACCGGCTCCCCGAGGGCGCCGCCATCGACATCAAGACCCTCGCCAGGGAGCTGCCTCGCTACGGCCAGCAAGCCGTGACCAAGGCACTCAACGAGCTCGCGGCGGCCGGCCATCTGCGGCGCGTGCGCGAGCCTCTCGGGGAGGGGCTGTCGCAGTGGGTGTTCCGTACGTACTTCACTCGCACCGCCCGCGACAGCGCCTGGTGGGCGCGGTTCGTGGCCGGCGACGTACCACCCGGCGACGTACCACCCGAAGAGGCGACCCCCGAACCGCCCTCGCAGGCGTACGACACGCTCGCCCGCCTCGGGCGCACCGACCACCGTATGACGCTGTCCGCCGCCGAGTGCGCCGCGCTCGAAGCGCTCGCCGCGCAATGGCTCGCACACGGAGTCACCCCAAACCAGCTGCTGCACGCCCTCACATCCGGGCTGCCGGAGCAGGTCCACTCCCCCGGCGCCTTCGCCCGCCGCCGGCTGATCGACAAGATGCCGCCGCCCGCTCCCGTACGACCGCCCCGCCGCGCGCTCGTCGAATGCACGGGGTGCGGCGTCCCGGGCACCCCGCAGACACTGCCCGACGGGGTGTGCGACGGCTGCCGCGTGCCGCTGGAGCCGGAAGACGTGCGGCGCAGGGTGGCGGCGCTCAGGGGCGAGCTCTCACCGTCCAAGTACCGGACCGGCATGGGCCGTCCGGTCGAGGCGAGCTGCCTGCTCTGAGACATTGAGGACGTTTCTCCGCCGCCTCCCGCCTCCGCTCCTGGCGTATCTGATCGACAAGCCGCGCGAGCGGCCACCGCCAGGCAGAATCGGCAGCGACCGATGTACATGCGTCGCCGACCCAGGGGGAGTCATGACATCCACCGGCACGGACATTCCCGGGCCTGCGGGCCTGCCGCTGCTCGGCTCGATGTTCGATCTCAAGCGGGACTCGCTCGGTACGTATCTGAACGCGCGGCGCGCGTACGGTGACGTCGTCCGCTTCACCGCGGGCCCGCCCGGGCTGCGCGCGGAGCTGTACGCGGTGTTCTCCGCGGAAGGTGCGCAACAGGTGCTGGCGAGCGAGTCGGCCAACTTCCGCAAGGACAACGCCTTCTACCAGGAGGTCCGCGAGTCCTTCGGCAACGGGCTGCTGACCAGCCAGGACGAGGACTACCTCCGGCAGCGGCGGCTCGTGCAGCCGCTGTTCACCCGCCGTCGGGTCGACGGGTACGCCCAGGCCGTCACCGACGAGACCGCCGCCCTGCTCGCCACCTGGCGCACCGCGCCCGGCGCCACGGTCGACGTCGTCGACGAGATGACCCGGCTGACGCTGCGCGCGGTGGCCCGCATCCTGTTCGGCACGGACGTGGAGGCCACCGTCCCCGTGGTGGAGCGCTGCTTCCCGGTGATCGGGAACTACACGCTGCGCCGCGGATACTCGCCGGCCAATCCGCCCCGCCACTGGCCGACCCCCGCCAACCGCAGGGCCGCCGCCGCGACCGAGGAGATGTACGCGGTGTGCGACCGGATCATCGAGCGGCGGCGCGCCGAGGGTGACGCGGCGCGCGGCGACGACCTGCTGACGCTGCTCGCGCAGGCCGGGAGCGAGGAGGACGGCAGCCTGGACGCATCCGAGATCCGGGACCAGGTGCTGATTTTCCTGCTCGCCGGGCACGAGACGACGGCGACGTCGCTCGCGTTCGCCCTGCATCTCCTCTCCCGCCATCCCGAGCAGCAGGAACGGGCGCGGGCGGAGGCCGTGCACGTCCTGGCCGGGCGGGTGCCGGAGGCGTACGACCTCGACGCGCTCCCCTACCTCACGCGCGTGCTGAAGGAGGCCATGCGGCTGTACCCGGCGGGTCCGGTCATCGGCCGGCAGGCCGTCGCCGCGGCCGAGATCGAGGGCCACACGATCCCGGCCGGTGCCGATGTGATCGTGGCGCCGTGGGTGACGCACCGGCACCCGCGGTACTGGGACGATCCGGAACGCTTCGACCCGGACCGCTTCACCCCCGACCGGGAGAAGGAGCGCCCCCGGTATGCCTGGTTCCCCTTCGGCGGCGGACCGCGGGCCTGCATCGGCCAGCACTTCTCCATGCTGGAGTCGGTGCTCGCGCTCTCGATGATCCTGCGGACGTATGAATTGCGGGCCGTGGACGTGGACGTACCCGTCGACACGGGCATCACCCTGCGGGCCGCCGGGCCTGCGCGCTGCAGGCTGCGGCCGCTCGCCGGGTGAGCGGGGTGGGCCGGGCGAGTGCCTGCAGCGGGCCCGCCCGGCCCACCTGTCTCTTGCACCGGGCATAGTCCACTGGGGTGGGATCTTTCCACCATAGGGCCTCCATACGGGACAAATCTGACAATCAGTGATCGAATCGCCGCATCGAATTCCATTGCGACAAATGACGGGTCGTCGCATATGTCGCTCTCACGGAAGAGGTGGTTCCGATCACCAGTGCAAGGAACGTGTGGCGTGCTGCCGCGGTGTCTGCGGTTGCGGCTGCCACGCTGAGTGCCCCGCTTGCGGCCCAGGCCCAGGCGCAGGCGGCTGCGCGCGGCGCCTCGACGGTCAAGGCCCAGCATTCCCTCGGGGCCAAGGGCAAAAAGGCAGCGGCCGGCAGCAAGGCACAGCCGGAGGAGCCCGTGCCGTTCCCCTGCGACGGTCAGATCCTCCTGACCTCCGGCCCGGGGGCAGCGCCGGTGACGCTTTACTCGGGCACTGCCGGGCCAGGCACCATCGCGTTCGGCGCGGTGGGCGCGGCGACCGTCGAGTACAACGCCATCGGCGTGAACCCCGTGGACCAGTTCCTGTACGGCATCGACACCACTGACGACAGTCTGGTGCAAGTCAGCGCGGACGGCTCGGTGAACGACCTGGGGGCTGTGTCGGGGCTTCCTGCGTCCACCGTCGGAGCGTACATCGCGGGCGCGTTCGACAGTGCGGGCAACTACTACGTTGCGCTTGGCACCTCGATCTACGTGATCAATGTGACCACGCGGGTGGCCACAGTGCTCACGAACACCGCAGTGCTCACGGCCGCCGACTTCACCTTCTCCAACGGGTACTTCTGGGGCGCGTCCGCCTCCGGGGACATCAACCGCATCGACCCCACTACGGGCGTCGTAACCACATACCCTGACATCATCCCGGATGCGACGGGCTACGGTGGCGCCTTCACCTACGGCAACGGGGACATCGGCCTCGTCAGCAACGACGGCCAGCTCGTCCGGGTTCGCGTCACCAACCCCGCGGCTCCGACCCCCACGTTCACCATCATTTCGTCCCAGACCGCGCCCTCCGAATTCCCGGAGCTGGACGCCACATCGTGCTTCGTGGCGGAAGCGGATCTCTCGATCACGAAGACGGCGGACCCGGGCGCCTACACGCCGGGGCAGACGCTCACGTACACGATCACGGTGACGAACAACGGCCCGACGAACCAGTCGTCGGGCTACAGCGTCACCGACACGATCCCGGCGGGCCTGGTAGGCGCGACGACCACGACGGCCGGCTGCACGATCACCGGCAGCAGCCTTTCGTGCACGGCAGGTGCCCTGGCAGTCGGGGAAAGCCGCGACATCACCGTCACCGGCACGGTCGGAGCGGACTTCGCAGGGATCCTGACGAACTCCGCAGAGGTGTCCGGCAACGACCCGGATCCGGATCCCACCAACAACATCGACAGCGTGGACGTCCCGCGCGCGCGAGTGGATCTGTCGGTGGAGAAGGACGGCCCGACCCGGGTGACCGAGGGTGACACCGTCACGTACACCCTGACCGTCACCAACAACGGTCCCAACGACTCGACCGGTTACACCGTCACCGACGCGATCCCCCCCGGTCTGCTGGACGCTGACACCTCGACACCTGGGTGCACCATCAGCGGCACGACGCTGACGTGCGTCGGTGACGACCTCCCTGCGGGCAGCTCCCAGACCATCACGATCACTGGTACGGCGGGGCCCGGGCTGACGTCGCTGAGGAACGCCGCCACGGTCACGGGCACCGAGCCCGACCCCGACCCCGGTAACAACGTCGATTGGATCACCTCGCCCCGCAACCGCGCCGATCTTGAGATCAGGAAGACCGGCCCGGCCTCGGTCGAAGAGGGCGATGAGGTGACCTACAGGATCAGGGTCACCAACCGCGGCCCGCACGCCTCGACCGGCTACACGATCACCGATGAGCTGCCGGCCGAGCTGGAAGACGCTGCCACCAGCAGCCCTGGTTGCAGCATCAGCGGCACCACCCTGACCTGCACCGTCACCGGCCTGGCGGCCGGTGCATCTCGCACCGTCACCGTCACCGGCACCGCCGCGGAAGGCGCCAAGAGCCTGACCGACTGGGCCACCGTGGTCGGCAGGGACATCGACCCCGACCCCGACAACAACGTCTACAGCCTCACCACGCGGGTCAACGGCTACTACGACGACGACTACGACCATGGCAAGGACAAGGACAAGGACAAGGACAATCACGGGGACGGGCCGCACGCCCGGCTCTGAACCCGCCTCCGGGACGTAACCTCCGGTTCGTGCCCGGCCGCCGGAAGTCACGGCGGCCGGGCACACCCACACCCACAGGAAACCGTGTGAGCACCCATCGGACTGCACGTGCGACGGCCGCAAGACTCATGAGGAGAACAGCCTCGGCGCTGCTCTCGTTGTGGTTGGTGTGGAACGCCCTCGCGGGCACCAGCTGGGCACGATCCGCGGAGCCGACCCGGGCGGCTCGATCGGCGCCCCCGCCGAACTCGGATCTCGTCGCCGATCTCACCCTGAGCATTGTCGATGAATTCCGGCACGATCAGGGTTCCTTCACCCAGGGACTCGAGATGCGCGGTCAGCTCCTTTACGAAGGCACCGGACTGTTGGGACATTCGGCCGTCCAGGCCGGACCGGTCGGAGCACCCCCTCATGTCAAGGAGCAACTCGCTCCGGACCTCTTCGGAGAAGGCATCACGCTCACCGGCTCCTTCCTGTGGCAGCTGACGTGGCGCAATGGATTCGCCATCAAACGCGATGCCGCAACCCTGCGGGAAAGGGAGCGAGTTGCCTACTCCGGTGAAGGGTGGGGACTTTGCCATCAACCGGGCCGGAAACGGCTCGTCATGAGCAACGGCTCGGCACGCCTCCTCATCAGGGATCCGCACACGTTCGCCCTGCTCGATCAGGTGGCGGTCGAGGCCGCCGGCAAACCGGTTCCCCTGCTCAACGAGCTGGAATGCGTCGGCGACATGGTGTACGCGAACATCCTCGGCAGCGACTGGGTCGCCCGCATCGATTCCCGCACCGGCCAGGTGAATGCGTACATCGACGCCTCCGCGCTCCGGACTTCGCGCCGACGGAACACAGTTGGGGCCCTGAACGGGATCGCGGCCGTTCCCGGCACACAAGACCTTCTGCTCACCGGAAAGAACTGGCCGAGCATCTACCGCGTCTCACTCCACGACTGACGAGGGTTGCACAGCGCTCGTGATCGCCGGAGCCGTCGACGGTGAAGGCGGCTCTAGTTCACACCGTGCGGGCGGAACTGGATGCTGATCCGGGCCCCCACCGCCCGCGCGGTCTTCGGTACGGCGTGCTCCCACGTCCGCTGGCAGGAGCCGCCCATCACGACGAGGTCGCCGTGCCCGAGGGCCTTGCGGACGGGGGCCCGGCCGCCGCGCCGCGGTCGTAGCACCAGATCGCGCGGGGAGCCCACGGAGAGGATGGCCACCATCGTGTCCTCGCGCGAGCCGCGCCCGATGGTGTCGCCGTGCCAGGCGACGCTGTCGTGGCCGTCCCGGTAGTAGCAGAGCCCGGCCGTCGTGAAGGGCTCGCCGAGCTCGGTGGCGTAGTGGGCGGAGAGGACGTCCCGGGCCTCGGCGATGACGGGGTGCGGGAGGGGGTCGCCTTCGCGGTAGTACGCGAGCAGGCGGGGGACGTCGACCTCGCGCTCGTACATCTGCCGCCGCTCCGCACGCCAGGGGACGGTCTCGGCGAGCGTCTCGAACAGGGCATCGGCCCCGGTGAGCCAGCCGGGCAGTACGTCGAGCCAGGCGCCGTCGCCGAGCACGGTCCGGCGGACGTCCGCCAGCGGACCGAGGCGGATCTCGTCGGTCTGGTCGAAGAGGGAACCCTGCAGATGGACTGCTGCCATGGATCCAGCCTAACCGCATAACCGAACAAGTGAGCTATTAGCGTTCCGTGCGGAATCCGCCCCTGTCCCGCCAGGTCGCGGCGGTACGCCGAGACGCCGGGGACACAGCATCTCTGCGGCGCTCCCGGCGTCGTGGCTGCAACAGCCGGACCCCGCATCACCGGCCGCGCCACGTCCCGAGGTGTCGGAAAACACGAAGCGCCCCGCCGGGCGCACACGTAAGCTCGCGTCATGCAGGTGATCCAGTCGACCAAGCTCGCCAACGTCTGTTACGAGATCCGGGGACCGGTGCTCGAGGAGGCGATGCGCCTGGAGGCCGCAGGTCACCGCATCCTCAAGCTGAACACCGGGAACCCCGCCGCCTTCGGGTTCGAGTGCCCGCCGGCGATCCTCGAGGACATCCTGCGGAACGTGGGGGACGCGCACGGGTACGGGGACGCGAAGGGCCTGCTCAGCGCGCGGCGCGCGATCATGAGCCATTACGAGACCAAGGGCATCCCGCTCTCGGTCGAGGACATCTACCTGGGCAACGGCGCCTCCGAGCTGATCCAGATGTCGATGCAGGCGCTGCTCGACGACGGGGACGAGGTGCTCGTCCCGGCGCCGGACTACCCGCTGTGGACCGCGGCGGTGTCGCTCGCCGGCGGTACCGCCGTGCACTACCGGTGCGACGAGCAGGCCGACTGGATGCCGGACCTCGCGGACATCGAACGGAAGATCACCGATCGGACGAAGGCGATCGTGATCATCAACCCGAACAATCCGACGGGTGCGGTCTACGACGACGAGATGCTGCGCGGTCTGACGGAGATCGCCCGCCGGCATCAGCTGGTCGTCTGCTCGGACGAGATCTACGACAAGATCCTCTACGACGGGGCCACGCACACCCCGACCGCCGCGATCGCGCCCGATCTGCTGGTGCTGACCTTCAACGGGATGTCCAAGAACTACCGGGTGGCGGGCTACCGCAGCGGCTGGCTCGCGGTCTGCGGCCCGAAGGCGCACGCGGCCTCGTACATCGAGGGCCTGACGATCCTGGCGAACATGCGACTGTGCGCGAACATGCCGGCGCAGCACGCGGTCGCCGCGGCCCTTCAGGGGCGGCAGTCGATCGAGGATCTGGTGCTGCCGGGCGGGCGGCTGCTGGAGCAGCGGGACGTGGCGTACGACCTGCTGACGCAGATCCCCGGCGTGACGTGCGTGAAGCCGAAGGGGGCGCTGTATCTGTTCCCGCGCCTGGACCCGAACGTCTTCGGCATCAAGGACGACCGGCAGATGGTGCTGGACCTGCTGCGGGCCGAGAAGATCATGGTCGTGCACGGGACCGGCTTCAACTGGCACGAGCCCGATCACTTCCGGATCGTGACGCTGCCGAACGCGAAGGACCTGGCGGACGCGGTGACGCGGATCGGGAACTTCCTGGACGGCTACAGCCAGCCGTAGGTCCTCCGCCCGTCCGTCGCCTTCCGCTCCTGCTTTCTTCTGAGCTCGGCATAACTTTAGACAGGATCCAAGCTAGGATGGTCTCCTGACAGTACGAGGGAGGCCGTCCACCATGTACGAACCGATCCGCTCGAAGTCCGCCCACTCGATGGCCGGCGCCTCCGACTTCCCCCACCGCAGCCGTGAGGAGGAGCTGGACATCCAGCTCGCCGGCCATCTCGCCGCTCTCCTCGCGGTCACCGACGAGCTCGGGCTGGCCGCCGAGGCCGACCGCATCGCCGAGCAGGTGTCCCGGCTCCGCGGCACTCCGCCCGCACGCCACGCCGGGCTGAGCGGCGCCGACCCCGCCGCCCTGCACCACCGCGCCCTCGCTCTCGCCGGGCGCGCGCTCGTCGTCGCCGCCTCGCGCGCCGACACCGCGGCCGCGATCCTCGCCGCCGAGCGGATGGACGCCCACACCGCCGCTCTGCGCGACACGCAGCTCGTCGGCGCCCCCTGACGGCCCCGGTCCGCGGGCCGCGGAGGCGCGCGGACCGGGTGCCACCCAGAACAGCGACGGAAGAACAGCGACGAAAAAGGCCGGGGCCCGCTCCGTACGCCGTTGTACGGTGCGGGCCCCGGCCTGGAGCCGGGCGCGGGTCAGCCGAGGCGGGACACCAGCGCGCGGTACTCGTCCCACAGCTCCTTCGGGGTGTGGTCACCGAAGGTGTTGAGGTGCTCGGGGATCAGCCCGGCCTCCTCGCGCCAGACGTCCGTGTCGACCTTGAGCAGGAAGTCGAGGTCCTCCTCGGGCAGTTCGAGGCCGTCCGTGTCGAGCGCGTCGCGCGTCGGCAGGATGCCGATGGGGGTCTCGACGCCCTCGGCCTTGCCCTCCAGGCGCTCCACGATCCACTTCAGGACGCGGCTGTTCTCGCCGAAGCCCGGCCAGACGAACTTGCCCGCGTCGTTCTTGCGGAACCAGTTCACGTAGTAGATCTTCGGCAGCTTGGACGCGTCCGCGTTCTCGCCGACCTTGATCCAGTGGGCCATGTAGTCGCCCATGTTGTAGCCGCAGAACGGGAGCATCGCGAACGGGTCGCGGCGCAGCTCGCCGACCTTGCCCTCGGCGGCGGCGGTCTTCTCGGAGGCGACGTTCGCGCCGAGGAAGACACCATGCTGCCAGTTGAAGGACTCGGTCACCAGCGGGACGGCGGAGGCGCGGCGGCCGCCGAAGAGGATCGCCGAGATCGGCACGCCCTTCGGGTCCTCCCACTCCGGCGCGGCGATCGGGCACTGTGCGGCCGGGACGGTGAAGCGGGCGTTCGGGTGGGCCGCCGGGGTCCCCGACTCCGGGGTCCAGTCGTTGCCCTTCCAGTCGGTGAGGTGGGCCGGAGTCTCCTCCGTCATGCCCTCCCACCAGACGTCGTTGTCGTCCGTCAGCGCGACGTTCGTGAAGACCGCGTTGCCCCACAGGGTCTTCATGGCGTTGGCGTTGGTGTGCTCACCGGTGCCGGGCGCGACACCGAAGAAGCCGGCCTCGGGGTTGATCGCGTACAGCCGGCCGTCCTCGCCGAAGCGCATCCAGGCGATGTCGTCACCGATGGTCTCGACCGTCCAGCCGGAGATCGTGGGCTCCAGCATGGCGAGGTTGGTCTTGCCGCAGGCGGAAGGGAAGGCGGCGGCGACGTACTTGGGCTCGCCCTGCGGCGGGGTCAGCTTGAGGATGAGCATGTGCTCGGCCAGCCAGCCCTCGTCGCGGGCCATGACGGAGGCGATGCGCAGGGCGTAGCACTTCTTGCCGAGCAGCGCGTTGCCGCCGTAGCCGGAGCCGTACGACCAGATCTCACGGGTCTCCGGGAAGTGCGAGATGTACTTCGTGCTGTTGCACGGCCACGGAACGTCCTCCTGGCCGGGCTCCAGCGGCGCACCGAGGGTGTGGACGGCCTTCACGAAGAAGCCGTCGGAGCCGAGCTCGTCGAGGACGGGCTGTCCCATGCGCGTCATCGTCCGCATGGAGACCGCGACATAGGCGGAGTCGGTGATCTCGACGCCGATCGCGGAGAGCTCCGAGCCCAGCGGGCCCATGCAGAACGGGACGACGTACATCGTGCGGCCGCGCATCGAGCCGCGGAAGATGCCCTTCTCACCGGCGAAGATGGCCTTCATCTCGGCCGGGGCCTTCCAGTGGTTCGTCGGGCCCGCGTCCTCCTCCTTCTCGGAGCAGATGAAGGTGCGGTCCTCGACCCGGGCGACATCGGTCGGGTCGGAGGCGGCGTAGTACGAGTTGGGGCGCTTGATCGGGTCCAGCTTCTTGAACGTGCCCTTGGCGACGAGCTCCTCGCACAGGCGCTCGTACTCGGCCTCGGAACCGTCGCACCAGACAACCCTGTCCGGCTGCGTGAGAGCTGCGATCTCGTCGACCCAGGCGATGAGTTCCTGGTGATTGGTGGGGACGGTGCTGGGAGCCGCGATGTCGCGCGCCACGATTGCTCCTAAGTGAGGGGTTAGAAGGTTGTTGCCCCGTGGGGGCTGCGACCCGGATGCTTCACAGCTTCACTCTCTTGGCGCTCATCCGGTGCCGACCGCACTCATCTGATCATCCGTGCAGTGCGCCCATATGTCCAGAGGACCTCTCACGTGAGCATTGCCACTCGGCCTCAGACTTACGGGCCCGTAGGTAGCATGCCGCCATGACAGCTGCTTCGCCCGATGTGACCGAAACAGAAGATCCACCGCAGGTGAAGCCGAGGCTGCGGGGGTGGCTGCACGCGGGCATGTTTCCCGCCGTGCTCGTCGCGGGAATCGTCCTTACGGCCCTCGCCGACTCGACACGCGGCCGGATCGCGTGCGGGATCTACGTACTGACGGCATGCCTTCTCTTCGGGGTGAGCGCGCTCTACCACCGGGGTGACTGGGGTCCGCGCGCCACGGCCGTGCTGCGCCGCCTCGACCACGCGAACATCTTCCTGATCATCGCGGGCACCTACACCCCGCTGACCCTGCTCCTGCTCCCCGACTCGACCGGGCGTCTGCTGCTCTGGGCGGTCTGGGCGGCCGCGGCGGCGGGGATCGCCTTCCGGGTGTTCTGGGTCGGCGCCCCGCGCTGGCTCTACACGCCCTGCTACATCGCGATGGGCTGGGCCGCCGTCTTCTTCCTGCCCGACTTCATGCGCCAGGGCGGCATCGCGGTGCTCGTGCTCGTGATCATCGGCGGACTGCTCTACAGCGCGGGCGGAGTTGTCTACGGGATCAAGCGCCCGAACCCGTCACCGCGCTGGTTCGGCTTCCACGAGGTCTTCCACTCCCTCACGCTCGCGGCGTTCGTCGTGCACTACGTCGGGATCTCGCTGGTGGCCTACCAGCACGCCTGACCCGGAGCCGCGCCCGCACACCATCCGAATATTGACGCCAGCCACCTTTTGATAGTTACTGTCACTTGACAGTAACTCTCGAGAGGGGCTCTTGTGGTGCCTGCGCCATGCCCGCAACACCCACGACACCCGCAACAAGCCGGCGCTGGCGGGGGCGCCTGCGGCGGGCCTCTCCCCGCCCCGCCCCTTCCCGAACCAGGGCGAGGCCCCCAGACGCCCGGGTCGTGACCGGTACCGTCCGGTCGGCCCGCGTGTCCGTCCTCAAACGCCGGACGGGCTCCTTCGTGGGGGGAGCGATGAACGAGAATGAGCCGCATGGCCGCTGAACTCCCCTCCACCGCGCAGCCCCCACTGGGCCTGCGCGAGCGCAAGAAGCTCAAGACCCGCATCGCGATCCGCAAGGCCACGTACCGGTTGATCGCCGAGCAGGGGTACGAGGCGACCACCATCGAGCAGATCGCGGCGGCGGCCGAGGTCTCCCCCTCCACCGTCTTCCGCTACTTCCCCACCAAGGAAGACATCGTCCTCACCGACGAGTACGACCCGCTCATGGAGCAGGTGCTGCGGAGCAGGCCCGCCGACGAACCGCCCCTGGAGTCGCTGCGGTTCATCATCACGCACGCCGTCCGGGCCATCCAGGAGAACGACCCCGAGGAGATGTACCAGCGGACGCGGCTGCTGGTGGAGATCCCGGCCGTGCGGGCCCGGATGACCGAAACCATGGCCGAGACCTCCCTCCTGCTGTCGCGTGTCCTCGCCGAGCACACCGGACGGGAGGCGGACGACCTGGAGGTCCGGGTCTTCACGGCCGCCGTGATGGGCGCTCTGCGCGAGGTGACGATCTACTGGGCGGAGCGCGACCAGCAAGGTGATCTGGTCGCGCTCCTCGACCGCGCCCTGGACACGCTCCAGGGCGGGCTGACCCTCTGAGCTAGCCCCTAAGGTCTCCCTTTCCGCAGGTCCGGCCGTCCCCGTCCGGGTCGAGCCGCAGCGGATCGTCCTTGCCGTTGACCTTCAGCCGGCCGTACCCGTGCGCCGCCAGCCAGTCGCAGCGGGCCTTCGTCGTCGCCTGCACCGGCTGGGGGAAGGCGAGCGGGACGCACACGTTCGCCGAGCCGTAGTGCCGGTCGCAGCCCGCGATCTGCGGGCTCACCGGGGCGGACGAGCGCTTCTTGCCGTTCTTCTTCGGGGACTCGGCGAGGTCACCCGCGAAGTCATGGACATGCGCCGTGGGAGCGTCGCCGGTGGCCGCGAGCGCCGCGGGTGCGGCACCCAGATGGACCCACTCGGCGACCGTCGGAATGCCGTTGGCGTCGACGCCGAACAGCATGTACCAGCCGGGCGGCGCGAGGTTCGGGTTGCCGGTGACGTTCAGGTCGATCGTGCGGTCGTCGATCACGCTCATCGGCAGATCGACGAACCGCTGGTTCGGGTCCGACGAGTGGGTGACGGCCGCCGGACGGATCAGCTCCGCCTTGGCGATCGGCCGGTCGACGGTGATCCGCTGCGTGTCGCCGTACTGCCACTCCCTGTCGATCACCGAAGTGATGTGCGGGCGCGGGCCCTTGAGCAGATACGGCGGCGTGTAAATGGACACGTTGTGGTTGTACGTGCCGTTGCCCGGGTTGTCGCCGACGGCCATCACCCGGCCGTCGGGCAGCAGGAACGCCGAGGAGTGGTACGTCCGCGGGATCGGGTCGGCCGCCAGGCCCTCCTCGTACGTGTTCGTCGTCGGGTCGAAGAACGACGCCTCGTACACCGGGTCGGCCCGGTCGTGCAGTCCGCCGCCGGTCTCCAGCACCTTGCCGTCCGGCAGCAGCACGGCGGAGACGAACATCTTGCCCTCGTCCCCGGTCTGCGGCCGCTTGCCCTGGCCCTGGTCGACGAGGCCCTGCGGGAGCGGCGGACCCGCCGTGTACCGGGGGCTCGGCTGCTTCAGATCGATGATGTCGGTGAGGCGATTGGCCGCCGGGTTGGTCTCGTTGTTGCCGCCGCCGATCGTCAGCACCCGCTGGTCCTGCGCCGGGGGCAGCAGCACGCTCGCGCTCTCGTCGCGCTGGTCCTTGTTCCGCAGGCCCGGCACGTCGGTGATCGTGTTGGCGTCGTAGTCGTAGACCGAGGCGCCCGTGCCCGGGGTGCCGTTGCCGAAGACATGGCTGCCGGAGTAGAAGAGCCGGCCGTCCTGCATCAGGATCATCGACGGGTACAGGCCCCAGTACGACCAGGTCTGATTGACCTGGTTCATCGGCAGCCACGCGTTCTGCGCTGCCGAGAACTTCTCCGCCGTCACATTGCCCGTCGAGTCCTCCTTCAGCCCGCCGAACGAGATGACGTCACCGTTGCCGAGGATCGTCGCCGACGGATACCAGTGGCCGTCGTGCATGTCGTTCGTCCGCGTGTACGTCTCCGTCTCCGGGTCGAAGATGTACGAGTCCTTCAGGCCCTGGTAGCCGATCCTGCCGTCGGCCGACGGATATCCCTTGTTGCCGCTCATCACGAGCACCCGGCCGTCGGAGAGCTGCACATGGCCGGCGCAGAACATGTCGGCGGGGGTGGGGATGTTCTTGTACGTGCCGGCCACCGGGTCGTACACGGCGGAGGTGAAGGTGCCCGCCGCGAACATCGACGCGTCGTTCCCGGAGCCCGCTATGAGGAGCACCTTGCCGTTGCGCAGCACGACCGAGTGCATGGAGCGCACCGGGTTCTGCGTGGGCATGACGTCCCACCTGCCCTTGACGCACTCCTCCGGCGTGCCGGTGCACACCGGGTCGGGCGCGGGCGGGACGACCTCCTCCATCACATAGTCGTCGGTGGTGACGCTGCCGGTGCCGAAGACGGAGACGCCCCAGGTGATCTGGTCCGTGCCCGGCGGGATGACGGGCGTACGGACCTCGCTGCGGGTCCAGCCCGACTCCATGGGGAGGGTGCGCAGGTCGGTCCAGTACTGCCAGCCGAGTGCGGTGTCGTGCCGGAAGAGGGTGAGGGCGGTGTCCGGGGTCGTCGACCTGTACCAGAACGACAGGTCGTACTGGCGCTCCGGGACGACGTGGGGCGCGCAGGTGGCGGACTCGGTGATGAGGGCCTTGCGGTCGCCGTCGAGGCGGCGGGTGAGCTCGACCTTCATCGCGGCGGAGCCGGTGTGGGCGTCGGTCGTCGTGGTGAACGTGAAGTCGTTGTCGCCCCAGCCGGACTTGGACCAGCAGGACGGCATGTCGCCGGTGCCGGCGGTCTCGAAGCCGGGGTTCTTCACGAGGTTGGGGCCCGCGGTGGCGGGCTGCTGGGCCGACAGGAGCAGGCCCATGGTCATGACGGCGACGGTGAGGAGAGCGGTACTTCGGCGTTTGGACGCGATCAACGGAATCAACGGGTGCTCCTTGCTGTGCGACTCCCACGCCCCTTTCGGGGCAGGCTGTGCTTTTCCGGGGGAGCTGCATCCGACTGCCGCTGCGCGGCGGGCCCGGACCCCCGGCCGAAAGAGCGGGTCACCGGGGGGTTCCGGTGCGGTCACGGCGACGCCCACCGGCGTAGACGAGCGCTTCGGTCCCGGCGAAGCGCAGGACGAACGTGGTGAGCAGCGCCAACGCCGTCGCGGGCAGCACCGCTAGCCGGAACTGCCCGACGAACAGGGCGATCAGCGGGATGCGCAGCACCAGATCGGCGTTGGCGAGCAGCGCGAACCGGCCCGCCCGGTCCGCCCAGTGCCGGTGATGGCGCCGGTCACGGAAGAGCAGCACCTCGATGAGGAGGAAGTTCCACAGCACGCCCAGCTGGTTGGCGAGTATCTCGGCGGGCAGATAGTGCAGCCCGGCGCCTACCAGCGCATGCAGCCCGAGGAGGTTGGGGACGAAGCCGGTGAGCCCGATCAGACCGAAGGCGATCATCCGGGCGAGCGGCGACGCCGTGCGCAGCTCGACCAGATGCCGCAGAAAACGCGCGCCTTCCTTCGCCGTCGACTTGGACTCGCCCGCGAAACGGTCCTGGAAGACGAACGGCACCTCGGCGACGGCGGCCGGCCGGCAGCGTACCGCCAGCTCCAGCAGGATCTTGTAGCCCAGCGGCTTCAGCGCATCCGCGGTCACCGCGGCGCGGCGGATCGCGAAGAAGCCGCTCATCGGATCGCTGATCCCGCGCAGCGCACGCGGAAAGAGCCCCTTGGCCAGCCAGGTCGCCCCGCGCGAAACGGCGACCCGGTAGCCGCCCGCGAGCCCGGCGCGGCTGCCGCCCGGCAGATAGCGGCTGGCCACGACCAGGTCGGCGTACTCCTTCTCACCCGTGGCGACGAGATCGGGCACAAGGGCCGGCGGATGCTGCAGATCGGCGTCCATCACGACGATCCAGTCGGACCCGGCGGCCCGCAGCCCCTCGACGACCGCGCCACCGAGCCCGCCGTCGGGCGAGTCCCGGTGGATGACGGACACCGGGAACGGGCAGTCCTGCGCGGCCTCGGTGATCACGGCCGGGGTGTCGTCGGTGGAGTCGTCCACGAAGACGACCTCACAGGGCAGCCGCACGGGTACCGACTCGGCGAGCCGACGCAGCAACTCCCGTACGTTCCCCGACTCGTTGAAGGTGGGGATGACGATGGTGACCACAGCGGGCTCGGCGACGGCGGCCGTCTCCGGCACCTCGGCGGTCCCGCGCACCGGCGCGATGAGCGGGGCGTCCGGCCCCGCCGACAGCCCGGCCCGGAGCCGCGCCAGCGGCGCATCCGCCCCGCTGGCACCCACGCCGCTCCATGCGGACCCGCTTGCATCCGGCTCACCGGCGCCCGGCCCGGCACCGGGACCGGACGGGTGCCCGGAGGTGTGGTGATCGCTTCCGGCGCCGCCGGCCGCGGCGGCCGGCTCGCCCGCCGCACCGCCATGCGGCGGTGCGGCGGGTGCCGGATCCGGGGACTGCGGCGCGAGCCCGGCCGGGTCCCGGGGAGGCCGGGATCCGCGCGGCGGGCGCGACGCGGGCGTCGGTGCGCTGGGCGGGTCGGCGAGACCCTCGGCTGCTCCTGCCTGATGCGCGGTCAATTCCGTTCAACTCCCCCGATTTCGCGGATCTCGATCCGGTCCTCGCCCTCGCCGAAGACGACGACGGGTGTCGAATGCTCCAGCGTGGCCTTCACGTTGGGCAGGTCGCGCGCGTCGCGCCGTACCGTCGGGGAGGCGACGACATAGTCGAGGTCGCGCCAGCCGCCGGGCATCGTCTTCGTGACCGCCGGGTCGAGGTCGGCCTTGTAGAACCAGATCGCGCCGAGCCCGGGCTCGTACCTCGCGTGCACGAGGTCGAGCCAGAGCGCGTCGTCGACGAGGACCCGGGTGCGGGCCGGGTCGGGGACCTCCGTGGCGAGCCAGTGGGCCGCGGCGCGGTACGGGGCGTTGGCGTCGGCCGTCATGGCGGTGCGGTCGCCGTCGTACCAGCGCGGTACGACGTACACGGCGGCGCCCGCCGCCAGCAGCACCGCGACCGTGCGCCGCGCGAGCGTCAGCGGGCGGCCCTCGTCCGGTCGCCGCCACCGGCGCAGCACCGCGTGCGCGACGCTCGCCGCGCCGCCCGCCAGCACCAGCGCCAGGAAGGGCAGCGCCTGGATGACGTACATCGCGGGCAGATAGCCGGACGGCCGCAGCGCGACCGCCGTCAGGATCGCGACGGCCAGCGCGGGCCCGGCGAGCGCCCGCGCGGTCACCGACCGGCGCAGGGTGGCCAGCAGCAGCGCCGCGCCCGCGAGGCCCCCGAGCGGGAGGACGCGGTCGTAGTAGAGCCAGGACCGGAGCACACCGTACGAGCCGGTGCCCTCGGTGAGGAGGAAACCGGAGCCCGGACGGCTCATCTGGTAGGTGATGCCCTCCCACAGCGACACATGGCCCGCGCCCGGCATCAACTCGCCCTTGAGCAGGGCGAACAGCGGGTACGACAAGCCGATCAGCGCGCACGCCGTGACCGCGCCGGTGACCGCGAACTTACGGGTGTCGCGGTGGCTGAAGCGCCACATCGTCACCAGCAGCGCGGGCAGCACGACCAGCATGGTCTCCTTCGTCAGCACCCCGACCGCCGCCGTGAGCCCTGCCGCGAAGTGGTGCCACAGATGCCGGCTCGGCGAGGCAGCGAGGCAGAACGCCAGCAGCATCCACATCACGGCGAGGTTGTCGAGGAAGATCTCCCGCTGGAGGACGACGGACAGCGGCGAGAGACCGAAGAGCACCATCGCGAGCCCCGCCGCCCACCGCGGCAGCAGCAGGCGACGCGCCAGCACGTACAGCAGGACCGCGCTGACCCCGCTGACCAGCAGCATCGCGCCCCGCATCGAGCCGACCGTCATCGACTCGGGCGCGATCAGCGAGGGTATCCACGTGAGCGCCGCGAGCTGGATCCAGCCGAGCGGCGGATGGTCGTACCAGTACGTGTAGTGGGCGAGGCCCTCGCCCTCCTGCACGGCCCACGCCTGGGCGAGGTACGTGCCCTCGTCGTCGCTGAGGGTCGGGAAGTGCTGGATGTTCCAGCCCTGGACCAGCAGGATCGCCACCAGCAGCGCCCCGCACAGCAGCAGATCGGGCCGGGAGGAGCGGAAGCGGACGACGGGCCGGACGGACAGAGGTATTCCGGGATCGGCGGGGCGGGCGGCCGCCACCGGTGGCGCCGCCGTGAGGGTGGAGGTCACGCGAGGACGTCCTCTCGGGATTCGCGGGATTCGCGGGATTCGCGGGATGCGCCGGAGTCGTGGGCGTCGTGGGAGAGATGCGCGCCGACATGGCTGGTCAGCTCCCATCCGCGTCGTCCCCGCAGCTCGCGCCACACGGCGCGTACGGCCGCGCCCGCGAGGACCACCTGGTAGAAGGGGCCGCCGACGATGAGCTTGAGGTAGTGCGGGAAGCGGATCCTGAGCCCGTACTGCGTACCGAAGTCGTGGAGCCCGACGATCTCGAAGACGAAGGTCACCAGCGCGGTGATGAGCGGCAGGAAGGTGATGAAGGCGATCCCGACGGGCACGTCGAGGAAGAGCGCGACCGCCGCGTTGAGCGGGATGACCAGACCGGTGAAGGCCTGCATGAACGGCGTCGTCAGCGTGTAGCGGGCGAGCATCCGCTGCCCGAGCGTGGGCAGTTGCTTCCACTCCTTCTTCCGGTAGACCTGCAGGAAGCCCTGGTTCCAGCGGGTGCGCTGCTTGAGCAGCGACATCAGCGTGCCGGGGGTCTCCTCACGGGTCACCATGTCCGCGTCGTACGCGACGACGACCTTCTTGCCCTTGCTGGACAGGCGGACACCCAGATCGCAGTCCTCGGCGAGGCAGTTCTGGTCCCAGCCGCCGGCCTCGCGCAGCACGTCGGTGCGAACGAAGACGGTGTTGCCGCCGAGCGGGATGAAGCCCTTGGCCGCGTGGAGATGGAGCCGGGAGCGGAACCAGAAGAAGTATTCGAGGCAGTTGCGCAGCGCGTACCACGACGAGTGGAAGTTGATCAGCTGGACACCGCCCTGGACGACGTCCGCGCCGGTGGCGGTGAAGGCGTGGTCGACATGGGCGAGCAGCTCGGGATGGACCTGGTCCTCGGCGTCGAAGACCCCGACGACATCGCCGCGGCAGTGCGGCAGGGCGGTGTTGAGCGCCTTCGGCTTGTTCTTGGTGTCATGGGTGTCGACGACGACCCGCACCCGGTCCGGGTCGCGGGCCGCGGCGCGCGCGGCGACCTCGGTCGTCTCCGGATCGTCGTGCCCGACGATGACGATGATCTCGAAGTCGCGGTGGCTGGACTCCAGCAGCCGGCTGATGGTGTGCTCCAGCACCAGCTGCTCGTGCCGGGCGGGCAGCAGCAGCGAGAACGACAGCCCCTCCGCGCCGACCGGACTCTCGAAGCGTGTCGACGCGAGCGTCTCCGGCGTACGCCACGCATGCATCTGCCACCAGAGCGTGAACGCCGCCATCCAGAACAGCGCCATGGAGACAGCAGAGACGAACACAGATGTGAGCAATTGACCCCCCTCAAGCAGGGGGGACCGGCGTCACGGCAGGCCCCCTCGCCCGCCGCGCGCTTCCCCCCTGAACCCCCCTGCGCATGTCCCCCACGCGCAGCTGCCGTGTCAGCAGTGGAGAGAATAGGCCGAAACTGTGACGGTCGTGTGGCCGATTCGATGAATGACGCGTTTCGGTCAGGCCACCGGATTCCCTCGGAACCCCTTACGTACCAGGCGTCAACTCCCGCATCAGGACATCTACTTCGGTGACCGGCGCGGCGCAGACGAAGTGCCGGCACACGTACGCCGCGGGACGGCCCTGGACCAGCGGGCGGTCCGCGAGCAGCGGAAACTCCGAGCTGTCGGGCTCTCCCACGGCGACCACCGAGCCCGGCGCGGAGCCGAGCAGCGCGGCCTGGTGCAACTCCCGGGTGCCCGGGTCGCCCTGCGGCCCGACCACCGCGATCTCACGCGGACCGTCGAGCAGCGCCTCCGCAACCGCGAGCCCCCAGCCGATGAACCGGGGCGCCCGGGGACCCAGGGCCTTCACCACACCCAACGCCCCTTCGGCGGCGGTGCGATGGACCTCTGAACCGGTGTGCGCGGCGTACGAGAGCAGGGCGCCGGCCGCGGCCGTCCAACCGGAAGGGGCCGCATTGTCCGTGGGGTCCTGCGGACGCCGGATGAGCGGCTCTGCGTCATGCGCAGTATCGAACAGAGCCCCGTCGTCCGAGACGAACTGGTCGAGCACGATGTCCAGCAGAAACCCCGCGAACTCCAGCCACACGCCCTCGCCACTGACGGACGCGAGCGAGAGGAAGCCCTCCGCCACGTCCGCGTAGTCCTCCAGCACCCCGGCGTTCGCGCCCCGGTGGCCGTCCTTGGAGGTACGAGCCAGCCGCGCGCCCTCGTCCATGTGCAGCCGCACAAGCAGATCGGCGGCCTCCGTCGCCCGCTCGACCAGATCGGGCCGGTCGAAGTACGCACCGGTCTCCGCCAGCGCGGCGATCGCCAGCCCGTTCCACGACGCGACGATCTTGTCGTCCCGCCCCGGCCTGGCCCGCTCGGCGCGAGCGGCGAGCAGCCGTGCCTTGACGCCGTCCACCCTTGCGGCGTCCACGGGACCGGCATCCTGCGGCAGCTGGAGTACGGAGGCGCCCTCCTCGAAGGTCCCTTCCTCGGTCACCCCGAAGTACCGCGCCGCGAAGGCCGCATCCTCCTCGCCCAGCACCTCGGTCAGCTGCGCGGGCGTCCAGACGTAGTAGGCCCCCTCCACATGCCTGCCCGTACCTCCCCCAGAGCCTTCGGCCTGGGGGTGCCCCCATCCGTCTTCGACGGCACTGTCGGCGTCCAGCGCGGACGCGAAGCCGCCCTCCGGCGTGCGCAGCTCCCGCACCATGAAGTCCGCGGTCTCCAGGGCGACCCGGCGGGCCAGATCGCTCCCGGTCACCCGCCACAGATGCGCGTACACCCGGCACAGCAGCGCATTGTCGTACAGCATCTTCTCGAAGTGCGGCACCACCCATTCGCGGTCCACCGAGTACCGCGCGAACCCGCCGCCGAGCTGGTCGTAGATCCCGCCCCTGGCCATCGCCTCGCACGTGTCGGCGGCCATCTGCAGCGCCCCCTCGGCGCCCGTGCGCGCGTAGTGCCGCAGCAGGAACTCGACCACCATCGACGGCGGGAACTTCGGCGCCCCACCGAACCCTCCGTGCCCCGGGTCGTACTCCCTGGTCAGCCCCAGCAGCGCCTGCGCGAGCTCCTCCTCCCCGGGCTGCCCCTGCCCCCCGAACGCCAGCGACCGCCCCGCCAGATCCCTGACGATCTTCCCGGCCACCTCCGCGACCTCGTCACGCCGCCCGCTCCAGGCCGATGCGACGCCCTCCAGCACCTGGCGGAAGGAGGGCATGCCGTGGCGGGGGGCGGGCGGGAAGTACGTACCGAAGTAGAAGGGCTCCGCGTCCGGTGTCAGGAACACGGTCATGGGCCAGCCGCCCTGGCCGGTGGCGGCCAGCACGGCTTCCATGTAGACGGCATCGACGTCGGGGCGCTCTTCGCGGTCGACCTTGATGTTGAGGAAGTGCTCGTTCTGGTACGCGGCCGTGTCGTCGTCCTCGAAGGACTCGTGCGCCATGACATGGCACCAGTGGCAACTCGAGTACCCGACACTGAGCAGCACCGGCACCCCACGCTTGCGTGCTTCCTCGAAGGCCTCGGGGGACCAGGGCCACCAGTCGACCGGGTTGCCGGCGTGCTGGAGGAGGTAGGGGGACGTCTCATGGGCCAGGCGGTTCGGCATACCTCCATCCTGCCCCACGGCCCCCGATCAGCCCCGCGACCCGTCCATCAGGCAGCGGGTGCAGGTGGACCCTTACGGATGCACAAACCTTCCAGCAGCGCGGTCAGATAGCGGCGGGCGGTCTCGATGCGGGCGGCGGGGACGCTGTGGACGTTCGCGGCGTAGGCGATTCCACACATGAGCGGGACCAGGTCCTCGGAGGTCAGGTCGGCGCGCACATCCCCGGCGTCACGGGCCCGCTCGAGCAACTGCCCGCCGACCGACCGCAGGGTCCGCTTCAGTTCGGTGGTGCGCGGCAGCGCGTCCGTGGGCGCGGCGGTGACCGTGGACAGGGAAGCGTCGGTGATCTGCGCTTCGATGGTGCGGGTCAGGAAGCCGACGAGGGCGCGCCCGGGGTTGTCGTCGGCCAGCGCCTGCTCGCCGTGGGCGGCGAGTGCCTCCAGGCAGGGGGTGGCGACGGTCTCCAGGAGCGCCTCGGCGGTGGGGAAGTGGCGGTAGACGGTGCCAACGCCCAGTTGGGCGCGGCGGGCGACGTCGTTGAGCTGCAGTGGTGTGCCTTCGTCCACGAGATCGCGGGCCACAGCGACGATCCGTTCCCAGTTGCGGGCGGCGTCCTTGCGCAGAGGGGCGGTCGTCATGGGAGAAGTCTATCTGGATAGCTCATCCGCATTGCTGTGGCGCGCGAACGTGATGAGCCACCCGTTTCCTCTTCGGGGCAACTCCGTGTCGAGCCTGCAAGTTTGGCGCGAGTCCCTGCGGGTCGCGACCGTCGACCTCTTCACACCTCCCGGATGCCCACCTCGCTGCGCTGAGGAGCCGATCCGCGTTGCGGTCGTGCTGATCAGCTTCAGCTCTCGTCACTCCGCCGTGAGTGGCGCGAGGCGCTCACTCAGGTGACGGACGGCTTCGGCGATGCGGGGATCCGTGGCCGAACGGAAGGGGGCGATCGGATGCGCCTGGGGCCCGATGACGACGCCGGTCCGGCCGGTCAGCGAGCCGTCGGTCGCGGCGAGGATCGAGGGCTTGGCCGCCACGGACGCCGGGCCCGAGGTCGAGCGTTCGAACTTCCGCCGGACCAGCGGCCAGAGCAGCCGCAGCCCCGGCGAGACGATCTTCGGATCGCGCATGGTGCCGTTGGTCATGTCGGTCGCGGCGCCGCCGGGGTCTGCTGCGAAGACCGAGACGCCCGTGCCGTCGAGCCGGCCGGCCAGCTCCAGCGTGTAGGCGAGGTTGGCGAGCTTGGCGCGGCCGTACCAGTGGAAGCCGTAGTAGCCGCCGGGCGGCTCGACGTCGTCGAAGACGCGCTTGGCGACGCCGATCGCGCCCGAGGTGACGTTCACGATCCGGCTCGGCACACCGGCTCGGAGTGCGGGCAGCAGCAATTCGGTCAGCAGGTACGGCGAGAGGTGGTTGACGGCGAACGTGGCCTCGATCCCGTCGACCGAGTCCTGCCGGTCCGGGAACATCGCCCCGACGTTGTTGACCAGCACGGCCAGCGGACCGTCGGCGGCGATCCGGTCGGCGAGCGCGCGGACCGCGTCGAGCGAGGCGAGGTCGGCGGCCAGGAACTGGGCGGGATGCGCCGGTGCCGTGGCGTTGATCCGTTCGATCGCACGGGCACCGCGCTCGGCGTTGCGCCCGACCACGGTGACCGCGAGGCCTGCCGCGGCCAGCCCCAAGGCGGTCTCCAACCCGATTCCCGCTGTACCTGCCGTGACCACCGCTGTCCGCTTCATCGCACGACCCCGTTCCGCATATGTGGATAGGTTATCCGGTTGACGCACCATAGCAGATCCGGATGACCTATCCGATTGGGTTGGGTGGGGTGGAATGGCGTTGCGGCACCTCAGCCCGTAGCGCACAGCAGTCGAGCCCTCGGCCGGCTGCAAGCCGGAGATCCCAGCCGTCAAGATCCCCCTGCAGTGGCATGGCGGGACGCCGACGTCCGACACTCGCCACAACGGGCGAATGCCGTGCAGGGCACGTGATCGCCGGACTCCCTCGCGCCGACGCGCGTCAAGCTGGACACTTGACGCCGGAACGGAAGCGGAAGCTCTCGGAGGGGGACCCACATGCGGGACAGCCATCGGGCGGAAGCCGAGCGGCTGTTGGTACGTGCCGTCGAGGAGGAGGTGCGCCGCTCGGGTGGGCGCAGCGACTCCGCGGCGTTGCTCGCGCGCGGGCGGGCGGCGCTGGACGCGATGGCGGGTACGGCGGGCGAGGAGTACACGGCGTATCTGCGGGCGGTCGAGGATGCCGAGGCGGGGCGGCTGTCGCTGGCGGAGGGGTTCAGTCGGCAGAACATGTCGACTGCCGTGCTGGTCACGGCAGTTGCCGCGGTCGCGGCGATCGGCGCGGACGTGGCGCTGGGTACGGCGACGGGGACGGCGCTCGGGGCCGGGGCGGTCGTCGCCGTGGCCGGGGCAGCCGCGACCGTGCTCAAGGTGACCGCGTCGCACTGGCCCGCCGCGCATCGCAGGGCCGGGGCGCTGGGGCAGCCGGGCGGGCCCGAGCAGTTGAGGCTGCAGTGGCTGACGGCACTTGAGGTGCGGGGCATCCGTCCGTTCCTGGATCAGCAGCGGATGCTGGCGGCTTCCACGGCGCGGCCCGCGAAGAAGGCCGCGACGGGGCCGGTGCTGCGCGGCGCGGACCGGAGTCAGGCCGCGCGCAGGCGGAGCGTGCTGGAGCAGTCGTTCGGGCATCTGCCCGCGCCGGCCGGGCCGTTCGCGGGCCGGCGTGAGGCGATGACCCGGATCGCGCAGTGGGTGCACGCCGCCCGGGCGTCGACGGAGACGAAGCCTACGGTGGTCGTCCTGCACGGCGAGCCGGGCTCGGGGCGGACGACGCTCGCGGTACGGGCCGCGCACGAGCTCAAGGACCAGTTCCGGGGCGCGTGCGTCGTCGATCTGCGCGGCGGTTCGGCGGACGAGCAGCCGCTGCCGACACGGGACGCGCTGCTTCATATGCTGAACCGGCTGGGCGCGCCCCGCGAGCAACTGCTGTTCCGGGAACGGTCGTCGGCGGAGCAGCAGGTGCGGCGGCTGAGCGAGCTGTACCACCAGCATCTGACCGGGCTGCCGGTCACGGTGGTCCTGGACGACGCGAGCGACGCCGCTCAGGTCCGGACACTGCTCCCGGAGCGCTCGGACTCGCTGGTGCTGGTCACCGCGCGCGGGCCGCTGGAGCTGCCCGACGACATACCCGCCTGGGTCCACCAGCTGCCGGTGGAGGCGCTGGACGCGGCGGGGGCCGAGGAGCTGCTGAACGTGGCGGCGGAGGAGCCACCGTCGGGGCCGTACGACTCGCAGTCGACCGATGCCGTGCGGGAGTTGTGCGGCGGGCTGCCGTTGGCGCTGCGGATCGCGGGCTCGTCGCTGGGGGCGCGTAGCGCGCAGGAGCTGGCCGCGGACCTGTCCGCCTACGGTCCGGTGGGGCCGGTCGAGCGGGCGCTGTGGCTGCGCTACACCGACCAGCCCGAGCAGGCGCGCCGGCTGCTGCGCAGGCTCGCGCTCGCCGGGCGGGCCTCGCTCGGCGCGGCCGCGGCGGCGGCGCTGCTGGCCACGGACGAGGCGGAGGGGCAGCGGCTGCTGTCCGCGCTGGCGCGGGCCGGGCTGCTCGATCACGTACGGGGCGAGCGCTACCGCCTGCACGATGCCGTACGCGCCTTCGCGCAGGCGCGGCTCCTGGACGAGGAGGAGCCCGCGGAGCGTACGGCCGCGCAGGAGCGGCTGATCATCGGGTACGCGGAGCTCGCGGACTCGGTGATCCGGCTCGTCGACGGAAAGACGTCGACGCGCGCGGATCAGTTCGGGGGGCACGGTTTCGCCTCGCTCGAGGCGGCCCTGCGCTGGCTGGACGACGAGTCGAGCTTCATCACGGCGGCGCTGCGGCACGCCGAGGGCGTCGACCAGCAGGCGGTGCTGAATCTGCTGGGCGCCCTGTGCGACTACTGCCTGCTGCGCGGCGACCTCTACCGCCTGGGCGAGATCAACGAGCTGACGCAGGCCGTCGACCAGGGGCTGCTGGTCCGCTCGGTCCAGTGGCGTACGGGTATCGCCGCCCGCCAGCTGGGCGAGCTGGACAAGGCCCGGACGACCCTGTCGTCGGTGGTGGACCTGTACCGGGAGGCGCAGCACGACGCGGGTGCCGCGCGTGCCCTGTGTTCGCTGGGCATCACGCTGCATCACCAGGGCAATCTCACCGAGGCCGCGGCGAAGTTGCGCGAGGCGATCGAGCTCCAGTCGTCCGATGCGCTCGCCGCCGACCGCGCCTGGACCCTGCACGCGCTGGCCGCGGTGGAGCGGGACCGGGCGAACCTCGCCGAAGCGCTCACCCTGCTGTCCACCGCGCTGACCCTGCACCGCGGCGGCGAGTCCCTGCACGGGGAGGCATGGACCCACTTCCAGCTGGGGCAGGTGTGCCTGCGGATGGGCGATGTGCCGCGCGCGGAGTCGGAGCTGGGCGAGGCGCTGGATCTGTACGGTCGCACGCGCGACGACCGCGGCGAGGCGTGGGCGCTGACCCAGCTGGCCCGTGCCCGGCTGGTCGACGGCGACCCGTCCCCGGCCGTGGACCAGCTCCGCCAGGCGCTGTCCCGGCATCGCGAGAGCGAGGACGCCCGGGGCGAGGCGTGGACCCTCTACTACCTGGGCCAGGCCCTCGAGGAGCGGGGCGACCGCGATCAGGCGATACGGGAGCTGGAGCGGGCCCGCACCATGTTCTCCCGGATGCGGGACGTCTACGGCCTGGCGTGCGCCCGCCACCACTCGGGCCGTGCCACCCGCGACCAGCGCGCCGCGCAGACCGGCAACCTGCGCAACTCCGGCTTCGCCCGCCAGCTTCTCGTGGACGCCCGAGCCGACTTCCACCGTATCGGCGTGGCCCACGGCGAGGCCTGGACCTGTCTGGAACTCGCCATCATCGACGCGGGCAACAACCGCCCGTCCCAGGCCCTCGACCTGTGCGACGAGGCGGCCGCGCTCTTCTCCTCGTACCACGACCGCCGCGGCGCCGACTGGGCCGGCTTCCTGCGCTGCACGCTGCTCCCCTACGCCTCCGCGGGCGGCGTCGAGGTCGGCACGGTCGTCGCGCAGGAGGAGCTCGCCCGCCTCCGCGAGGAACGGCACCCGACGCGCGACGGCAAGCTGGAGGACTGCATGGATGCCTTCGCCCTGGTGCTCGAGCGGGGCGTACGGCTGGAGGACGGCTGGCAGGCGTGGTCACTGGGAATGGTCCCGAACCGGCACGCGAGGGAAGTGATGGGCGTGCCGGTGGAGCCGACGCGGCGCTGAGCCCCGCGGGTGGCCCGGGGGCGACTGCTGCGGGTGGGCCGGGGCGAGCTCCGCGAGCGGGCGCGGGACCTTCCGGGAGAGACCCCGCGGCTAGCCAGGGGGCTGACCCGGGCGGCAGGCCCGGGGGCGGCCGCGCGGCTAGCCAGGGTGGCCCGCGAGAGACCCGCGCGGGGTGTTCACGGGGCTGCCCCCGCGGCTAGCGAGCGGGCTGACCCGGGCTGCAGGCCCGAGGGCGGCCTCGCGGGCGCCCGCGGGGAGTGACCCCGCGCGCAACCCCTGCGGGTAGGCCCCGCCGGTTGGTCCGCGAGAGACCCGCGCGGGTGTTCACGGGGCTGCCCCCGCGCCTAGCCAGGGGGCTGAGCCCGGGCGGCTGACCCGGGCGTCAGCACGGGGGCGGCCGCGCGGGCGCGTGACCCGCGAGCGACCCTGCGGGTAGGCCCCGCTGGGCCCGCGAGAGACCCGTGACCCCTGCGGCTTGCCAGGGGGCTGCCCCGGGCTGCCCCGAGGGCGGCCGGCCGGGGCGCGTCGGGGGTGACCCCGCGGGCGCCCCTACGGGGGCATCCGCCGGGGGGACACCCCCGACGCCTACTCCTTGGCAGCGCCCTTCGGCGACGTCGGCGCGCCCGGCTCCGGCGCCTCCTCGAAGTTCACGCGCCCCATGTGGCGGTTCATGGACTTCATCAGCATCCACACGCCCACGGCGAGCGCCGCGAAGACGATGAAGCCGAGGACACCCGGGGTCACCTTGTTCTCGTCGAGCTCCCTGGCGGCGAGCGGGACGAGGTGTGTCATGGCGAGGTTTGCGCTTGCGCTCATGTCAGGCATTGTCGCGGATGCCCGCGAAGAGGTCGCTCTCGGGGAGGGAGGTGTCGACGAGGGACTTCGCGAGCTCGTACTCCTCGGTCGGCCAGACCTCCTTCTGGATGTCCATCGGGACGCGGAACCAGCCGCCGTCGGGGTCGATCTGCGTCGCGTGGGCGATCAGGGCCTTGTCGCGGATCTCGAAGAAGTCGGCGCACGGGACGTACGTGGTGAGGGTGCGCTCGGCGCGCTGGAACTCCTTCCAACGCTCCAGCCACTCGCCGTACGGGGACTCGAGGCCGCGGGCGAGCAGTGCCTCGTGCAGGGCGACGGTGCGCGGACGGTTGAAGCCCTGGTTGTAGTAGAGCTTCTGCGGCTGCCAGACCGGGCCGTACTCCGGCTCCGGGTACTGCTCGGGGTCCGCCGCACCGTCGAAGGCCACCATCGTGATCTTGTGGGTCATGATGTGGTCCGGGTGCGGGTAGCCGCCGTTCTCGTCGTACGTCGTGATGACGTGCGGGCGGAAGGAGCGGATCCGCCGCACCAGCTCGCCGGCGGCCTTCTCGACGTCCTCCAGGGCGAAGCAGCCCTCCGGCAGCGGGGGCAGCGGGTCGCCCTCCGGGAGGCCGGAGTCGACGAAGCCGAGCCACTCCTGCTTGACGCCGAGGATCTCGCGGGCTTCGTCCATCTCCTTGCGGCGCACCTCGTGGATGTTCTCCTCGATGTACGCGTCGCCCTGGAGCTTCGGGTTGAGGATGGAGCCGCGCTCGCCGCCCGTGCAGGTCACGACCAGCACGTCCACCCCCTCGGACACATACTTGGCCATCGTGGCTGCGCCCTTGCTCGACTCGTCGTCGGGGTGGGCGTGAACGGCCATCAGTCGCAGCTGCTCAGTCAAGACTCGATCCTCAATGATTCGTCGCGAAAGGTCGGGGCCGTCCCGTCGGGGCATCGCTATGGGCCGGCGGTCGGGGGCGGGCGGGCGGCTTCTATAGTGACGGATCCGGGGGACGGAAAATTCCGGCATCCCGAGTCTGGGAGGACGATCATGGGCGCCGTACGCGAAGGGGTTCCCCAGGGCCGCTACGGCCGCTCGGCGGACGAGCGCGCGGACCGTCGACTCAAGATCGTGGGCGCGGTGCTGGGTACCGGCCTGCTCGCCATGGTCGGCTGGTTCGGTTACGACTACGTCAGCGGCCAGCGGATCAGCGCCGAGCTGATCAAGTGGGACGTGACCGCGGACGACCGGGTCCAGGTCCATCTCGAGGTCCGCAAGGACAAGGACGCCAAGGGTTACTGCACCCTGCGCTCCCGCGCCGAGGACGGCAGCGAGGTCGGCCGCAGGGACGTCCGCTTCGACGGTCCCGAGAGCCGTGTCGACCAGATCGTCACGGTGCGTACGACGGCGCGGGCGACCAGTGCCGAGCTGGCGGGCTGTACCGCCGACAGCGGTCCGAAAGGCTGAGACCGGCCTACGTCTCTTCGGCTCTGACCTGCATTGACGCATTTTTAAGGTCTTTTGGTCCTCCCCCTTTTCGCCACTCGTTGTTAGGCTCGTGGTTTCGCCCACTCCTGGAGGCACATGCTTCTGGGTAGGGCGATGCTTTGTATTCCCAGTACCTACGAGGAGCACCTGTGACCCAGACCAGCGAGAACGTCACCTGGCTCACCCAGGAGGCGTACAACCAGCTCAAGGCCGAGCTGGAGTACCTGTCTGGTCCCGCGCGCACGGAGATCTCTGCGAAGATCGCGGCGGCGCGTGAGGAGGGCGACCTGCGGGAGAACGGCGGGTACCACGCGGCCAAGGAGGAGCAGGGCAAGCAGGAGCTCCGTGTGCGCCAGCTGACCCAGCTCCTGGAGAACGCCAAGGTCGGCGAGGCCCCGGAGGCCGACGGCGTGGTGGCGCCCGGCATGGTCGTCACGGTCGCCTTCGACGGCGACGAGAGCGACACCGAGACCTTCCTCCTCGCCTCCCGCGAGTACGCGTCGGGCGACATCTCGACGTACTCGCCGCAGTCGCCGCTCGGCGCGGGCGTCAACGGCAAGAAGGTCGGCGAGGACGCCGAGTACGAGCTGCCGAACGGCAAGACCGCCATGGTCAAGATCCTCGAGGCCAAGCCGTACCAGGGCTGAGTCCCGCCCCCCACAGTCCGTATACGGAAGGCCCCGGCAGCGTCGTCACTGCCGGGGCCTTCCGTCGTATGCGGGTACGGGTACGGATACGGATACAGGTCAGGCCGTCGCCGAGCGGTACTTGCGCACGGCGAGCGTGCGGAAGACCACCAGGATCAGCACCGACCAGATCACCGAAGCCAGGATCGGGTGCTGCATGGGCCAGGCGTCCGGCGTCTTGAAGCCGGGCGGCAGGTTCCCGAACAGCTCGCGGCATGCCTGCACGGTGGCGCTGAAGGGGTTCCACTCGGCGATGGTCCGCAGGAACGTCGGCATCTGGTTGGCGTCCACGAAGGCGTTCGAGATGAACGTCAGCGGGAAGAGCCAGATCAGTCCGCCGGAGGTGGCGGCCTCGGGCGTACGGACCGAGAGGCCGATCAGCGCGCCGATCCACGAGAACGCGTAGCCGAGCAGGAGCAGCAGCAGGAAGCCGAGCAGCACCTTGCCGATGTTCTCGTGCACACGCCAGCCGACGATCAGGGCGACGACGGCGAGCACGACGAGCGTGAGTGCCGTCTGCACCAGGTCCGCGAGCGTACGGCCGGTGAGGACCGCGCCGCGTGCCATGGGCAGCGACCGGAAGCGGTCGATGAGGCCCTTGTGCATGTCGTCGGCGATGCCCGCACCGGCGCCCGCGGTGGCGAAGGTGACGGTCTGGGCGAAGATGCCCGCCATCAGGAACTCACGGTACGCCTGGGGCGAGATGGACCCGCCGACCTGGATGGAGCCGCCGAAGACGTAGGTGAAGAGCACCACGAACATGATCGGCTGGATCATGCCGAAGATGATCATCTCGGGGATCCGTGTCATACGGATCAGATTGCGCTTGGCGACGACGAGCGAGTCGCCGACCGACTGCGTGATGCCGCCGCGCGGGCGGGGGGCTGCCGCGACGCGGTCCGCCGCTTCCTGGACGGTGGTCACTTCACGGTCTCCTTCACGGGCTTCCTGCCCCTGCGATCGGCGACCTCGGCGTCCGTCTCTTCGGCCTGCTCGGCCGCATGGCCGGTCAGCGAGAGGAAGACGTCGTCGAGGGTGGGTCGTCGCAGGCCGATGTCGTCGATCTCGACCCCGCGCGTGTCGAGCTCGCGGATGACCTCTGCGAGCAGCTTGGCGCCGCCCGTGACCGGGACGGTCAGCATGCGGGTGTGGTCCTCGACGGTGACCTCGCCCTTGCCGAAGCCGGCGAGCACCTCGCGCGCCGGGGCGATCTCGTCGGGGCGGTGGACGACGACCTCGACGCGCTCGCCGCCGGTGCGGGCCTTGAGCTCGTCCGACGTACCGCGGGCGATGACCTTGCCGTGGTCGACGACGCAGATGTCGTCGGCGAGATGGTCGGCCTCTTCCAGGTACTGGGTGGTCAGCAGCAGCGTCGTACCGCCGCCGACGAGGTCCTTGATGACCTCCCACAGCCCCTGGCGGTTGCGGGGGTCGAGGCCGGTGGTGGGCTCGTCCATGAACATCACGGGCGGCCGGACGACCAGCGCGGCGGCGAGGTCGAGGCGGCGGCGCATACCGCCGGAGTAGGTCTTGGCGGGGCGGTCAGCGGCGTCGGCAAGATTGAACTGCTCCAGCAGCTCGCCCGCCCTGGCCTTCGCGGCCTTCGCGTTCATCTGGTAGAGGCGGCCGACCATCTGGAGGTTCTCGCGGCCGGTGAGGTATTCGTCGACCGCGGCGAACTGGCCCGAGAGGCCTATGGACCGGCGGACTTCGTTGGGGTGCTTGAGGACGTCGATGCCCGCGACGACCGCCTTGCCGCTGTCGGGCTGGAGCAGGGTGGTCAGCACGCGCACGGCGGTGGTCTTGCCCGCGCCGTTCGGACCGAGAAGTCCGAGGACCGTGCCCTCGGGAACATCGAGATCAACGCCGTCCAGAGCCCGGACGTCGCCGAAGGTCTTCACCAGGCCTTCGGCATAGATGGCGCCTGGCATATGGGTTCTCCCAGTGCAGAGGATGGCTGCGCCTTTTCCCGCGCAAGCTTAGGTTCGGCCAACTCTCCGCGCAGGCGGTTTTCGTGGCCGGCCGCCACCTTAGACGCGATACATCGCGATACACAAGGTGTCGGTGCCACTACGGCGCCACCGCCCCGCCACTGCCGGGTCCATGAGGGTCTCCGCGTGCCCTCAGCGGATGACGCGATACCCCGCCTCGCGCAGCGCCCCCTCGACCTCCGCGCAGTGCTCGGGCCCCTTCGTCTCCAGATGGAGCTCCACCTCGACCTCCGTGAGACCGAGGCGCGGGTCGGTACGGACATGGCCGACGTCCAGGACGTTCGCGTCCACCGCCGAGAGGATGCCGAGCAGCGTCGCCAGCGCCCCCGGCCGGTCGGCGAGCCGCAGCCGCAGCGACAGATAGCGGCCGGCCGCCGCCATGCCGTGCCGAAGGATGCGCTGCATCAGCAGCGGGTCGACGTTACCGCCCGACAGCACAGCGACCACCGGTCCCTGGAACGCGCGCGGATCGCTGAGCAGAGCCGCCACCGTACTCGCCCCGGCCGGCTCGACCACCAGCTTCGCCCGCTCCAGACAGAGCAGCAGCGCCGACGACAGCGCGTCCTCGGAGACCGTCCGCACCTCGTCGACCAGTTCCTCGACGATCGCGTACGGAACGTCCCCGGGGCGGCCCACCTTGATGCCGTCCGCCATCGTCGACGGCGCCTCGATCGACACGGGGCGGCCCGCCGCCAGCGAGGGCGGATACGCCGCGGCACCCTCCGCCTGCACGCCGATGATCTTCACATCGGGGCGCAGCGCCTTCACCGCGACCGCGATGCCCGCGACGAGCCCGCCGCCCCCGATGCCGACGACGATCGTCCGCACCTCGGGGCACTGCTCCAGGATCTCCAGGCCGACCGTTCCCTGACCGGCGATGATGTCCGGATGGTCGAAGGGGTGGATGAACACCGCCCCCGTGTCGCGCGCGTACTCCTGCGCGGCGGCCAGGGTCTCGTCGACGACATGACCGTGCAGCCGCACCTCCGCGCCGTAGTCGCGGGTCGCCGCGACCTTCGGCAGCGGGGCGCCGACCGGCATGAAGACGGTGGAGCGCACGCCGAGCAGCGAGGAGGCGAGGGCGACGCCCTGCGCGTGATTGCCGGCCGAGGCCGCGACGACGCCCGCCGCGCGCTCCTCGGGCCGCAGCCCGGAGATCCGTACGTACGCGCCGCGCAGCTTGAACGAACCGGTCCGCTGGAGGTTCTCGCACTTGAGGTGGACCGGGGCGCCCACCAGCTGCGACAGATGGCGACTGCCCTCCATCGGCGTCAGCCTGGCAACGCCGGAGAGCATCTTCTGGGCCCCCCGCACGTCATCCAGGATGAGGGGGTGAAAGGGGCCAGCCGTACGGAAGCTCATGACAGCAAGTCTCGCAGCTCAGCGGCCTGACGGCGGCCCCGGCCGGACGGTTGTTCACGGGTTTCCTCAGGGCCGGTACGCACCCGCTGTCGTCCGCGTACTCTGTCCCCCACCAACCGACCACCGCACGAGAGAGCCCCCGCAGCCATGCCCACATCTCAGGACATGACGACTGATCTAGACCCCGGTCTCCTCGATGCCCTCCAGCACCAGGTGGCCGTCTTCGCACGCCGGGCCGAGCAGACCCGGCTCGGCGGGGTCGGTCAGGTCCGCAATTCGATGGACCGTGCCGCGTATCTGCTGCTCAACCGGCTGGACCAGGAAGGCCCGATGGGCGTCAAAGCGCTCGCCGCCGGTATGGGCATCGACTCGTCGACCGTCACCCGCCAGGTCGCGCCGCTCGTCGACACCGGCCTGGTCAAGCGCACGTCGCACCCCGAGGACGGGCGCGCGGTCGTGCTCCAGCTGTCGCCGCGCGGGCAGGCCCGCCTGGAGGAGGTCCGCTCCTCGCGGCGCGAGCTGATGGCGCAGGTGACGGACGGCTGGACCGCAGAGGAGCGGGAGTCGTTCTGCACCCTGCTCACCCGCTTCAACACCGCACTGTCGGCCCGCCAGGCCGGGCTGCCGGCCGCCGAGACGGAGACATCGCCCGCGTCGTGAGCCACCGGCCCGCGGCCGGCCCTGCGGCCGCCCCGCGACCGGTCCCTTGACCTGGCCCCTGACCCGGCCCGGGACCCGGTGCCCGACCACGACCTCACCACGGCCTCACCATGGGCGTCCGACCTCTTGACCGGGGGTGTCGCCCTGGCCTGATATGAACTCATGCGGCAGCAGCGGCAGTCCCCGGTCCTGAGCGGCCGTGCCCGTGACTTCGAGGCGTTCGTCGCGGGCGCGGCCGGCCGACTGCTGCACACCGCGACGCTGCTGACCGGCGAGCAGCCCCGCCACAACCCGCAGGCTCAGCGACTCCTCGTCGCCGCGCTGGCGCATACGTACGCGGAGTGGGACCGGCTTCGCGGCGAGGATCCGTACGACCGCACCCGCGCGGAACTCGCCACCCGCTTCGCCCGCTCGGCCTGGCGCTTCCACCGCCCCTCCGACGGTCTGCTGTCCCGGCTCACCCCGCAGGAGCGGCTGATCCTGGTGCTACGGCTGTACGAGGGCGTGGCCGAGGAGCAGACAGCGGCACTGCTGGGCCTGCCGGTGGAGCGGGTACGGACGATCTGCAGCCGCGCGATCACCATCCTGCGTGCCCCTGGCGCTGCCTCGCCGGGTGCCCGCCCCTGGTACCGGACGGCAGGCGCGTCATGAGCGGCATCAGCAGTCCCGGGCGCCGGGAGGAGGAGGTCCGGCGCATGCTGGACGTCCCGCCGGCGCCGGTGCCCGCCGACCTGGTCGCCCGCGCGACCGACCACGGCACCCGGCTCCTGCGCCGCCGGCGCGTCCTGCACCGCGCGGGCTGGTTCCTGCTGCTGGCCGCGGTGGTCGCCTTCGCGGTCTGGGCGACGGTCGTCGAACCGTGGACCGTGCCTCCGGCCGCGACGACACCGGAGATCGAGGGCTGGTGAGAGCCGGGCTCGGGCGGGGCCGGGGGCCGACTCCGGCCCGAGCACACCCCGAGCGCGGCCCGAGCCCGGCCGGGGGTCGCGGCCTACCCTGGGATGAGCGGCGCAACACACCAGCACGGGAGGTCGTCATGACCAGAAAAGTTGCCGACTGCCGCAAGTTCCCGAGCGAGACGGACTGCACGCTCACCATCGCGGGCGAGGAAGAAGAAGTCCTCAGGGCCGCCACAGAGCACGCGGTGTCCGTCCACGGGCACACGGACACCCCGGAACTGCGCGAGCAGCTGCGCGGCATGCTCGAGGACGAGAAGGTCAGCGCCTGACGCGCCGGCCTTCCCGAACCGAGGGCTTGGCCCCCGGACCCCCTGGGACGTGACCGGTACCGTCCGGTCGGCCCGCGTGTCCGTCCTCAATCCCCGGACGGGCTCCTGAGGAGCCCGCCACCGATCTCCACGCCCGAAGGGCGTAGGAGTCAGGGGCCGGGGGCGGAGCCCCGAAAACGGGGTCTGGGGCGCAGCCCCGGTTCGGGAAGGGGCGGGGCGGGGCGGGGAAAGCCCGCCGCAGGCCCCCGGGGCGCGGGGCCCGGGGGCCAGGCCCCGGCCCCCGCGCCCGCGCGTCAGCCCAGCGCGCGCTGCAGGTCCGCCAGCAGGTCGTCCACCGACTCGATGCCCACCGACAGCCGCACCAGGTCCGCCGGGACCTCGAGGGCCGAGCCGGCCGCGGACGCGTGGGTCATGCGGCCCGGGTGCTCGATCAGGGACTCGACGCCGCCCAGGGACTCGCCGAGGGTGAAGACCTGCGCCCGGTTGCAGACCTCGACCGCCGCCTCCTCGCCGCCCGTGACCTGGAAGGAGATCATGCCGCCGAAGTCCTTCATCTGCTTCGCCGCGATCTCGTGGCCGGGGTGCTCGGGCAGCCCCGGGTAGAGGACGCGGGTCACCTTCGGGTGCTTGGTCAGCATCTCGGCGATCCGTGCCGCGTTCGCGCTGTGCCGGTCCATGCGGACGGCCAGCGTCTTGATGCCGCGGAGCACGATCCAGGAGTCGAACGGCCCGGCGACCGCGCCCATCGCGTTCTGGTGGTACGCCAGCTCCTCACCGAGCGCGGCGTCGGCCGTGATCAGCGCGCCGCCGACGACGTCCGAGTGCCCGCCCATGTACTTCGTCAGCGAGTGCACCACCACGTCCGCGCCGAGCGCGAGCGGCTGCTGCAGGTAGGGGCTGGCGAAGGTGTTGTCGACGACGAGCTTCGCGCCGGCCGCGCGGGCGATGCCCGCGACCTGGGCGATGTCGGTGATCCCGAGCAGCGGGTTCGACGGCGTCTCGACCCAGATGACCTTCGTACGGTCGGTCAGTGCGGCCCGTACCGACGACGGGTCGGAGGTGTCGGCGACGGAGTACTCGACGCCCCACCGCTGGACGACCTTGGCGAAGAGGCGGAAGGTACCGCCGTACGCGTCGTTGGGGATGACCACATGGTCGCCGGGGACCAGGAGGGTGCGCAGGAGGCAGTCCTCGGCCGCGAGACCGGACGCGAAGGCGAGGCCGCGCCGGCCGCCCTCCAGCGCCGCGAGGTTCTCCTCGAGCGCGGTCCGGGTCGGGTTGGCGCTGCGGCTGTACTCGTAACCGCCGCGCAGCCCTCCCACCCCGTCCTGCTTGTACGTGGACACCTGGTAGATGGGCGGGACGACCGCGCCGGTCAGCGGGTCCGCGGTGTTGCCCGCGTGGATGGCGATGGTCTCGAAGCCGTGCTCGTGACCGTGCTGGTGGGAATGCTGGTCGCTCATGAGGCCCGAGCCTAGTCCCGGTAGGTCAATGACCCCGCGTCGTCCGGGACAATGGCGGCATGGAGATTCTCTGGTTCCTGATCGCGATGGCCATGCTCACCGCGGTCATCGGTCCGCTGATACGACGCCGCCGGGGCGCCATCCGGCCGGCCGCGCCCGGCTCGCCGGACGCCGCGGACCCGGCCGCGTACGGCTTCGTACGGCAGGAACTGCTCGACCTGCGGCTGCCGGGACCCGATCAGGACCTCCTCGACGTCCTCGACGTCGTGCAGCGCACGCAGGACTGGCGGGCCGCCTCGCAACTGCTCGCCGGCACACCGAAGGAGGACGAGCAGCGCTGGCAGCGGGTGCAGGCCTTCGCGGGCGCGGCCTCGCTGGAGCTCCAGCAGCAGCCGGGCACGGGCGGCTCCTGGCTGCGCACGTGGCGTGCGGAGTCCCCGAAGGACGCGGGCGGCGCGGCCGTGCACGCGGAGTTCCTGGTGCAGCAGGCGTGGCGGTCGTCGTCGGCCGGTGCGGACGACTTCCGGATCATCCTCGAGGAGGCCCGTACGGTCTGCGGCGAGGCCGCCCTGCTGGCGCCGGGTGACCCCGTTCCGTACATCGTCGAGCTGGCCGTGGCCCGTGGACTCGGCTACTCCCACGAGGAGTTCGACCAGGTGTGGGCGAAGGTGGTCGACCGCACACCGACGCACATGGGCGCGCATCTCGCGGCCCTGCAGTACTGGTGCGAGAAGTGGCACGGCTCCCGCGAGGAGGCCGACCACTTCGCGACGACGGCCGCGGCCCGCGCCCCGGAGGGCTCGCTGCTCTCGGCGCTTCCGCTGTTCGCGGTGTACGAGCACCTGCCCGAGGTCAATCTGGTGACCGGCTTCTACGAGAGCGCGGTCGTCACCCGGGCCGTCGAGGGCGCGCTGTACGCGACGCAGACCGCCGGCGCGGACGATCCGGTGCTTCCGCACGTACGGCATCTGCTGGTGCTCTTCCTGGTGCAGATGGAGCGCTGGGGCGAGGCGATGCAGCAGTTGGTGCGGGTGGACGGGCACGTCGGGGCGCTGCCGTGGACGCAGAGCGGCGATCCGGCTGCGGCGTACACGGTGTACCGGGCGCTGGCGGTCGCGGGGTACGAGGCGAACGGCGGCAGCCCGGCGACGCTGCTGCACTGAGACACGCTGCTAGGTCCTGTCCGCGTCGGCGACGAGACAGAACCGCCCCTGAGGACACCGTTCGCCGGTCCCACCCGGTCCCACCCGGTCCCGTCCGGACCCATCCGGCGGACCCGTCCGGACCCGTCCGGACCAGCGGAAATCCACCTTGCCACTTGCTGCATCGCCGGGTGATACTCCCTGTCCCCCCACACCACTTCGTCATGTCCGTTTCCCGTGGGGGGATCGCCCGATGGGCACCACTCTGCGTGCACTGCGCGCCGTCATTCTGCTCGCCGGCTTCTATCTGCTCGGCTTCGTTCTGCTGGCCGCGCTGGCCGGAATCGACTACGCGCTGTACCTGTGGGCGCCGACCGCGGCCGCCGCCAAGCTTTACGTCGTCTCCGTCCTGCTCGCCATCCCCGTCGTGCGGGGACTGTTCATGCTGCGCACGCCCAAGGACGAGGGCATGGCGGGGCTGCGCGTCACCGAGGCCGACGAGCCCCGGCTGTGGGCGACGGTCCGTGAACTGGCGGAGCAGGTGGGCACCCGCGCGCCCACCGAGATCGTGCTCACCGGCGATGTCAACGCGGCAGTGACCGAGGACGCCCGCTTCCTGGGCCTGCTGGCGGGCCCCCGCCGCCTCTACCTCGGCGTACCGCTGATGCAGGGCCTCAGCGAGGGCCAGCTGAAGGCCGTGCTCGCCCACGAGCTGGGCCACTTCTCGAACTCCGACACCCGGCTCGCCGCCCTCACCTGGCGCGGGCGCACCCAGGTGGTGCGCACCATCGCCCACTTCGAGGAGCGGGCCGCAAGGACGCGGGCCAAGGAGCAGGCCCGCCAGGAGAAGAAGAACGCCAAGGCCGTCGCCAAGGGCAAGAAGGCCAAGGACGTCGAGACGGGAGCCGCCGGGATCACGTACCGGATGATGGCGAAGATCTACACGGCGTACGCCAAGCTCTACTTCCGCGCCACGCTCGCCGGTTCCCGCCGGCAGGAATACGCCGCCGACGCGGCCGCCGCCCGGATCGCGGGCCGCGACGCCACCGCCGCCGCACTCCGCGAGATCCCGGCGCTCGACGCCGCACACGACTTCTACATGGGGCGCTACGCGACGCTGGGCGCCGGTGCCCGGCTGCTGCCGCCGCGCGGCGAGGTGTTCGGCGGCTTCGGCCGGATGCTGACCGCCCGTGAACTCGAACTCGTCCCGATGCGTGCCGACCTCCCCACCGAGCCCGTATCGCCCTACGACTCGCACCCGCCCATCGCGGAGCGCGTCCGCCGGATCGAGGCCCTGCCCGACGACGGCCGCACCGACGAGGCGCCGGGCGCGGCGCTCGGGCTGCTCGCGGACCCGGACCGCACGGTTGCCGACCTCGAAGAGGCCGTGCTCGTGCCGGACGTCCTCACCTTCCGGCGCACGGCCGACTGGCAGGAGCTCCTGGACGGCTCGATGGCGGCGCAGCTGACCGCGCTCGACACCCCGGTGCACCGGGCGCTCGCGATGTACACCCAGGAGCGGCCGACCCTGGCCACGCTGCTGAAGGTGATCGACGACGGACAGCTGTGGAAGGTGGCGCAGCGACTGCCGCTGTCGGACGAGGCGGCGGCCGCGAAGGGGCGCGCCTTCCGGGAGTTCGTACGCCCCTCCCTGCGCAAGGCGCTGAGCAGCATGGCCCTCGCCGAACTCGGCGCGCACGACCGGCTCCGCTGGGAGTTCTCGTGGTCGGAGGCGGCGACGGTGCACCTGCCGAAGAACGCCGACGGCACGGACGCCGACCTGGACGCGGCCGTGGCCGCGGCGGTCGCGGACGTACCGGACACGGCGCCGCTGCGCGCCCTCCTCTCGCCTGTCCGGGAGGGCTGAGCCGTGATGATCGTGCTCTGGGTCGTCCTGACCCCCATCGTCCTCGGGCTGCTGGCGCTCGGGATCTGGTTTCTGAAGGCCATCGTCCAGGGCGCCCTCGAAGGCTGGCGCGGCGAGCTTCCGTACGAACTACCGGACGAGGCCGCCGCGCTCGGACTGCTTCCGCCCGAGCGGCAGAACACCGAGCAGGCGGGGCCGGAACCGGCCCCTCTGACGGCTGCGCTGGCCTCTGCCGTGGCCGGGAACTGGAAGCCCGCCGCAGCCCTCCTGGAGGAGACCGGCCGGAGCTGGGAAGCCCGTTCCTACGTCTGCGGGCGCCTGGCCGAGAACGCCGCCGAGGACGACACCTGGCTCCTCGCCTGGGAGGCCGCCCACCCCGGCGACCCGGACGCCGCGACGGTGCGGGCGCGCAGCACCGTGTTCCTGGCCTGGAGGATCCGCGGCGGCAAGCGCGCGCAGTACACGACCGGCGAGCAGTTCGAGGGCTTCCACCGCACCCTGGCCTCCTCCCGCGAGGAGACGGCCCGCGCCGCGGCGCTCGCCCCGCAGGACCCGACCCCGTACGTCGGCGCGATCTGGACCGCGCTCGGGCTCGGCCACCCGCACGCCGAGATGGACAGGATCTGGACGCAGGTCACCTCGCGTGCCCCGCACCACTACGAGGCGCACTACGCGGCGCTGCAGTACTGGTGCGCGAAGTGGCGCGGCTCGGAGCAGCCGGCCCGCGACTTCGCCGCCCGCGCGGCCGCCGACGCGCCCTTGGGCACCCTGCTCAAGGTCCTCCCGCTCATCGCCCACTTCGAGCACGACGAATCGGACGACACGGCGGTCGACAACACCCCCGAGATGCACGCCCTCGTCGACGCCGCCCTGGCCGACGCGGCCGCGGCCGACCCCGACCACCCGCGCCTGCCCGAGGTCCGCCACCTGCTGGCGTACTACCTGACGCTGCAGAGCCGCCACGAGGCGGCGCTGGAGCAGTACCGGCTGGTGGACGGCTGCATCGGCGCGCTGCCGTGGCGGTACAGGTCGGACCCCGCGGAGAGCTACTGCAGACAGCGTGACGAGGCTGTGCTCGGAGCCGCGCAGGCCGAGCAGGCCACGCAGGCGCGCTGACCACCCATCACCTGTCGCCCATCGCACCCACTCCCTCCCCCCACTCCCCCACTCTCCCGCTCCCCCGCTCCCCCTCTCCATTGCCCCTTCTTGACCCCATCCGAGGACCCTCCATGCCCCGCCTGATCCCCCTGATCGTCATCGCCATAGCCGTCTACGTCTTCGTGAAGAACCGCCGCAAGGCCAAGTCCGCCGCACCCGCCTCCCCGAACCTCAGGACGGACCAGCGCTCCGTCGAACTCGGCCTCGTCCCCGCAGCGCACATCGACGGCGAGAACGCCGGCCCGCGCGCCCCCGAACTCACCGCCGCCCTGGCCGCCGCCCGCGCCGGCGACTGGGAGTCCCCGGCCGCGCTGGTCGCCTCTGCCGGCAAGGACTGGGAGCTGCGCAACCTGTACGTCGCCGAGCTCGCCGACGTGGCCGCCGACGAGGACGCCTGGCTCCTCGCCTGGGAGGCGGCGCGCCCGGACGACGCGGACGCCGCTGTCGTACGCGCCAAGAGCACGGTCTTCCTCGCCGGCACCGTGCGCGGCAGCGCCGTGGCCAAGGAGACCAGCCAGGAACAGTTCGACGGCTTCCACCGGCTGATGCTGCGCGCCCGGACCGAGGTGGCACGCGCCCGAGAGCTCGCCCCGGACGACGACCCGACACCCGCCATCTGTGAGATCTGGCCCGCCGTGGCCCTGCGCTACCCGCACGACGACATGCGCGAGCTCTTCGCGGAGATCACCGCGCGCGCCCCGTACCACTACTCGGCGCACTACAGCGCCCTCCAGTACTGGTGCCGGAAGTGGCGCGGCTCGGTCGAGCTCGCCACGGAGTTCGCCGCGAACGCCGCCGCGTCCGCGCCCCTCGGCAGCCTGCTCCACGCGCTCCCCCTGATCTGCTGGTACGAGCACGAGAGCTTCGGCCACACATCGCGCGGTTACCGCACACCCGAGGTGTCGGCCCTGGTCGACGCCCTGGCGGCCGACGTGGCGGCGGCCGACCCCGGCCACCCGCGGCTGCGCGAAGTACGGCTGCTGCTCACCTGGTACCTGGTGGAGCTGCGCCGCTACCCGGAGGCACTGGAGCAGTTCCGCCTCGTGGACGGCTACGCGGGTGCGTTCCCGTGGGACTACTCCTCGGACCCGGTGGGGCGCTACGTGGCGGCCCGGGAGCTGACCGTGCGCAACGCCGGCTGACCCGGCCGCCGGCCCGGCCGCCGACCCGGCGGAGGAATCCCTGGCGGGGTCCGTACGTTCCTGTGTACGGACCCCACACCCCGAGGAGCCCCGCATGTTCCTGTCCCGCCGCGTCCCCGAGCTGCCCACCCCGGAGCAGGCCCTCCGCGGCCGCGAAACCCCGGCCTTCGACGTCCCCGCCCGCCACACGGCCCTCGGCAACCCCCTCCTGGGCCCGTACCCGGAGGGCCTCGAGGTCGCGGACTTCGGCCTGGGCTGTTTCTGGGGCGCGGAGCGCAAGTTCTGGCAGACCCCGGGCGTCTGGACCACTTTGGTCGGCTACCAGGGCGGCCACACCCCGAACCCGACGTACGACGAGGTCTGCTCCGGCCTGACGGCTCACACGGAAGCGGTCCGCGTCGTCTTCGACCCCAGCGTCGTCCCGTACGAGCAGCTCCTCAAGCTGTTCTGGGAGTCCCACAACCCCACCCAGGGCTTCCGCCAGGGCAACGACGTCGGCACCCAGTACCGCTCGGCGATCTACACCCACTCCGCCGCGCAGGCGGCGGCCGCGGAGTCCTCCCGCGAGGCCTACCAGAAGGTCCTCACGGGCGCCGGCCACGGGACGATCACCACGGAAATCCTCCCTGCGGAGGGCCGCACCTTCTACGCCGCCGAGGCGTATCACCAGCAGTACCTGGACAAGAACCCTGGCGGGTACTGCGGGATCGGCGGGACGGGCGTCAAGCTGAGTACCCCGTTCGAGACCAACTGGGGCGCGTCCTGCCCCACCGGTATCGCTCCGGCACCGGATGCGGCGGACAAGTAGCCCGGCTCCAGGCCGACGGACGCTCTGACCACGTATCCGTCATTCGGAACAAGGAGGCGGAGTGTCGTACACGCGTGCGACACTCCGCCTCATGCTGGGTATCACCGATCTGCCGACGTATCTCGCAGGACTGGTCCTGATCGTTCTTCTTCCCGGGCCGAACTCGCTGTACGTGCTCTCGGTCGCCGCGCGCCGTGGTGTGCGCACCGGATACAAGGCCGCTGCAGGTGTGTGGTGCGGTGACACCGTGCTGATGGTGCTGTCCGCGGCGGGCGTCGCCTCGCTCCTCCAGGCCAATGCCCTGCTCTTCGCCGTGGTGAAATTCGCCGGCGCGGGCTATTTGACCTGGCTGGCGATCGGGATGCTGCGGGCCGCCTGGTCGATGTGGCGTTCGCGCCGGGAGCTGACCGCCGCGCCCGACGAAGCGTCGTCCCGCGCCTCCGATGAACGGCCGTTCCGCCGGGCCCTGGTGATCAGCCTGTTCAACCCGAAGGCGATCCTGTTCTTCATCGCCTTCTTCGTGCAGTTCGTGGATCCGGCGTACCCGTACCCGGCAGTGTCCTTCGCGGTGCTCGGCGGCCTCGCCCAGCTGGCGAGCTTCCTCTACCTCACACTGCTGATCTTCACCGGCACCCACCTCGCGGCCGCCTTCCGCCGCCGCAAACGACTGTCAGCGGCCGCCACGTCCGCGGCGGGCGCCCTGTTCCTGGGCTTCGCGGTGAAGCTGTCACTGGGCAGCCCATGACGTGCCGCGTCCTCGCCCGACGCGGCTCTTCTGCTGTGCAGCTGAATCCCTACCGGGAACGGGCCACATGGCAGCGCGGGATCGGGGTCGCGAAGGCGGAGGGGTAAGCGCCGGCGTCACCCACACCCGTCTGTACGCCGGCCGACGCCCATGGAAACTCCACCGCCATGCTCACCGTCCTTCTCATCCAGGCGTGAGGGGCATCTCAGTGGGTCGCTGACCGCGTATGGCAAGGTATGCCGACGACTCACGCCGGCCGGGCCTCGCGAGGGAGTCCGGCCCGGCCGCTTTCCGGGCACCGGGACCCTGCGGCGGCGCCCCGGGAGCCGGAGTGTTCGCATGTCAGACGGGAGCGTCCCGTACTGATCACGCCCGACCTTTCAGGAGTACCACCCATGAACGGGAAGCGCCGCCGCCTTCTCTTGGCCGCCATCGACCCCATGCTCGAGCCCGGTGAGCAGGTCGAGGTGGCGACCATCGTGAATCTGAGTTCCGTCTCCGTCCGCCGGACGGCGGTGTTCGCGGCAGCCTCGGCGATCATGAGCGGCGGCGCAATGTCCGTGATCCCGACGCCGACCCCCATGTACTTGGCGATGACCGACCGTCGCATCTTCGTCTTCCGGGCGAACCCGACGTTCGCCCGGCCGGAGGAACACCTGATGACGATCCCGCGCGCCGGTCTCGTCCGCACGGAGATCAAGGAGCGCATCCTCAACTCGTCCTTTGTCGTCTCCTCCGGGGACAGCGAGAAGGGCCTGAAGATCATCTTCCCGCTGATCGGCCGCAAGGACCGGGACGCGATAGCGGCCGCCTTGCCCGTGGCCGGCTGACTGCCGCAGGACCGGGCAGGAGTCGAGTGACGGGGTGACGTGGACGGGACGGTTCGCCGCCGCCCCGTCGCGTCCCCCGGCACCGCAGCGGCTTCCTGCAGCTCTACGGGGCGTACAAAAAATCAATGGCCGTTCGAACCGGCCGGCCGCACCCTGTACGCCATGGAAGCACCGCAACGCGGGATCCGTGCGACCTACACGGCATCCACGATCACTGTCTACCAGGCATACACTCCGGAAATCGGCCTGCCTGCCGCCCGTGAGGCCCGTTTCCCCACCATGTGGAAACGGGACCGGATGACGTGGATCAAGCCGTCGTTCCTGTGGATGATGTATCGCTGCGGCTGGGGGACGAAGGCTGGTCAGGAGACCGTCCTGGCTGTCGAGATCACGCGCGACGGTTTCGAATGGGCGTTGCGCAACGCGTGCCTGTCGAGCTACGTACACGGAGTGCATCCCGACCTCCGCACCTGGCAACGCCAACTGAAGCAGGCCCCGACCCGCGTGCAGTGGGACCCCGAGCGGGATCTGCACATGCGCCCGCTGTCGTACCGCTCCCTGCAACTTGGGCTGTCCGGTGAGGCCGTACGACGCTATGCGGACGAGTGGGTGGTCTCCATCAGCGATGTGACTCGACTCGCACGCGAGATCCACACACTCGTGAGCCGGGGCGAACTGGACTCCGCGGCACGCCTGCTGCCCCAGGAGCGTCCATATCCCGCCGAAGAGGACCTACTGTCCCACCTGCGTCACTGACCCGGGCAAGCGCAACGAACGGCCGGCTGTCGACCGCGGGTCAACCGCTGCGCGGAGGACTCCACAGGCGACCGTCCGGTCCTACGGCGGAGTCGCAGGCGTCGCAGAGCGTCAGCTCGATCGGGCGCGAGTCGCGGAGGCCTCCGGCCTCTCCGCAGCGTTCGCACACGGTTGCGCTGAGCCGACGGAACCGCTGCACCAGCTCACCCAGCCGGGCAGATTCGGCCACTGTCCAGTCGCCGCCGGGCTTCTTCCACGGGCGAGGGTGTGCCTGGAATGCGAGGACTGCCCACTTCTGCTTCACCGCCAGAAGCTCGTAGTCGGGGAATTCCGCCACGACCGCTTCATGGCACAGCAGTACCAGGGGCAGCCAGCCAGGCCCTACGGCAAAGCCATACGAGGGGTCGCGGAAGTGGCGGCGGACCTGTGCCAGTTCTGCATCTGGGTCAGGGACGGGGCGTGGCTCGGGACGGCTGCTCACCGGGCTGCTCCGTTCTGGTCGGATCCGCCGCCGGGGGCCCTGGGGCCCGGGTGCGGCGGAAGGCCGTGATGAGGTTCCACGCGGCAACGAGGAGGAGGAGGCCGGTTCCGGCCGGGATCAGGGAGGTGCCGGCGCCCAGGGCCACCACCGTCATCTGCATCCGTCTCTCGGACCTGGTCGTCCCATTCCGCATCCTCTTCGTGTGCCCCGCACCGTCCCCATGTGCCTGGACGGCGCAGCGTACAGCCCTCGCCCAGGCACTCCTCCCCGGGCCGGAATCGAGTTGACCGGGTCGGACCGAGCCCGCTTGCATGGTCGCCCAAGGTGCGGGGGTTTCCGTCCAGTCCGGGGGTGCGCATGGGTGCCGGAAAGATGCACGCCGACGAGGTCGACACCGATGTGTCTCTCGTGCGGCGGTTGCTCGCCGGTCAGTTTCCGCAGTGGGCGGGGCTTCCCGTCGAGGCGGTCGACTCCGCCGGGACGGTCAACGCCGTCTACAGGCTCGGCGAGGACATGGCCGTACGACTCCCTCGCATCGCCGGCGGCGCCGAGGACGTGGACCGGGAGCAGCGATGGCTGCCGCGCCTCGCCCCGTTGCTTCCGGTTGCCATTCCCGTCCCGATCGGGATGGGCAGGCCCGCCGAGGGCTACCCCTGGCCCTGGTCCGTCTACTCCTGGCTCGACGGCCAGAACCCGACCGTCGACCGCACGGACCGCACGGACCGCACGGAGCGCACGGAGCGCACGGAGCGCACGGAGCGCAACGACCGCGTGACCGACCGGGAAAGGCTCGCGAAGGACCTCGCGGCGTTCGTCGTCGCTCTGCAGCGGATCGATCCGGCGGACGGGCCGCCCGCGTATCGCCACGAGCCCCTGGCGGTACGTGACGCCGCGACGCGCGACGCGATCGAGAAGCTGCACGGAGTCGTCGACACCGCCTCGGCGACCGCCGCGTGGGAGGCGGCCCTGCGGGCGCCCGAGTGGCAGGGCCGGGCCGTATGGGTGCACGCAGATCTGTCACCGGGAAATGTGCTGGTCAGCGGTGGCCGGCTGACGGCGATCATCGACTTCGGGTGCGTGGGGGTCGGCGAGCCCGCAGTCGACCTGATCGCCGCGTGGAGCCTGCTGAACGCCGATGCGAGGGACGTCTTCCGCATCGCCGTGGGCGCCGATGACGCGACCTGGGCGCGCGGGTGCGGCTGGGCGCTGTCGATCGCGCTCCTCGAGCTTTCGTACTACCGGATCACGAACCCGGCGATGGCTGCCACCGCACGCCACGTGATCCACGAAGTGCTCTCCGACCACGAGAACGGTCGCGTGGCGAAGGTGAGTTGAACCGGGTCACCGACCTCACCGACGTGTGGTCCGCGCGAGCGGCCGAGGTGGGCGGGCCCCAGCTGTCGCGGTGCGGCCCCGCGCGTGCGGCGGCTCGATCCGGACGTGCCGGACTACTCCATCACCGTGGATCCCGTCTGCCTCGCCCCTGAGCCAGGGCGCTCGCGCCCGCACGTCGACAGGCTGCACCAGCGGCGGCGGCCGCCCTCGTCGAGGAAGAGCCAGCCGCAGTCCGAGCTGGGGCAGGTGCGGATCGTGAAGCGGCGCGGATCCGCGAGGAGTTCGGCGGCGGTACGGGCGGTCGCGAGAGCGGGGAGGCGAAGGCCGGCGGACGGGGGCAGGCGCCAGTGGCCGAGGCCGTCGTCGGTGCGGGTGAAGACCGAGAGCCGGGCGGCGTCCTGGGCGAGGGCCGCCACGGCCTTGAAGGCGCGGGCGTCGTCCGGGTCGGTCAGGCAGGCGTACAGGTGGGTACGGAACTCGCGGGCCTCGTCCAGCGCGGCGGCCGCCTCGTCGGGGTGCTGCTGGGCCTGTCGGCGCAGGCGGGTGACGTCGTGGTCGTCCGCCAGGTTCATGTGACCGGCCCATACGGCGAGGGTCTCGTAGCGGCGCAGCCAGTCCGAGCCGGGTATCCGCGCGTGGCGCTCGCCCCAGCCGGCGTATGTGTTGCAGAACTCCAGTGCCGGATTGCCGCTCGTGCTCCACGGCAGCCACTCGTCGTCGACCCGCACCGCGTACAGGGGCGCCGGTGGCCTGTCCAGCCGGGGGTCGCCGTGCAGGATGCGGTCGTGGAGTGTCGTCAGCTCGGTGCCCGGCTCGATGCCCAGCCCGTCCACCAGGGCCTTTCGGGTGTGCCGGTAGAGCTGGAGGGCGTCGGCCCGGCGGCCGCTGCGGTAGAGGGCGGTCATCTGGGCGGCGACGAGCCGTTCGCGCTCCGGACGCTCCTGGGCCATCGGGGTCAGATCCGCCAGGACCCGTTCGTGCAGGCCCATGGTGAGCTGGGCCTCGGCTCGCTGCTCAAGGGCGGACATGCGCAGTTCGGAGAGTGCGCCGCCGAGCCGCTCGCGCAGCCCGTCGTCCGCCACGTCGGCGAGCAGCGGACCGCGCCACAGCGCCAGGGCCCGGTCGTAACAGCGCAGCCGCTCCCCGGGATCCCCGACAGCGGCCGCACGCTGGACGAGGGTGCGGAACTCATGAGCGTCCGTCACATGTCCGTCGTGGTGCACGGAATAGCCGTCGTGCCGCGTCGCGATGTGGAGCCCGTGCGGTGCGAGGCCGGCGCGCAGTCTTCCGATGTACGTGTGGACGGTGCCGCGGGCCGAGTGGGGCGCCGCCCCGTCCCACAGCAGATCCACGATGCGGGCGGTCGTCACGACGCTCCCCGCGTCGAGCAGCAGGATCGACAGCAGGCACCGCTCCTGGCGGCGGCTGCCCAACAGGATCGGCTGTCCCTCGTGGCGGGCCTCGAACGGACCGAGCAGCTTGAACTCCATGGCGGGTGTCAGCCTAACCATGGCCGCGGTGCGGACGTGGTGAGAGTGTGGTCAGCGGCCGCGGTGAGGCTGAGGTCGCTGAGGTCCTTGTCGTCCTCAGAGCCCACCTCACCAGGGAGCATCCATGCGACGTACCACTGTTGCGCTGTCGGCGCTCGCCGCCGTCCTCCTCAGCGCGGCACCCGCCTCGGCCGCCACCGCCTCCACAGCCGCCGCCACTGTCACGCCTCCGGGCTGGGAGCCGGCGCCCTCGGCTCCCTGGAGCGTGCCCGCGGGTGCGCGGTGCGACTTCCCCGTCGACGGCGAGCCCGTCGTCGACGAGGTCGTGCGGCGCGTGCTGGAGAGGAGTCCCGACGGCTCCGCGAAGCGCGTCGCGTACACGGGGGATCTGGTCGTACGGGTCACGAACACCGATACCGGCACCTCCTACGACGCGGACGCGAGCGGCACGGCCGTCGTCGAGTACCGGGCCGACGGGTCGCAGTTCTGGTCCGTGCTCGGGCCCGTACTCGTCGGATTCAGGGAGGGCGGGGGCACGCTGGCGCGCGGGCTGTACGTCATCGACGGGGCGTACACCATGGAGATCAGCGCCACCGGGTACAAGACCGTGACCATGGCGCACGGCACCGTCGACGATCTCTGCGCCCGCATCGACTGACGCCCGTGTCCGCGGACCCTGCCCCCGCACCAGCACGCCCGGGTGCGGGGTGCGCGGGTATGGGCGGGGGCAGACCATGGACCTATGCGCATCCACAAGGTCCGCCCCGACATCGGCGTCCTGAGCGACAGCCTGCCGGTGCCGGGGATCGGGTATCTGTCCGTCAACGCCTTCGTGCTGCTCGCCGCGCAGCCCGTCGTCGTCGACACCGGGCTCGGGCTGCCCGACAGGGACTTTCTGGAAGCGCTCGGGTCCGTGCTGGACCCCGCCGATGTGCGGTGGATCTGGCTGACGCACCCGGACCGTGACCACACCGGTGGGATCTTCGATCTGCTCGCCGCGGCGCCCGAGGCCCGTGTCGTATGTACGTTCGGGACGGCTGCATACATGTCGGCCGAGCGGCCGCTCCCGTTCGACCGGCTGCACCTGCTGAACCCGGGCCAGTCCCTGGACGTCGGCGACAGGACGCTCACGGCCTTCCGGCCGCCGCTCTACGACAACCCCACGACCATCGCCTTCTTCGACGACCGGTCGGGGGCGTGCTTCAGCTCCGACTGTTTCGGCGGGCCCATGCCCAGCGTGGACCTCGCGGAGGCCGACGACGTGGGCGAGGTCGACGCCGAGGATCTGCAGGCCACACAGATGCTGTGGGCCACGGTGTACAGCCCGTGGCTGGAGAACATCGATCCCGGGAAGTTCCTCGGCACCTTCCAGCCGATACGGGACCGGAACCCCGGCCTCATCCTCTCCGCCCATCTGCCGCCGGCCCCGGGCGTCACGGCCCACATGCTCGACACGCTGGGCGCGGCGGCGGGCGCGTCGCCGTGGGTGGGGCCGGACCAGGCGGCCCTGTGGCTGATGCGCTCCGGGTTCGAGCCGGACGGAGACGAGGAGGACGAGGACGCGGACGCGGACCAGGAGTACGACGCGCAGTGAAACGGGCCTACCGGGGAACGCCCGGCGGCTCACCGGCGAAGGCTGCAACTACGGTGCGAAGCCGATGACCCGTTCCGGGATGATCCGCACGATGACACGGACCTCCTCCGGCTTCTCCGCGGGCGGGTCGATGCCGAGGTACTTGTGCGAGAGCTCGTACGGGAGCGTCTTGTCCGGGTCGTCGACGAGCTCGGCCGTGGTGCCGTCCAGCAGGGTACGGACGTTCTCGTCGAACGTGACCGGCATGGCTCGGGCTCCAACTCGTCTGCGGGACCTGTGACATGGAGGGCGTGGCGCCCCTGAGTGCGTCAACCCCGGGCCGGGGACACCCATTCCCGTCCCGCCGGACCCCGGCCGCAACCCGAACGGTCACGCCGCGTTCTGCTGCACCTCCCTGAGGCGCGCGGCGGTCTCGGCGGCCTCATACCCCGGTGGAACGCCGTCGATGAGGATGACGTCGCCCCTCAGGTGCCGGGTGCGCAGCGGGGCGAGCTCCTGGTAGGCCTCGGAGTCGTACCAGCCGCGGGCTGCGTCCATCGAGGGGAAGCCGATGATCACGAGCGCAGCGGGCCACTCCCCCTCGCGCACGTCACGCTGCGGGGCGCCGTGCACGAGGAAGCGGCCGCCGTAGGGGTCCAGGGTGGCCTGGATGCGTTCCATGTAGGTGAAGACCTCGTCGTCGAGGCGGGCCGGGGGAAACAGGTTGGCGATGGCGTATGCGCTCATGCCCCGATCGTGCCCCCGGCCCACCCGGCCGGTCGATTACCTCGGAGGTCGTACTCCTGGAGCCGCCGGGTTGAGCCGGATCGCCGTGACCCGGATCGCCGTGACCCGGATCGTCGTGGCTCAGATCGTCGAGATGTCGATCACGAAGCGGTACCGGACGTCACTCGCCAGCACCCGCTCGTACGCCTCGTTGATCTGGTCGGCCCGGATCACCTCGATCTCCGCGCCCAGCCCGTGCTCGGCGCAGAAGTCGAGCATCTCCTGGGTCTCCGGGAGGCCGCCGATGCCCGACCCGGCGAGCGTCTTGCGCCCGCCGATCAGGGAGAAGAGGTTCAGCGACACGGGCTCCTCGGGGGCACCCACGTTCACCAGAGCCCCGTCCGTCTTCAGCAGGCCGAGGTACTTGTCCAGCGGGAGCGGTGCGGAGACCGTGTTGACGATCAGGTCGAGGGTGCCCGCGAGGGCCTCGAACGTCGCCTCGTTGCCGGTCGCGTAGTAGTGGTCGGCGCCCAACCGCAGTCCGTCGTCCTTCTTGCGCAGCGTCTGCGACAGCACGGTCACCTCGGCGCCCAGCGCGTGCGCGATCTTGACGCCCATGTGGCCGAGGCCGCCGAGGCCGACGATGGCGACCTTCTTGCCGGGGCCGGCGTTCCAGTGCCGCAGCGGGGAGTAGGTCGTGATCCCGGCGCACAGCAGCGGCGCGGCCTCGTCCAGGGACAGCCCGTCGGGGATGTGCACGGTGAAGGCCTCGTCCACGACGATGTGCGTGGAGTAGCCGCCGTAGGTCGGCTCCCCGTTCTTGTCGAGGCCGTTGTACGTGAAGACGCCGCCGCCCGTGCAGTACTGCTCGAGCCCGGCCTTGCAGTTGTCGCACTCACGGCAGGAGTCGACGAGGCAGCCGACGCCGACCCGGTCGCCGACGGCGAACTTGGTGACGCCCGGGCCCACCTCCGTGACGATGCCGGCGATCTCGTGGCCGGGGACCATCGGGAAGATGCCCTCGCCCCAGCCGTTGCGGGCCTGGTGGATGTCGGAGTGGCAGATGCCGGCGTACTTGATGTCGATCAGCACGTCGTGGTCGCCGACCGCCCGGCGCGGAACGGTGGTGCGCTCCAGCGGGGCGCCGGCAGCGGGGGCTGCGTATGCGGGGACAGTGGAAGCTTGTGTGGTCATGGCGTCCAGCGTGCTCGGGTTTCCGCCGGCCACCCAGGTCTCTGTCGTTCGTACGTCCGCCGTGCCTACTACCAGCAGGGTCAGGCTCGACCGCGTCCTTCCGGATGCGGAACGGAATACTTGAGGGTATGGACCAGCGCGTCGAACTCAGCGAATTCCTGCACACGCGGCGGGCCCGGCTGAAGCCGGAGGACGTGGGCCTGCCCTCGTTCGGCCGCCATCGCCGGGTGCCCGGGCTGCGCCGCGAGGAGCTGGCGCAGCTGGCGGGCGTGTCCGTCGCGTACTACACCCGGCTGGAGCAGGGCCACGGTCAGAACGTGTCCATCGAGGTACTCGACTCGATCGCCCGGGCCCTGCGTCTGTCGGACACGGAGCGCGACCATCTGGTCCATCTCGCGAAGCCGAACCAGAAGAAGAAGAAAAGGGCGGCGCGAACGGCGCAGAAGGTGCGGCCGCAGCTCCAGATGCTGATCGACGCGATGGACGGGGTGCCCGCCTTCCTCATCGGGCGGCGGATGGACATCCTGGGCTGGAACCGGATGGCGCGGGCGCTGCTCGGCGACTTCGCGGGGATGGCACCGGAGGAGCGGAACATGGCGCGGCTGGTGTTCCTCGACCCGGGCGCACGCGATCTGTACGTCGACTGGGACGGCAAGGCGGTCGAGGTGGTGAGTGTGCTGAGGCTGTGCGCGGGCTGCTTCCCGGACGATCCGCAACTGGCGGCGCTGATCGGCGAACTGTCGGTCAAGAGCGACGAGTTCCGCACACTGTGGGCGGCGCACACGGTGCTGGAGAAGGGACACGGCACGAAACGGCTGCGCCATCCGCTGGTGGGCGAACTGACCCTGTCCTACGAGACGTTGAGGCTGCCGGACGACGACGACCTGTCCCTGGTGACATACCACGCGGAGCCGGGGACGGCGTCGGCGGAGTCGCTGGGGCTGCTGGCGCAGTGGGGAGTGGACGAGGCGGCCGCGATCGACCGGCGTTGAACCGCGTCGCCATGACGGGCGCTGCCATGACGGGCGTTGATACAACCGGCGTTGTACGAGCGGTGGTCATACGACGACGGCGGCTCCCGGGGTGTCCCGGTAGCCGCCGTCGTCGTGTCGCGCGCGTCAGACCGCGGAGCCGGCCTTCCACTGCGCCCAGCTCAGGTTCCAGCCGTTGAGGCCGTTGTCGGGGGAGATCGTCCTGTCCTTGGAGTTCTTGACGATCACGACGTCACCGACGATCGAGTTGTCGAAGAGCCAGGCGGCCGGCTGGTTCGGGTCGCCCGCGCCCTTGACGTCGTTCAGACCGACACAGCCGTGGCTGGTGTTGGCGCTGCCGAAGATCGAGTCGGCGCCCCAGTAGTTGCCGTGGATGAAGGTGCCCGACGTGGACAGCCGCATGGCGTGCGGGACGTCCTTGATGTCGTACTCGCCCTTGCCGTCGTCGTCCGTGAAGCCGACGGTGGCGCCGTTCATCCGGGTCTCCTTGAACTTCTCGGAGATCACCATCTGACCGTTGTAGGTCGGGTTCTCGGGGGAGCCGGCGGAGATCGGGATGGTCCTGATCGTCTTGCCGTCCTGGGTGACCTTCATGGTCTTGGTGGCGGCGTCGACGGTGGAGACCTGGTTGCGGCCGATGGTGAAGGTGACCGTCTTCTGCTGGACGCCGAAGACGCCGTCGGCGCCCTCGACGCCGTCGAGGTCCAGCTTCAGCGTGACGGAGGAGCCCTCCTGCCAGTACTGCTCGGGGCGGAAGTCGAGCCGCTGGGAGTTGAACCAGTGGCCGACGACCTCCTGGCCGCTGCTGCTGGAGACGGTGATGCCGGACTGGACGGCCTTGCGGTCCGTGATCGCCTTGTTGAAGTTGATCGAGACCGGCATGCCGACGCCGACCGTGGAGCCGTCCTCGGGCGTGAAGTTCCCGATGAAGCTGTTCGCGGGCGAGACGGTCGTGAAGGACGCGTTCTCGTGCGCCTCGCGGCCCTTGGAGTCCTTGGCGGTGGCGGCGATCTTGTAGGTGGTCGCGCGCTCCAGCTGGCCGTCGGGCTGCCAGCTCTTGCCGTCCGCGGCGAGCGTGCCCTTGACGGCCTCGCCGGCGGCCGTGGTCATGGTGACCTCGGTGAGCGTGCCGGCACTGACGGTGACCTTGGCGTCCTTGTTGATGGAGGTGTTGGTCGCGCCGTTCTTGGGCGAGATGACTATTCGGGCGTCCGACGCGTCCTTCGCGGCCGCCTCGTCCACCTGCTCCTGTGACTTCTTCGAGCTCTCGGCGGAGGCACCCGAGTCGGCACTGCTACTGCTGCAGCCGGTGAGCACCAGCACGCCGCCGAGCATTGCGGACGCGGCCATGAGCCTCTTGCGCCGCTTGCTGTCCGTCATCACACGCTTCTCCATCGTTGCCGATTCCCTGCCAACTCTTTCAAGAAGACCCAGAAAGGTCCGTCCGGTTCCACATCTGAGGAAAGATGTGGGCAACACCACTGATCGACGCGTATCCGGGGGCGCCGGTTCCCGCTCAGGGGAACCGGATTGCACGACCGGTCCTCCCAAGAGATGCACGGATGCGAACGGGCCCCGGTTCGCGGTGCGGCGATCCCGGGCCCGTTGCGCTGCGGCCACGGCGTGTTACGACCGTGTGCTGCCACCTTCGTCCTCGTCCTCGTCCTCGACGCCCTCATCCTCCTCGTCGAGATCCCACTCCTCGGCATCGGGGTCGTAGTCGATCTGCTCGCAGCTCCAGGACGCCTGGGCGAGCTCGATCCCGGGGACCTCGCTGACCAGATCGAAGGGGTCGATGAGATAGGCGAGCGCCTCGGCGGAGTCCTCGTACACGGCGGAGCGGGCGTGGGTGCGCTCGCCGTCGGGCATGTAGTCGTCCCCCTCGACGCGCTCCAGCGCGGCGCCGGTCAGGGCTTCCGGTTCCGCGACCTCGAGTACCAATTCGACGTGTAGGCGCACATAGCGTGATGTCTCAGAAGTGGTCATACGACGGAGCGTAGGCCCCGTGGCACCCGGGCTTTCCTGCGACCCGCTGCTTTCACTAGCATCGCGGCAGCATCACCGCAGACGGCCAATTAGCCGTTGTCACAAGGGGGATCGATTCCGTGTCCGTCGCTCGCCGCCCGCTGCTGACCGCTACCGCGGCAGGCACCCTGCTCTGCGCGCTGTGGTTCGTCCCCTCGGCGAACGCGACGGCTGACGCCGAGGGGGCCGGACAGTCTTCCGGAACTTCCGCTTCCGCCTCTGCAGCCGAGTCCGCGGCCGAGTCCGCGGCCGGCTCCGCATCCGCTGCCGCGTCCCGGCAGGGCGGCTCCGAGGAGCTGCGCCTCGCCGAGACGGGCAGCGTGGACACGACGCCGTACCTGATCGGCGGCGTGACCTTCCTGGGCATCGGCGCGGGGTTCGTGACCTTCGCCGTGCGCCAGGGCGCGCGTATCTACTGAGCGCGCGTATCTACTGACCGTACGCAGCGATCACGCCAGCGGGCCGGTCACCGGCTCCACGGCCGCGACGAGCTCTCCGTCCCGTACGAACGCCTCCGCGGCCGCGAGATCGGGCGCGAGGAAGCGGTCCGGGCCGGGGCCCTCGACGCCCGCCGCGCGCAGCGCCGCGATGGCCGCCTGCGAAGCGGGGGCCGGGGTGAGGCCGCGCCGCAGCTCGATCGCGCGGGTCGAGGCGTACAGCTCCACCGCGATGATCCGGGTGAGGTTGCCGACGGCCGTGCGCAGCTTGCGGGCGGCCGACCAGCCCATGGAGACGTGGTCCTCCTGCATGGCGGAGGACGGGATGGAGTCGGCGGAGGCCGGGACGGCCAGCCGCTTCATCTCGCTCACCAGCGCGGCCTGCGTGTACTGGGCGATCATCAGACCCGAGTCGACGCCGGCGTCGTCGGCGAGGAAGGGCGGCAGGCCGTGGGAGCGGTTCTTGTCGAGGAGCCGGTCGGTGCGGCGCTCGGCGATGGACCCGAGGTCGGCGGCGGCGATGGCGAGGAAGTCCAGGACGTACGCGACGGGGGCGCCGTGGAAGTTGCCGTTGGACTCGACGCGTCCGTCGGGGAGCACGACCGGGTTGTCGACGGCGGAGGCGAGCTCACGCTCGGCGACGAGCAGGGCGTGCGCCAGGGTGTCGCGTCCGGCGCCCGCGACCTGGGGCGCGCAGCGCACCGAGTACGCGTCCTGGACGCGGGGCGCCTCCTCCTCCTGGAAGTGGCCGGTGAGCTCGGAGCCCTTGAGCACGGCGCTCATGTTGGCGGCGGAGGCGGCCTGGCCGGGGTGGGGGCGGATGGCATGCAGTTCGGGGGCGAGGACCTTGTCCGTACCGAGCAGCGCCTCCAGCGAGAGGGCGGCGGTGATGTCGGCGGAGGTGTAGAGCTGCTTCAGGTCGGCGATGGCCATGATCAGCATGCCGAGCATGCCGTCGGTGCCGTTGAGGAGGGCGAGGCCCTCCTTCTCGCGCAGCTCGACGGGAGCGATGCCATGGGCGGCGAGGAGCTCGCCGGCGGGGCGGACGGTGCCGTCGGGGCCCTCCGCGTCGCCCTCCCCCATGAGCGTCAGCGCGCAGTGGGACAGCGGGGCGAGGTCGCCGGAGCAGCCGAGCGAGCCGTACTCGTGGACGACGGGGGTGATCCCGGCGTTGAGCACGTCCGCCATGGTCTGCGCGACCTCGGGGCGTACACCGGTGTGCCCGGAGGCCACGGTCTTCAGTCGCAGGAACATCAGCGCGCGGACGACCTCGCGCTCGACGCGCGGGCCCATGCCGGCGGCGTGCGACCGCACGATGTTGCGCTGGAGCTGGGCGCGCAGCTCATGACCGATGTGCCGGGTCGCGAGCGCACCGAACCCGGTCGACACCCCGTACACCGGCTCGGGCTTCGCGGCCAGCGCGTCCACGATCCCGCGCGCGGCGGCGAGCGCGGTGAGGGCGTCCTCGGAGAGCTCGATGCGGGCGTTGCCGCGGGCGACGGCGATGACATCCTCGACGGTGGTCCCGGATGTCCCCACCACGACAGTGTGCATATCCATATTCAGCACCCTACGGATTGAATCCCTTTCTGTCACCACCCCTCGGCGGAGGGACTCCTTACACCGGCCCGGGGGCGTGCGCCGTGGGTGCCGCCCCCGTCATGGGTGACGCGCGTCGCGGAAGCGGCGGCGGTCCTGCGGGGTGGACGGCGGGGTGTCCGCGAGGGAGAGGACCGTCTCGTCGCGCCCCGCCACCACCGGCCCACGCGACCTCGCCGCCTTCGCGCGGTACTGCGCCGCGTCCGCGAGACGGAAGAGCCGGCGGGCGGACCGTACGGCACCGATGGGGTCGCCCGTCGATGCGACACCGCACGCCACGCCCTCACCCAGTTTCAACTCACCCGCCCGCTCGCAGAGTTCGTCCGCGACCTTCACCACCTCGTCCGCCGTCGGCCCCACCGTCAGCAGACAGAACTCGTCACCGCCGAGCCGCGCCGCCAGCGCCCCCGGCAGCATCGCGCCGCACAGCGACAACACCGAGCCGAATCGCTCCAGCAGGCGGTCGCCCGTCGCATGGCCAAGCGTGTCGTTGACCCGTTTCAGGCCGTTCAGGTCGCAGACCACCAGCGAGACCACCGCCCCGTCCGCCCGGTACCGCTCGATCGCCTCGTCGAGCCGTACGTCGACGGCGCGCCGGTTCGCGAGCCCGGTCAGCGGGTCCGTGAAGGCGAGTCGCCGCACCTCCTCCAGGCGCTCCTGCTGCGCGATCCCCGCCGCCACGACCGACGCCAGCACCGTCGCGAAGTCCGCGTCGTCCCGGTCGAACACGGGCTGCCCCACCGCCCTGGCCACGTACAGCTCGCCCCACGCCCGCCCGTGCAGCACGATCGGCGCGACGACGCAGCAGCCCCGCCCCCGCTGCCGCAGCGCGTCGACGCGCTGGTGGCTGTACCCGTGTTCGCCGGTGGCCGGGCCTTCCGCCGTCTCGACCCACGCGCGCGGCGCACCGCCCCCCGCCCACTGCTCGTGCAGAAATTCCGTGATCTCCGGGAAGCGGTACACGGGATACGTTTCCCCGTCCGGAAACTCCTCCTCGTCCGCGGCCCTTTCCCCCGCGTTGACGAGCACCTTCAGCCGGCCGTGGTCCCGCTCCCAGACCGACAGCGCGGCAAAGCTCCCGGTCAGCGCGGAGCACGCGCCCATCGCGGCCGCCCGCCACGACTCCCGCGGAGTGTGCGCGGCGGCCATCGACTGTGCGAGCGCCACAACGGCTCGCAGTCGCACATCCTCACCCATCACCCCAGCTTAGGGACAATTGAGGCAATATCACTCCCCGGGCCACTCCGGCTTGCGCTTCTCGTTGAAGGCCGCGACACCCTCGGCCCGGTCGCCCGAGAACGCCACCGACCGCCACGCCGCGTCCTCGACCTCCAGACCGGCCCGCAGGTCGAGACCGTGCCCGAGCCGCAGCGCCCGCTTGGCCGCCCGCAGGCCCACCGGGGAGTTGGCCGCGATCGTCTCCGCCATGGCCAGGGCGCGCTCGCGGTCACGGCCGGCCGCCACCAGTTCGTCCACCAGGCCCAGGGCCCTCGCCTCCGGACCCTCCACCCGACGCGCCGAGAAGATCAGCTCCGCGGCCCGCGCCGCACCCACCCGACGCGGCAGCAGCTGCGTACCGCCGCCGCCGGGGATGACGCCCACCGAGACCTCCGGCAGGCCCACCACGGCCGTGTCGTCGGCCACGATCAGATCGCAGGCGAGCGCCAGCTCGAACCCGCCGCCCAGCGCGAAGCCGTGCACCGCCGCGATCGTCGGCATCGGGAGCTCCAGCACCCCGGTGTACGCCGCACGGGCGGTCGGCCGCTGCCGCACCAACTCCGCGTCCGTGAAGGAGTTCCGCTCCTTGAGGTCGGCGCCCACGCAGAAGGCCCGCTCGTTCGAGGACGTCAGCACGGTCACCCGTACCGTCGAGTCCGCCGACAGGGCCTCGCACGCCGCGCCGATCGACCGCGCCATGTCCGTGGAGACCGCGTTCATCGCCTTGGGCCGGTCGAGTACGAGTTCCGCGACGTGCCCGTCCCCATGGCGGCGTACGACGACGAACTCCCCGAAGCGCTGCTCGGACATGATCAAAGCCTCCCGGTGGGTTAACGGTGGTTCACCGGGAGGATCCTAGGTCCTGTCCGGTCGATCAGGCCGGATCAGTGAGCGGGGTCTGGTGCCGTACATCGCAAGGCGGAGGAGGAAATCGACGCGGTGGGGGCACCTCCCGTGCCCGAAGGGCTACGGGGGAGTCGGTGACCGACGACAACGCAGCGAGGTGCGGTGCCAGGGCACGCGAGCCCGGCAAGATCGGCCGGACAGGACCTAGGTGGACCGCCTCGTCAGCAGCCAGGGCTCCACCACACCGAGCCCGCGCACGGGCCGCTGCCACATGGGCTGCAGCGCGAAGCGGTACTTCGGCAGGGAGGCCGGCTCCTCGCCGTTCTTCTCGGCCTCGGCAGCCTCCTCGGCCGCCTGCGCCTCCGACACCGGCGCGTCGCCCGTGCGCGACAGCTCCTCCGCGAAGGCCCCGTCCACCAGCACCGCGTCCTTCGGCGCTATCGAGGTGAGCCGGCTCGCCAGGTTCACCGTCGTCCCGAAGACATCGCCCATCCGGGTCGTGACCGTCCCGAACGCGATACCGACCCGCAGCGCCGGCATCGACTCGTCGTGCGTCATCGTCTCGATCAGCCGCAGCGCGATCTCCGCCGCCGTACCCGCGTCGTCCGCCGCGTACAGCACCTCGTCGCCGAGGGTCTTGATCAGCCGGCCGCCGTGCGCGGCGACCAGGTCCGCGCAGGTCGTCTCGAACGACTCGACCAGCTCGCCGAGCTCCTCCTCCTCCAGCCGGCGGGTCAGCCGTGTGAAGCCGACGAGGTCCGCGAAGCCGACAGCGAGCCGCCGGTCGACCATCTCCTCGTCGTCCGCGGCCTGGACGACCCGGCCGGTCGCGGCGGCGAGCTGGCGCCGCCAGACGTACACAAGGAACTCCTCCAGCTCCGGCAGCAGCAGCTCGACCAGGGGATACGTGACCTCGGTACGGGTCATCCCCGGCTCCGGCGGCTCGGTCAGGCCCTCCAGGAAGGAGTCGATCTGCCACTCGGCGAGCCGTGCCGTGGTCTGTCCCGTCGAGCGGGCCACCTGTACGGCCATGGGCTCGCTCAGCAGCCCGGCCTCGACAAGACCGGCGAGGCGGCGCAGGGCGAGGACGTCGGCCTCGGTGAGGGCCTTGGCCTGGCCGATGTCGGCGAAGCCCATGGCCCGCCAGAAGCGAGAGGCGAGATCCATGGAGACCCCGGCCGTGCGGGCGGCCTGGAAGGGGGTGTAGCGGCGGTCGGCGCCGAGGATCAGTTGCTCCAGGCGGATGGCGAGCGGGTCCTTGGTGGGCTCGGCCGTGTGGTCGACCTCGTGGTGCGGGGTCGGGTGCGAGTCCGACGACTGCTGTCTGCGTCCGCCCGATCCGCCGGAACCCCGGGAGCCACCGGCTCCACCCGAGGCCGCGAAGCCGCCGGGGCCACCCGATCCGCCCGAGCCGCCGGAGTCACCCTGACCGCTCGATCCGGCCGATCCGCCGGAACCCCGGGAGCCACCGGCTCCAACCGAGCCCGCGGAGCCACCGGCCCCATCTGAGCCCGCGGAGCCGCCGGGACCGCCCCATCCGCCCGAGCCGCCGGGACCGCCCGAGGACGCGCCAGACCCACCGGAGGATCCGGAAGCGCCCGCGCCGGAACCGGAAGTCGTGTCGTCGACGGTCACCGGCCGCCTCCTGCCCGTTCCCTGCGCACTGCCCTGCCGATCTGTCATGCCGTGCCGGTCCGCGCATGCCGCGAACCCCCGGCGCGGCCTCAACGATACGGCAGGTGTGCCCTAGCTCACGTCCCCGTGCCCTGGCCGGTCAGGGGGTGTCTTGTGGATCTTGCCGGGCTCGCGCGCCCCGGCAGGCTCCCCCGGAGTTCACGCCGGGGGTGCCGCCGGCCACGTTGTCGTCGGTCAACGACTCCCCGTAGCCGTTCGGGCACGGAGGTGCCCCCATCGCGTCGATTTCTCCCTGCCGCAGGCGGGCCCCACCTCGGCCTTGCAGCTGCGCGCACCCCCTGGCATCAGCCGCCCCGCGGCCGACCCCCTAGCCAGGTCCTGTCCGGTCGATCAGGCCGGATCAGCGAGCGGGGTCTGGTGCCAGGGCACGCGAGCCCGGCAAGATCGGCCGGACAGGGCCTAGCCGCCCGGGCGCAGGTGGACGATGTCGCCCGCCCCGATGGGGTGATCCTCGCCGTCCGGGGTGGTCAGCACCAGCCGTCCGTCGCCGTCTATGGCGACCGCCTCGCCGGTGAGCGTACGGCCGCCGGGCAGCTCGGCACGGACCGTGAGGCCCAGGGTCGAGCAGCCCGCCGCGTACGTCTCCTGGAGCCGCGAGAGATGCGGGTCGCCGTTCGCGGCGCACCACTCCCCGTACCAGTGCTCGAGCGAACGCAGCAGCGCCCTCAGCAGCGGGTCGCGGTCGGTGGAGACGGCATCGGCGAGGGCGAGGGAGCCCGCCCCGGGAACCGGCAGCTCGTCCTCGCGCAGAGTGACGTTGATGCCGATCCCGATGACGACGCCGTCGTTCCCGATGCGCTCGGCGAGGATGCCGCCGGTCTTGCGGTGCTCGCCGCCGACCTTGACCAGCAGGTCGTTCGGCCACTTGAGGGCGAAGTCGGTGCCCGCGGCGCGGGCCAGCCCGGTCGCGGCCGCGACACCGGTGAGCAGCGGCAGCCAGCCCCAGCGCTCGACCGGCACATCGGGCTTGAGCAGTACGGAGAGGAAGAGCCCGGAGCGCGCGGGCGCCGTCCAGTTGCGGTCGAGGCGACCGCGCCCCGCGGTCTGCTCCTCGGCGACGAGCACGGCGCCCTGGGGGAGCCCGGGGGCGTCGGCGGCTCGCGCCGCGAGGTCGGAGTTGGTGGAGCCGGTCGACTCGACGATGTCGAGCGAGGTCCACAGGCCGCCCGGACGCAGCAGGGCGCGGCGCAGCGCGGATGCGTTCAGCGGGGGCCGGTCGAGATCGGACCAGCGGCCTTCGGGATCGGCGGGAGGCGTCATGCCGCCCAGCTTGGCCTCTCCGACCCCGGAGACGCGAACCAGGGGGCGCGTCAGGCGGGGCGGGGGCGCGTGCGGCAGGGCAGGGAGAAAACCACGGCGCGTCACCCACGCAAGCGCACCCGGGTGTGGCAAACGCCGCACTGCCGAACCGTATCCGCGCCGATACGCTACGAGTCAGTAGCCACTACCCAACATCCCCCGTGACCAGGCAGGGAGCCGCATCGCGATGTCCGAGCCGGCAGAGCCCCAAAAGATCGACATCCACACCACCGCTGGCAAGCTCGCCGATTTCCAGCGCCGCATCGACGAGGCGACGCACGCGGGCTCCTCGCGCGCGGTCGAGAAGCAGCATGCCAAGGGCAAGCTGACGGCCCGTGAGCGCATCGAACTGCTCCTGGACGAGGGGTCGTTCGTCGAGCTGGACGAGTTCGCCCGGCACCGCTCCACCGATTTCGGCATGGAGAAGAACCGCCCGTACGGCGATGGAGTGGTCACCGGCTACGGCACGGTCGACGGCCGCCCCGTCGCGGTGTTCTCCCAGGACTTCACGGTCCTCGGCGGCTCCCTGGGCGAGGTCTTCGGCCAGAAGATCATGAAGGTGATGGACTTCGCGCTGAAGACCGGCTGCCCGGTCGTCGGCATCAACGACTCCGGCGGCGCCCGCATCCAGGAGGGCGTCATGGCCCTCGGCATGTACGGCGAGATCTTCCGCCGCAACACCCACGCCTCCGGTGTGATCCCGCAGATCTCGCTGATCGTCGGCCCGTGCGCGGGCGGCGCGGTCTACTCCCCCGCGATCACCGACTTCACGGTGATGGTCGACCAGACCTCGCACATGTTCATCACCGGACCCGACGTCATCAAGACGGTCACCGGTGAGGACGTGGGCTTCGAGGAGCTGGGCGGCGCCCGTACGCACAACACCACGTCCGGTGTCGCGCACCACATGGCGGGCGACGAGAAGGACGCGATCGACTACGTCAAGTCCCTCCTCTCGTACCTGCCGTCGAACAACCTGTCCGAGCCGCCGGCCTTCCCCGAGGAGGCCCTCCTCGACCTCACCGACGAGGACCGCGAGCTGGACACGCTGATCCCGGACAGCGCCAACCAGCCGTACGACATGCACACGGTCATCGAGCATGTGCTGGACGACGGCGAATTCCTGGAGACGCAGGCGATGTTCGCGCCGAACATCCTCACGGGTTTCGGGCGCGTCGAGGGCTTCCCGGTCGGCATCGTCGCCAACCAGCCGATGCAGTTCGCGGGCTGTCTCGACATCAACGCGAGCGAGAAGGCCGCGCGCTTCGTGCGCACCTGCGACGCGTTCAACGTCCCGGTGCTGACCTTCGTGGACGTCCCCGGCTTCCTGCCGGGCGTGGACCAGGAGTACGGCGGCATCATCCGGCGCGGCGCCAAGCTGATCTACGCCTATGCGGAGGCGACCGTTCCGCTGATCACCGTGATCACGCGGAAGGCCTTCGGCGGCGCGTACGACGTCATGGGTTCCAAGCACCTCGGCGCCGATCTGAACCTCGCCTGGCCGACCGCGCAGATCGCGGTCATGGGCGCGCAGGGCGCGGTGAACATCCTGCACCGCCGCACGATCGCGGCCGCCGGTGACGCGGAGGCACAGGAAGCGGTCCGTGCCGAGCTGATCACGGAGTACGAGGACACCCTCCTCAACCCGTACATCGCGGCCGAGCGCGGCTACATCGACGCGGTGGTCATGCCGTCGGACACCCGCGCGCAGATCGTGAGGGGCCTGCGTCAGCTGCGGACGAAGCGGGAAAATCTTCCTCCGAAGAAGCACGGCAACATCCCCCTGTAACCCTCCGGACCGAGAGGAGCCGCTGTGATCAAAGTCGTACGGGGCAACCCGACCCCGGAGGAGCTGGCCGCCGCACTGGCGGTGGTCCAGGCGCGCGCCGCGGCGACGGCTTCCGCCGCGTCCGGCGCGCCCCGGGTGCCGGAGGAGTGGTCGGATCCGGCACGCATCGCGCGGGCACGGGCACTGCGGCCGGGCCCGCGGGCGTGGACGCGCACGTTCTGGCCGGGGTAAGGGCTCGGAAACGGACGCGTCCACCCACAGAACTTCACCACGACAGGAGCTTCACCACGGCCTCGCCGGCCCGTGATGAGTCCGTTGTCACCGGGGCGCCTGAGTACGGATACTCAGGCGCCCCGGGCGTGACCGCAGCACGATCGAGAGCATGCTGTGGTCCGACCCGGAGAACGAGCCTCCAAAGGAAATGCGCGACATGCAGGCGATGATGCGCCGCGCGGGAATTCTGCTGGCGCTCGCGATGATCGTCGCGATGTTCGCCGTCGGGCTGCGCTGAACCGGTCTGCGCCGAGTCCGCCTGCGCCGAGCCGGCCTCGGCCGACGGGATCCCCGGACCGGGGCCCGCCCCCGCCTCGTCCCCCTACGATGGCCCGCATGACCGTTCAGTCGCGCCGCCGTGTCGTCCTCGCCTCCGCCTCCCCCGCCCGCCTCGCCCTGCTCCGGAACGCCGGACTGGCCCCCGAGGTGATCGTCAGCGGTGTCGACGAGGACGCCCTGACCGCCCCGACCCCGGGCGAGCTGGCCCTGGTGCTCGCCGAGGCGAAGGCCGCCGCGGTCGCGGGCCGCGACGAAGCCGGCGGGGCACTGGTCATCGGCTGCGACTCCGTGCTGGAGCTCGACGGCGAGGCCCTCGGCAAGCCGGCCGACGCGGAGGAGGCCACGGCCCGCTGGAAGTCGATGCGCGGCCGCGCGGGCATCCTGCGCACCGGCCACTGCCTCATCGACACCGCCACCGGCCGCCGCGCCTCCGCGACCGCCTCCACGACCGTGAACTTCGGCGACCCGACGGACGACGAGATCGCCGCGTACGTCGGGAGCGGCGAACCGCTGCACGTGGCGGGCGCGTTCACGCTGGACGGCCGCTCGGCGCCGTTTGTCGACTCGATCGAGGGCGACCACGGCAATGTCATCGGCCTGTCGCTGCCGCTGCTGCGGCAGCTGCTCGGCGAGCTGGGGATCCGCATCACGGACCTCTGGGTCGAGCGCGACGAGGCGTAGCACCCGGTCCGGGTCCAGGCGGGTCCCCTAGGCGGGCGCGGTTCCGTCCGTCGGCGCCGGGGCCGACTCGTCCGTCGGCGCCCGACCGTCCGGCTCGCTCTTCTCGTAATCCCCGTACGCCACCAGGGACAGCACGATCAGCCCCAGCACGACCATCATGAACGCGAAGGCGGACCAGCCGACCAGGCCGACGCAGAGCGCGCCCAGTACGCCGTTCACGACCGCGCAGACGATCAGCAGGACACGCGCGAACCGGCCCGGTGCGCGGTCGCGCAGACCGGCGAGCAGCAGGATCAGTCCGCAGGCGGCGAGGTAGGCGCCGAAGACGCCGCCCATCACCCAGGTGCTGGTCGACATCACGTCGGGGTCCAGGCCGTCCAGGGACATGCTCTGGTTGTCCACGACCGTGGCGAGGATCCCGTTGATCGCCACGATTCCCACGGCTTCCAGGAAGAGCACGAGCGCGGCCACCACGGCCACCGGTCTGCGCGCCACAGCGCCCACCCCTCAGTTCCGGTCCGGTTCTCAGCGTCTGTTACCTGCAGTACGAACGACACCGCGAACGCTACTAACGGGTAAACCTCCGGACAAGGGCCCGGACACGGGCAAAGAATCATTCGGCCATTCGTAGGGACTCGACAAAGAAACGTGTCGCGCCGCTGAACGCCTGCGCAGAGACCTTGGCCACATCCGAGGGCTACGCTGCACAGCAGGAACCCGGCGTACCGTGGTGCGACAAGGGGTTTCGCGGCATGGATGCGTCCCGAATCACCCTCCGTGTGGGCAAGCTCACGACTGGGAACGGGTCGAAACGTCGTGTCGGTAGTCCCTAAACTCAGCGTGTTTCAGCGAAGTCTTCGGCGCGGTGACCCGCCGAGTGCTTCGGCCGGGTGAACGAGCCCGGCCGGAGGCCGGCCCGCGGCGTAGCCGCACACCGGGGGTGGTATCCCCCGGGATCAACACAGCAAGGAGGGAGCCATCGTGCGCAAGGTGCTCATCGCCAACCGAGGCGAGATCGCTGTCCGCGTTGCCCGTGCATGCCGGGACGCCGGGATCGCGAGCGTAGCCGTCTACGCCGATCCGGACCGTGACGCACTGCACGTCCGCGCGGCCGACGAGGCGTTCGCCCTGGGCGGTGACACCCCGGCGGCCAGCTACCTGGACATGGGCAAGGTCCTGCAGGCCGCGGCCGATTCGGGTGCGGACGCGATCCACCCCGGCTACGGCTTCCTCTCCGAGAACGCCGATTTCGCGCAGGCCGTCATCGACGCGGGCCTGACCTGGATCGGCCCGCCGCCGGCCGCGATCCGCGATCTGGGCGACAAGGTGGCGGCCCGTCACATCGCCCAGCGTGCCGGGGCCCCGCTCGTCGCAGGAACGCCCGACCCGGTCTCGGGGGCCGACGAGGTCGTCGCGTTCGCCAAGGAGCACGGGCTCCCGATCGCCATCAAGGCCGCCTTCGGCGGCGGCGGACGCGGTCTGAAGGTCGCCCGCACGCTGGAGGAAGTGCCCGAGCTGTACGACTCCGCGGTGCGCGAGGCGGTCGCCGCCTTCGGGCGTGGTGAGTGCTTCGTCGAGCGGTACCTGGACAAGCCGCGGCACGTGGAGACCCAGTGCCTGGCCGACCGGCACGGCAACGTCGTCGTCGTGTCGACGCGTGACTGCTCGCTCCAGCGCCGCCACCAGAAGCTGGTCGAGGAGGCGCCCGCGCCGTTCCTGACCGACGAGCAGAACGCGGAGCTGTACCGCGCCTCCAAGGCCATCCTCAAGGAGGCCGGTTACGTCGGCGCCGGCACCGTCGAGTTCCTCGTCGGCACGGACGGCACGATCTCCTTCCTGGAGGTCAACACCCGGCTGCAGGTGGAGCACCCGGTCACCGAAGAGGTCACCGGCATCGACCTGGTCCGCGAGATGTTCCGGATCGCCGACGGCGAGGAGCTGGGCTACGACGACCCGGCGCTGCGCGGGCACTCGTTCGAGTTCCGCATCAACGGCGAGGACCCGGGCCGCAACTTCCTTCCGGCGCCCGGCACCGTCACCGTCTTCGCGCCGCCGTCCGGCCCCGGTGTCCGCCTGGACGCCGGTGTCGAGTCCGGCAGCGTCATCGGCCCGGCCTGGGACTCCCTGCTGGCCAAACTGATCGTCACGGGCGCCACCCGTGAGCAGGCGCTCCAGCGCGCGGCCCGCGCCCTGGCCGAGTTCAACGTCGAGGGCATGGCCACCGCCATCCCGTTCCACCGTGCGGTCGTCGCCGATCCGGCGTTCGCCCCCACCGACGGCACCCCGTTCACGGTCCACACCCGCTGGATCGAGACCGAGTTCGTCAACGAGATCCCGGCCTTCTCCGCGCCCGTCGGCGAGGAGACGGAGGAGGAGCCGGGCCGCGAGACCGTCGTGGTCGAGGTCGGCGGCAAGCGCCTGGAGGTCTCACTGCCGTCGTCGCTGGGCATGACGCTCGCGCGTACCGCCGCGGCGGGCGGCGCGAAGCCGAAGCGCCGCGTGGCGAAGAAGTCCGGCCCGGCCGCCTCCGGCGACACCCTCGCCAGCCCGATGCAGGGCACGATCGTCAAGGTCGCGGTCGAGGAGGGCCAGGAGGTCAAGGAGGGCGACCTCGTCGTCGTACTCGAGGCGATGAAGATGGAACAGCCGCTGAACGCGCACCGTTCCGGGACGATCAAGGGCCTGGCGGCGGAGGTGGGCGCGTCGCTCACGTCCGGCGCGGTGATCTGCGAGATCAAGGACTGAGCCTTCGGATCTTCGTCTCCGTGTGGGCCTGCCGGGTAAGCCCGGCGGGCCCACACGTGCGTAGGGGCGCAGGGGCGTATGGGCGCAGGGGCATACGGCATCCTGGATGCCATGACCACGAGCACGAGCACGGAGGCGGGTACGGAGGCGGGTACGGCACGGCCGATGCGGGCCGACGCGCGCCGCAACTACGAGCGGCTGCTCGTCGAGGCGCGTGCCGCGTTCGCGGAACACGGTACGGACGCGTCGCTCGAGGACATCGCTCGGCGGGCGGGCGTGGGCATCGGGACGCTGTACCGGCACTTCCCGAACCGCCACGCGCTCATGAACGCGGTCTTCCAGGAGGCCCTGGCGTCGCTGCTGGAGCGGTCGAGGGAGTTGGCCTCGGCGGAGCAGCCGTGCGCGGCGCTCGTGGAGTGGCTGCGCGCCATCATCACCCATGCGGGTGAGTACCGGGGTGTTGCGCGAGCCCTCATGTCCGCGTCCCTGTCCCAGTGCAGCGTCCCCCTCCTCGAAGCCGGCGCCCAACTGCTGGAACGGGCCCAGGAGGCCGGCACGGTCCGCGCCGACGTGTCGATCGACGACCTCATGCAGCTCACGAACGCGATCGCCCTGGCCGCGGAACAGGCCCCCACCGACCCCGACCTCCCCGACCGCCTCCTGACCCTGACCCTCCGCGGCCTCCGCCCCTGACCCGGTCGCGGTCCACGACCACCGCCGGTGGGTGGCGGGGTCGTCGCCCTCAGCAGCCGGGTGGGTGGTTTCTTCCCCCATTTCTCCCCTAGCTGGGACTTCGTCCTGGGGGACCCCCAGCGGAACGACTGCCCACAAACGTAGCGGTACGGCCCGCGGCGCGAAGCTGCCGCAACGGGGGCGGGGCCGGTCGCGCGTCTCGCGGCGCAACGCCGCCGCAACCGGGCCCCGGGGGACCAACCCCCAGCAACCCTGCAGCCCACCCGCCCGCGGCGCGAAGCTGCCGCATCGGGGCAAGGGCTGTCCCTCGTCTCGCCCGCACGAAGCCGCCACACAACCGAGCACGGGGGGCCAACCGCAGCCACCCGCGACGCAAAACTGCCGCAACAAACGGCCGGGCCGTCCCACGTCTCGCCCAGCAAAGCCGCCACAACCGAGCACGGGGGGCGCCAGCCCCCAGCAACCCTGCAGCCCACCCGCCCGCGGCGCGAAGCTGCCGCAACGGGGCAAGGGCCGTCCCTCGTCTCGCCCGCACAAAGCCGCCACACAACCGAGCACGGGGGCCAACCGCAGCCCACCCGCGACGCAAGCCTGCCGCAACAACGGCCGGGGTCCGTCCCACGTCTCGCCCCGCAAAGCCGCCCACAACCGAGCACGGGGGGGCACCAACCTCCAGCAACCCTGCAGCCCACCCACCCGCGGCGCAAAACTGCCGCAACGGGGGTCGCGTCTCGCGGCGCGAAGCCGCCACAACCGGGCGCGACGGGGGGCACCGACCCCAAGCAACCCCTGCAGCAGCCCACCCGTCCGCGGCGCGAAGCTGCCGCATCGGGCGGGGGCAAGGGGGGCGGTCCCGCGTCTCGCGGCGCGAAGCTGCCGTAACGGGGCTCGGGGGCGTCAGCCCCGGAAGCCTTCCCCCGGAGGGGGCGCTGGGGGCGTAGCCCCCGGGTTTCGGGAAGGGGCGGGGTGGGGGAGAAACGCACCCGCCCCCGAAAGCGTCAGCGGCGCCGGAGGTCCGCCACGCGCGGGCGATCCGGCTGGTCCGCCGTGAGGGACGTCGCCGCGGGGGCCGGGCGCAGACCCGGGTGGGTGCGGCGCTGGCCGGGGAGCGGGACCTCACGGCGAGGGCGCGCACTCTCGCCGCCGCCCGCCACCGCGACCTGCACTCCCTGGTCCGCCAGCGCCTGGAGCTCCGTCGCCGCCCGCTCGTCGTGCGGTGGCGGCTCGTCCGTCACCAGCCGCGTGATCACATCCGTCGGCACCGTCTGGAACATCGTGTCCGTGCCCAGCTTGGTGTGGTCCGCGAGGACCACCACCTCCGCCGCGGCCTGGACCAGCGCCCGGTCCACACTCGCCGACAGCATGTTGGACGTGGACAGCCCGCGCTCGGCGGTCAGACCACTGCCGGAGAGGAACGCACGGGAGACCCGAAGCCCCTGCAGCGACTGCTCCGCCCCGCTCCCGACCAGCGCATAATTCGAGCCACGCAGCGTGCCCCCGGTCATGACGACCTCGACACGGTTCGCATGCGCCAGCGCCTGCGCCACCAGCAGGGAATTGGTGACCACGGTCAGCCCCGGGACCCGCGCGAGCCGGCGCGCCAGCTCCTGCGTGGTCGTCCCCGCGCCGACCACGATGGCCTCGCCTTCTTCGACCAGGGCCGCGGCTGCGTCGGCGATGGCCGTCTTCTCCGCGGTCGCGAGATGGGATTTCTGCGGGAAGCCGGACTCTCGCGTGAATCCGCCCGGCAATACCGCACCGCCATGCCGGCGGTCGAGGAGTCCTTCTGCCTCCAGTGCCCGCACGTCGCGCCGTACGGTCACTTCGGAGGTCTGGACGACGCGGGCGAGCTCACGGAGCGAAACCGCCCCGTTGGCCCGCACCATTTCGAGGATCAATTGACGACGTTCTGCAGCGAACACGAAACTGACAGTAACCCCAGCGGCCGATATTTTTCAGCGCTTTGCGCCGAATTAGCGAAGTTGCACACACTGCGGATCGAAAAGTGGTATGGCCACGCCGCAACGGGGTCGGGAGATCGTCCCGCTTGACGGCGAATGACCCGCCTTACACCACGCTCGTGGTCTTCCTCGTGTGCAACTGGCGCGCGACCTCCGCGATCGAGCCCGACAGCGAGGGGTACACGGTGAAAGCGTTTGCGATCTGTTCGACCGTCAGATTGTTGTCGACCGCGATCGAGATGGGGTGGATCAGTTCCGATGCGCGGGGGGACACGACCACACCACCGACGACGATTCCGGTGCCGGGGCGGCAGAAGATCTTGACGAAACCGTCCCGGATGCCCTGCATCTTCGCGCGCGGGTTGCGCAGCAGCGGCAGCTTGACGACACGGGCGTCGATCACACCGCCGTCGACGTCCGCCTGGGTGTAGCCGACGGTCGCGATCTCGGGGTCGGTGAAGACGTTCGAGGAGACCGTCTTGAGGTTCAGCGGGGCCACCGCGTCGCCCAGGAAGTGATACATCGCGATCCGGCCCTGCATCGCGGCGACCGAGGCGAGAGCGAAGACCCCGGTGACGTCCCCGGCGGCGTACACGCCCGGCGCGGAGGTGCGGGAGACCTTGTCGGTCCAGATGTGGCCGGACTCGGTGAGGCGGACCCCGGCCTCCTCCAGGCCCATCCCCGCGGAGTTGGGGATCGCGCCGACGGCCATGAGGCAGTGCGTGCCGGAGATGACGCGGCCGTCGGCCAGGGTCACCTCGACGCGGTCGCCGACACGCTTGGCGGACTGGGCACGGGAGCGGGCCATGACGTTCATGCCGCGGCGCCGGAACACGTCCTCCAGGACGGCCGCGGCGTCCGGGTCCTCGCCCGGGAGCACGCGGTCGCGCGAGGAGACGAGGGTGACCCGGGAGCCCAGCGCCTGGTACGCACCGGCGAACTCGGCACCCGTGACACCCGAACCGACCACGATGAGCTCCTCGGGGAGCTCGGTCAGGTCGTACACCTGGGTCCAGTTGAGGATGCGCTCCCCGTCGGGCTGTGCGTCCGGGATCTCGCGCGGGTGGCCACCGGTCGCGATCAGCACGGCGTCGGCCGTGAGCCGCTCCTCGCTGCCGTCCGCCGCGGTGACGACCACCTGGCGGGAGCCGTCCATGGCCTGCCGCCCGTCGAGCCGGCCGCGGCCGCGCATGACGCGGGCGCCCGCACGCGTGACGGATGCGGTGATGTCGTGGGACTGGGCGAGCGCGAGCCGCTTCACGCGTCGGTTGACCTTGCCGAGGTCCACGCCGACGATCCGGGCGGCCTGCTCGATGTGCGGGGTGTCGTCCGCGACGATGATGCCGAGCTCCTCGTGCGAGGAGTCGAAGTTGGTCATCACCTCGGCGGTGGCGATCAGGGTCTTCGAGGGTACGCAGTCGGTGAGGACGGACGCTCCGCCGAGGCCGTCGCAGTCGACGACGGTCACCTCCGCGCCGAGTTGGGCGCCCACCAGGGCCGCCTCGTATCCGCCGGGTCCGCCACCGATGATCACGATCCGGGTCACTGGGGTTACGCCTCGCGCTCTCGCTCTGCCGGGTGCTCTCCGTCCAGCCCATTGTCCCGCACGCTTCAAGGTGCTTCGCGCCGGGGCCTTCGTACCCGTCGGGTATCCGCCGCCCGAGAACCCGCCGGGGCCGGGCCGGGGGATCGTGACGGGCGGTCACCGCTCCCCCTCCCGTACCCTCGATCCCATGTCGCTCTACGCCGCGTACGCCGGCAACCTCGACGCGCGGCTGATGACCCGCCGCGCCCCGCACTCCCCGCTGCGCGGCACGGGCTGGCTCAACGGCTGGCGGCTGACGTTCGGCGGCGAGCAGATGGGGTGGGAAGGGGCCCTGGCCACCATCGTGGAAGCGCCGCGCTCCCAGGTCTTCGTCGCGCTGTACGACATCGCCCCGCTGGACGAGGACTCCATGGACCGCTGGGAGGGTGTCGGCCTCGACATATACCGGCGGATGCGGGTGCGGGTGCACACGCTGGACGGCGAGGAGCCCGCATGGGTGTACGTCCTGAACGGGTACGAGGGCGGGCTGCCCTCGGCGCGCTACCTGGGCGAGATCGCCGACGCGGCCGAGTCGGCAGGCGCGCCGCACGACTATGTGATGGAGCTGCGCAAGCGTCCGTGCTGATGCCGCGCGGTCACGGCGACGTGTCGTGGCGATGTGTCGCGGCGACGTGTGTGCGTGGCCTCTTGTGCGTTACGACGAGGAAAGCGCTGCAGAGTCGTGAGCATCGTCATCTACGCGCGTAGGGCTTAACGGGATACCCTTTTCCCGTGAACGTTTCTGTTACCCACCCGGACCCCCACGCCGCGGCCACCGACGCCGCCGCACGCCTGCGCGAGCTCACGGGCGCCGAGACCCACGACGTCGCCCTGGTGATGGGCTCCGGCTGGGCGCCGGCCGTCGACGCCCTCGGCGCGCCCGAGGTCGAGTTCCCGGTCACCGAGCTGCCCGGCTTCCCGCCGCCCGCCGTCGAGGGCCACGGCGGCAAGATCCGCTCGTACAAGATCGGCGAAAAGCGCGCACTGGTCTTCCTCGGCCGTACGCACTACTACGAGGGCCGTGGCGTCGCCGCCGTCGCGCACGGCGTGCGCACCGCCGTCGCCGCGGGCTGCAAGACCGTCGTGCTGACGAACGGCTGCGGCGGTCTGCGGGAGGGCATGCGCCCCGGCCAGCCCGTCCTGATCAGCGACCACATCAACCTGACCGCGGCGTCGCCGATCGTCGGCGCGAACTTCGTGGACCTGACCGACCTGTACTCGCCGCGGCTGCGCGCGCTGTGCAAGGAGGTCGACGCGACGCTGGAGGAGGGCGTGTACGTCCAGTTCCCCGGCCCGCACTACGAGACCCCGGCCGAGATCAACATGGTCCGTGTGATGGGCGGCGACCTCGTCGGCATGTCCACGGTCCTGGAGGCGATCGCGGCGCGCGAGGCGGGCGCGGAGGTGCTGGGCATCTCCCTGGTCACCAACCTCGCGGCGGGCCTCTCGGGCGAGCCCCTCAACCACGAGGAGGTCCTCCAGGCGGGCCGCGACTCCGCTGCGCGCATGGGCGACCTGCTGACCCAGGTGCTGGCCCGCATCTAGAAGTACCGGGGGCTGACGCCCCCGGACCCCCGCGTGTCCCCCCGGGGGGTGCGGGGCCGTGGTGTGCCCGGTGCCGCGCGGTGGCCCGGAGGTGTCCGTCCTCAAGCGCCGGACGGGCTGTGCACCCGGTACCGCGGGCGCGGCCAGGGCGTCCGTCGTGTGCACCCGGTGCCGCCGGGTGGGCCGGGGTGTCCGTCCTCAAGCGCCGGACGGGCTGGGTGGTCGGGGGTGCCCCGTGCCGGGTCGGTGCCGTCCGGGTCCGCTCCGGGGCTCGTGTCCTGGACTGCGGTCCTCACCGCGCTTCGCGCGAGTTGCGGGCGCTTTTACGTCCAGAACACGACC